>DATGXW010000001.1:0-2536 GCA_035298585.1 Phycisphaerales bacterium
GTCGTCGTGATCACCGATTCCTGATATGCCGCCGTCGCCGCGTGCGGCACTCCCGGCCCGCCGCTCTCGAGCAGCGCGTTGTCCATCCAGGGACCGAAGGCCATCGGCGGCGAGCGATCCACCGAAGCGCCCCAGATCTGCGCCCACACCTCGCGTGAATCCCACGTCAGCATCGGCTGCGCCAACACCGTCGCCTGCGCCGCCGCCGCGAACACCGCTCCGCACATCATCGTCTTCATGGCACCCTCCCGGACATCGCGTCCGATCCGGGTTCCGGCACAATGATCCTCACACGCTCCGACGCGGGATCAACTCGTATTCGCATGGAGTTCGTACAAATCGCATCGCCGGCACGCGCGACCACGCAACGCAAACACCCGTGCAGGGTGTGTACGGCCACCGTTCAGCGTACTTCCATCATGCTCAGGAGATCGTCAGCCCCACCGGCTGCGGCTTCATCTGGTGGCTCGGCTGCACCACGATGCCCAGCGGCGCACGACGCCCGCTGCCATCGGTCGGCGGAATCCCGTCCTGATCGATGATCTTCTGGATCGCCATGATGCCCTCGAGCAACTGCTCGGGACGGGGCGGGCAGCCCGGAACATAGACATCAACGGGGATGAACTGATCGCACCCCTGCACCGTCGCGTACGTGTCGAACACGCCGCCCGTAGAGGCGCACGCGCCCATGCTGATCACCCACTTGGGCTCGGTCATCTGCATGTAGATACGCTGCAGCACCGGAAGCATCTTGATCCCGATGCGGCCCGCCACGATCATCAGATCCGCCTGGCGGGGCGAGAAACCCATCCGCTCCATGCCGAACCGGGCCACGTCGTAACGGCTCGATGCCGTCGCCATCAACTCAATGCCGCAGCACGCCGTCGCGAACGGCATCGGCCACATGCTGTTGCGGCGCGACCAGTTGATCACCCGCTTGAGCTGCGTGGTCAGGACCCAGTCATTGGGAAGTGCGGATTCAATACCCATGCGCGGAGTGTCCGTTCAAAAGGTGCGAGCGGATGCACTATAGGTTTGTCCGTTCTGCAAAGCAGGCCCGTAGAGCCTCTCGCGCAAGCCAGAGGTCGCCCCACGCACGCTCCGCCCACCTCTCTCCATCCCGCATCCGACCGCTCGCCCGCGCATGAGGCTCTCGGGATCTCATCCCGGATTGGTCCCCGGCTGCGTCATCATCATCGCCGAAGGGCTTGCCTCACCCGGTGGCACCTCCGCCGGCGGGAACGCCGTCTTCTCCATCTCCAGCGCCCACTCCTCCAGCGGGACAAACCGAAGCAGATCCAGCTTCACTTCCGAGCCCGCCAACGCGTGCGAACCCGCCTTGATCTTCAGGAACAAGAGGAACTTGTCCCACTTGCGCTTGTCGAACAGCTCAACGTCGCCCGGAGCCACCGCCACCCCGCTCGGCAGCGTCAACGTCCGCGTCGCCGGATCCCACGCGTACGACGTGCCCATCGTCCGCAGCAGGACCCACACCATCATCAGCGCAATCGCGCCGCACACCACCAGGATGATCCACTGCAGCGGGATATCAAACTGCGACAAAGGCTTGGGCTGGGCCGCCTTGCCGAAGAACTTGTCCAGCCGCTCCATCTCGGAACGCGCCACGTCCGGCGTGATGTTCGTGCGCTCGGGCGTCAGCTTCCCGGCGTTCCGCAGCGCCTCCAGCCATTCGAGCCGCAGCCGCTGGATCGAAGACAGCGATGTGCGATCCCGCAGCCGCAGCGTCGCGATCTCGTTCGCGGGGTCCTCAACGCCGACCTTCTCCAGCACCCCAGGCGCCAGCGTGGCCCGCAGGTACTGCAGCTTCAGGAACTCCGCCGCTTCCTCGCCGCGCTTGGGATAGATCCACACCGCGTCCGCCAGCGCCCACAGCGCAAAGCCCGTCACGATCAGGATGAAGACCAGCTGCTTGCCCAACCACTTGGGCGAGACTTTGGTCCGGATCGTCGCGGCTTGATCGCTCATCGTGCTTCTTCCTCGGCTGCGTGTCGCGTGCTATCGACCATTTCTCCGCGGCAATCGCCGCGCACCCCGGGCCGATCGCCGCAAGCGTACGGCCTCAACGCCACCGCGTCCGAGAACCGCCCGCTCCGTCCCCCGTGCCGATACCAACATCGCCCCCGCGCCTCTCCACTCCCACCCACGCGCGTCCCGCTGCACCGATCCCCTCCCGCGGCCGATCCCAAGACGTCTCCCGGAGTCTTTCCATGCGCACCCTCTGGACCGCACTGACCCTGCCCGCGCTCCTCCTCACCTCCTGCGGCGAACAGGCTCCCCCTGCGCCCGAGGCGCCCCGCTTCGTCCAGGAGCAGCAGAAGAAAGTCGAGCAGTTCAAGGCCGCCCGCGGCATCGGCGCCGAGGAAAAGAAGCTCTCCGTCAACGACCGCCTGCTCAGCGAGCTCCAACGCGTCCGCGCCGCCGTCGCGCAGTACGGCGAGACCTTCAAGGGCGCCCCGTGGCTGCCCGGCCACGTCAACACCTCGCAGTGGGACTCCTTCGCCTTCGACAAGCCGCC
>DATGXW010000002.1:0-2132 GCA_035298585.1 Phycisphaerales bacterium
CGTGACTTCAGCGATGTTGCGGACCTGCGATGTCAGGTTGCCGGCCATCGCGTTCACCGAGTCGGTGAGATCCTTCCACGTGCCCGCCACGCCGGGGACGACGGCCTGGCCGCCGAGCTTGCCGTCGGTGCCGACCTCGCGGGCGACGCGCGTCACCTCGGAGGCAAAGGAGCGGAGCTGGTCCACCATCGTGTTGATGGCTTCCTTGAGCTGGAGGATCTCGCCCTTGACGTCGACGGTGATCTTGCGGGAAAGGTCGCCACGGGCGACGGCGATGGTGACGTCGGCGATGTTGCGGACCTGCGCGGTCAGGTTGCTCGCCATCGAGTTGACGGATTCGGTCAGGTCCTTCCACACGCCCGAGACCTCGCGGACCTGGGCCTGGCCGCCGAGCTTGCCGTCGGTGCCGACCTCGCGGGCGACGCGCGTCACTTCTGAAGTGAAGACCGCGAGTTGCTGGATCATGGTGTTGACGATCGTGGCGGAGCGGAGGAACTCGCCTTCGAGGGGGCGGCCGTCGAGGTCGAGCCGGACGGTTTCCTGGAGGTCGCCCTGGGCCACGGCGGCGATGGCGCGGGTGATCTCGGCGGTGGGTCGCAGGAGGTCATCGACGAGCATGTTGACCGAGGTTTCCATCTCGATCCACGCGCCGGTGGTTCGGCCGAAGCGGGCACGCTGGCGGGTCTTGCCCTGGCGACCGACGACCTCTCCGACGCGGTCGATCTCGGTGGCCATGCGTGCGTTGGTCGCGACGATGGAGTTGACGCTGTCGGCGATCTTGCCCATCAGCCCGGTCCAATCCCCGGGGAGGCGGACGGAGAAGTCGCCCGCGTCGAGCGATTGGAGCACACGCAGGAGCTCGCGCAGCTCATCGCCGGTGACGGTGCTGCGTTCTTCCACCACCGCGACGGCTTTGACTTCCATGTGCGTGGGGAGCGTGGGAGCTTCCGCCTGCGTGGGGGTTTCGACCTGCGTGGGGCTGGACATGCGCGAGATGCTCCCGGGGTATCCAGTGGATCGACACTCCCAAGGGGGAATGCTGGAGATGATGCACACAGCGCGGAGCGGGTTTGATGGTGCGTATATCCGCCATCATCAACCCCGCGTGCAGCGCGAGGGCGATGAGCAGCGTAACGCCGCGTGCACATCTTCAAGATCGGATGAAGGGAAATTCACCGGATGCTTCATGTTGCGCCGGAGTGCGTGAGCCGCGATGTGAGGGCGTGATGCACATGACCGGTGTGCGTGTACATCGCGGGATCGAACTGCTCCGCGAGCTACCTATCTCTTGCGATTCAACACCATGTGCTCCGCTGCTCGCTGGGCAAATCGCGCGAACTGCGCGGTGGTCTTGCATCAGTCTGTGCACGGGGTTGCCGCAGGCTCTGATGCGCTGGTTTGGCGTGGAGCGATCGCGGCGAATGGCTGCACATGGATGGGCTGGAACGCGAACGTCGTTCGACCAACTTCCGGCGGGAGCTCGCCACGTGTAAGTCTTTGATTTTTGGCGGGATATGCAAAACGAAAGAGGGCCCCGCGGCGAGGCGGAGCCCTTTGAAGTGGGCAAACCCGGACTTGAACCGGGAACCCTGGCATTTTCAATGCCATGCTCTACCAATTGAGCTATTTGCCCGAAACGGCCATTGCTGGCGGGCCGGGTGCACTGGGGGTGCCAGTGGTCCGGGTGCATAGGGTAGCCGATCGGTCCGCACCGTCAACCTGTACGGGTGATCTGTCGGTCGCCAGGGGTCGGGGATTGAGCGGGAGCAGGGTGATGGCTCTTTGGGGGAGCGTGCCGGGGAGGGAGGGGTCGTACAGGTGGTCGAGATGGAACCTGTGGCGGGGCCGGCTGCATCGGAATTTGCGTGTGCGGGGGCGTGCATGTGTGGGGGGCGTGGGAGGAATGAACGCCGGGGGGAACCGGCTGGGAATGGGGGGAGGGGGAGCGGGAACGTTCGATAACCTTGAGGCGAGCAAGGGCTTGGCGGTGTATGGGGTGATACCGCGGGAACTTCAGGCGTGGGTCTACGCTGGCCCGGGCGTGGTGGATGGATGTTCGCGGCGGCTCGCTGGGGTGGTGGTTCTTGGCGTGTTGAGGGAATGTGCACGATGCCGGATGGGAGACGTACATC
>DATGXW010000003.1:0-1925 GCA_035298585.1 Phycisphaerales bacterium
GGGCGGGGTGGGCGGTGATTGCACACGAGTTCGGGCACCAGCTTTCGCTCTCGCACGAGGGAGACTCGGAGGCGGCGTGGTGTCCGCTGTACCCATCGCTGATGAACTACGCCTTCAGCTACAGCCTCGACGGGGACGGGAACAAGATCAGGTTCTCCTCGGGCGAGTTCCGCGGCACGGTGCTCGACGAGAAGCAACTGGTGGAGAAGCTGCCGTACCCCTATGAGCGCGTGAAGTACCTGGCCAACTGGCCATTCCGTTACACGCTCAAGGACAACGGAGATGGGACGACACTCATCGACTGGAACCACAGCGGCACGTTCGATGAGGGCGTTGTCGAGGCGGACGTCAACTACGGGGGCTCGACGCACGGGGGAATCCGCAGGAATCACGAGACGGTGGGGTCGGGCCCTTCGCTCGCGTACGTGGGCGACACGCTGTACCTGCTCGCGGCCGACCTCACCAAGGACCATCTGTGGATGAAGTCCTACAAGGGCAACGAGGAGTGGACCGACAAGCGCGTGATGCCCATGTCGGCGACCGAGCGCGAGCCCATCATGCTCGGCGGGACCGATCACGGGCTGATCTTCCACCACCACATCTGGGGGTGGCACGTCACGAAGTTTGATGCAAGCTCCTTCGGCACGCCGGCGAAGCTGGCGGATGTGCCCACCAGCGAGCTGAGCGCCTGCCGCGTCGGCGACCGCGTCCTGCTCGTGTCGCGCGGGGATGACAACATCCTCGAATACCGCTGGCTCTCGTTCGCGGGAGGCGACTTCTCCAAGCCCGTGACAACCCCACCCCAGCGCTTCGAGACGCGCTCGCTGGTGGCGCCGGGGCTGGTGGTGGATCCCAAGGATGGCCGCGTGCTGATGGTCACCTCGATGACCAACTCCCACGGCTCGCAGTTTGCGATGCGCGTCACGTGGATGGTGCCGCGCGGCGATCGCCTGTGGGAGCAGGAGACGCGGTGGACGCGCGGTGAGGGGTCGGGCAACGGGTGCTGTACAAAGCCGGTCGTGGCCTTCTCTCCGGGCGGCCAGCTCACGATCTTCCACCAGGGCGGCGCGGACCTCTCGGGACAGATGATCGCCTACCGCACCACCAAGGTCGGGAACCAGGGTCTCGACGAAGGCTGGCTCACGTGCATGATGTACGACGTCTGGACGCGCTCGCGCGCGCCCGTCGCCTTTGCCGTGGGTCCGCAGGGCGCGGTGTACTCCTACCGCTGGGATGCCGGCGGCACCAACAACATGCTCCAGACCGCACACAACGGCCTGGGCATCGACCCCGTGCCGATGCGCGACTTTGATGATGGTGAGAAGATCGCCCGATGGGGGATCCGGCACTCGATCCTGAACATCAGGCGGTAGGAGGGCGTGCGGCTCGCCGTCTGCAGACCGCGACAGGCGGGAGAGGCGATTCCCAGGCCACGGCCCGTACATCAAACCCCCGCCGGGGAGCGTACTTCCTGAACTCCAAACCCCTTGGTGCGGGGGCTCCGTTCGGGTATAGTGCCCGGCGATGAGCACGGACCGTTCACGCGCCCTTTCGCTGCCATTTCTGGCATGTGCATTCACCCTCGGATTCGTCGCCTCGGCCGCGATCGCGGTGCCGGCGGCGTCGGCCGCCGCAGCCGCACCGGCCGCCGAGCGCGTGTGGATCGCCGCCGGCAAGCTGCACCCGATGGTGGTCCATTTTCCAATCGCGCTCCTGGTGGTCGCGCTCATCTTCGAGTGCTTCCGGCTGCGTCGAGGCAGTTATCACCCCTCACCCGCCTCGGTCCTGTGTCTGCTGCTGGGAACCATGGGCGCGATCGCGGCCGCGGTCCTGGGCTGGAGCAGCGCTGAATCGGCCGGGTACGGCGGGACCTCGGCTTGGCTCCTGAACGCACACCGCTGGCTGGGCGTCGCCACGGCGGGCCT
>DATGXW010000004.1:0-3106 GCA_035298585.1 Phycisphaerales bacterium
TGCCCTCCCGCCCCCCCATGCCCCTCTCGCCCTCCGACGAATCCGCCATCTTCGCCGGCATCGACCGCTTCATCGCGCTCGTCCGCGATGTCGCCAGGATCACCCCCGCCGATGGTGAGGACACACCCGACCTCGCCGACCGGCTCATCATGTGGTGGGCCAGGCAACCGCACGATAAGCGCCCCTCGCAGGCCGAATTGACCCACGCCATCGGGTGTGCAGTCGGCGATTTCCTCTACCACGTCCTCGAAGTCTGGTGGGAACGCGAGCCCGGCGCTGGCGAGCCCGAATACACCCTCTTCGGCAAAAAACGCATCAAGGGCGTCACCCAGTCCATCCGCATCCACCCCGTCGAGGACATCCGCGCCCGCTGGCCGGAAAACCCCCAGTCACCCGACGACTACGCCAACCTCATCGCCGAATACATGGATGAGCTCTACGAGCACGAACAGATCCGGCATTTCATCGCCGAGGGCGACTGACCCCGTCCGGTGCCCGCCCGCACCGCCTCACGTCGTGCTCAGATCACGCCTCGAAAACCACACCCCCGCGCCCACCCACAGCGTCCCCGCGATCCCGCACAGGATCCCGATGTCACGCCACGCCCACTCACCCGTCCGCAGCGACCAGATCGGCCGATAGTAATTCAAAAGCCCCAGGAACGAGAGCCGCTTGGCCGGTTCCCACAAGAGCTGCAGGTAGTTGAGCAGGAGCGACGCCACGATCACGATCAATACCGCCGCCACCGCACGCATCCGCCGGTCCGTCACCGTCGCGCTCAGCATCCCCACCGCGCCCACCGCCAGCGTCAGCACGAACAGGTTCCCAAGTGCAGGCGCCACCGCCCCCAGCCCCGGCGTCATCCCCTCGGGCGCAAAGTGGTTCCCGATCCGGCTCCCGATCAATGCCAGCAGCAGCACCATCCCCGCCGTGAAGATCATCACCACCGTCTCGGAGATGAACAGCTCCCACCGCGAGACCGGCAGCCCCAGCAGCACATCCAGCGTTCCCTTGTCCGCCTCACCCGCCGGCACCCGCGTCGACACCGTCACGATGTGGGCAAACACCAGCGCCAGAAAAAACGGGTGCGACCACGCCACCGCCGCCGCGATCTCCCGCCCCGGCGCATCGCTCACGTCCGTCCCCAGCATCGCGCTGCGGATGCTGCTCAGGTTCGAGGAGATCCGCGACGCCGCGACCGATGGAACCTCGATGCTCTTCTGAAACCGCGGCAGCGCAAAGTGCAGCAGCGTCGCCACCAGCAGCCCGCACACGCCGAACGTCAGCGTCGCGCCCCGCGTCTCCAGCCATGCCCGCCGCACCAAGCCAAGGTTGATCATCGCTCGCCTCATGCAACTCCCCGCCGATCACGCGACAGATACCGCCCCGCAAGCCCCCCGCGCGGGCCTGGGCCAACCAAGCCCCACAAGCAAGCCCGACCCGTTCATCTCACGACGCCTCGTTCCCCACGTAGTACTTGCGAAAGAGCGTCTCAAGATCCGGCCGGCGGATCATCACATCCTCCACCCGCTTGCCCGCAAGCCACCCCGTCAGCACCTCGATCTCGCCGTGGAACATCCCGCTCCACGCGACGTCGCTCCGCGACGAGAGCACCAGCCCCGGCGCCACGTCCACCCCATGTCCACCATTCCCCCTCCACTGGATCTCGACCTCGTGCCCCGCCTTGCGCTTGAGTGCAGCCAGCGTGTCATCGGCCACAATCCTTCCTTCGCGCACGATCGCCACCCGCTCGCACAGCCGCTCCACCTCGCCCAGCGTGTGGCTTGAGAAGAACACCGTCGTCCCCCCGGCCGCCACCTGCTGCAAGTAGTCCTGCAACCGGTCCTGCATCAAAGGGTCAAGTGCACTCGTCGGTTCATCCAGGATCAGCAGCCTGGGCTCGGGCGCGAGCGAGAGCACAAGCCCCAGCTTCTGCCGCATCCCCCGCGACATGCGCCGGACCTTCACGCCCAGGTCGAGCTCGAACATCTCGGCAAGCTCCCGCGCCTTGGCCGACATGTCGATCCCGCGGATCGAGCCAAAGAGCGAGACCGCCATCCTCCCGTTCAGCCACGGGTAGAGCCGCAGATCCCCCGGGATGTACCCAAGCTGCGACTTGACCTCGCGCGAGTGCTTCCACGCATCCAGCCCCAGCACCCGCGCTGCGCCCGCCGTCGGCCGCATGAGCCCCAGCAGCACACGGATCGTCGTCGTCTTCCCCGCCCCGTTGGGACCCAGAAAGCCGTACAACGACCCCCGCGGCACACGGAGATTGACATCTTCAATGCCCCGCCGAGCCCCATACCGCCGCGTCAAACCCTCGGTGTAGATCGCCGCCTCTTCCATGCACACCAAGCGTAGCGTCCCTCACCACCCACCCCGCGAGTGCCCCGCTCCGCTCCCGGGTGCCGGGTGCCCGCCTCATGTTCTTGCCGGGTGCCCTGCTCCGGGCTGCTTTGAGCCCGGGGCAGGCATCACACGCTCACTGCCTTGATGCCTTGATGCCTTGATGCCTTGATGCCTTGATGCCTTGATGCCTTGATGCCTCACGGATTGCACGGATGGGACGGATCGGATGGGGCCGCGGAACGAACCTGAGGCGCGAGCGAAGGAGAGGAAGAGGGGAATGGCCGCGGATGAACGCGGAGGGACGCGGATCGGAGGGAAGACAGAGACGGCCACGGATTGCACGGATGGGATGGATCGGAGAGGGAGATCAGGGGGAGGCGTGGATGTGAGGCTTGAAGCGCGGGATGGTGGGTGTGGGGAGATCGGAGAAGGTGGGGATGTGGAGGTGGGAGAGAGGGTGGGTGGAGGGGAGGGGGGATGAAGAGGGGGATGAGGAGGAGGGGAACACAGGAGAGGGGGAGGGGGAAGAAGAAGAGGAGGGAGAGGACGGAGGGGAAGAGGAAGAGGGAGAGGGAGAGGGAGAAGAGGCCAAGGGCAGAGGAAGAGGAGAAGGGGTAGGCGCTTGCTGGCGCTGCGCGTTTATCAGTGTGGTGGCGGCTTTGCGGATGGTCTCGGCGTGGCGGGGGGACTCGATGTGGGGTGTGCTGACGACCGCGCCCAGGGCGATGATGGCGCGGAGGGCGTTGTTGGCGGTGAG
>DATGXW010000005.1:0-3691 GCA_035298585.1 Phycisphaerales bacterium
GATCGAGGGGAGGGAGGAGGAGGGAGAGTGCGGCTGCGGTGGTGAGGAGGAGCACGGGGTGGGCCTTGGGTGGGGGATGGGCGCGAGGGAGGAGATGCACACGGGTGGGAGCGAGTGCGGGGATCGTACAAGGTTGGGTTGGCGAGATCAGCCGCGTGCGGGGATGGTGGGGGTTGTGGGGGTTGTGGGGGTTGTGATGGAGAAGGCAAAGGCCTTGCCGCCGGCGGCGATGTTGCGCATGGCGGTGATGATGGCGTCGGGGGCTTCGAGCTTGTCGACGAGGCCATGGGCGCCGGCGTCGGCGACACGCTGGGCGGTGTCGCGGTCGTGGTGGCCGCTGTAGATGAGGAAGCGTGTGGAGGGGAAGCGGGAGATGCACATGCGGAGTGCGTCGAGGGGTGGGAGGCCTGGCATGGAGAGGTCGAGGAGGATGACGTCGGGTTGGTGCTGCTGGACGTGTGATTCGAGTTCGTCGGCGGCGTGGAGGGAGGCGACGAGTGAGAAGTCGGGTTGTGAGCGGAGGATGCGGGACCAGGCGGTGCAGAGCCTTGGCTCATCGTCGACGACGATGACCTTGATCTGGCGGTCGGGGTCGGGGGCGGATGGTTGCGAGGGTGCGGCGGGGGAGACAGTCGAGGATGCGGAAGCCGTGGTTGACTGCCTTGGGGCAGGGGCGGCGAATGAGGTGGTGGAGGCGTGGAGCGGGGTAGAGGTGTTTTCGTCAGCGCTGCCGGGGCGGAGCTGTTCGAGGAGCCGGTCGCGGACGGCTTCGACATCGCGGCTGAAGACGATTTCACCGTTTCCGACGCGGCGGATGCTGCTGATGAGGTTGGAGACGTCGTCGTGCTTGGAGAGGTAGCCCCAGGCGCTGCTGTCGAGTGCACGCTGGATGTAGCCGGCGTCGATGTGTCCGCTGAACATGACGATGCGGGCGGTGGGGAGCCTGGAGGCGAGTTCATCGACGATGCCGAAGGTGTCGACGCCGGGCATGTCGATATCCATGAGGACGATGTCGGGTGCGCTCTCGACGACGCGTTCAGAGATGCGTGAGGTGTCGGTGATGACGCCGAGCCAGTCGAGGCCTTGCTCCTGGCGGACGCGGCGGGAGAGGGAGCGGGCGACGAGGTCGTTGTCGTCGACACAGAGGACGCGGAGTGGTCGGTGCGTATCGATCATTCGGCGGACACCTCAGCGCAGCTTCGCAGCGCCTCGATCAGTGCGTTCTTCATGGCGGAGGGCTTGATGCCCCGGCCGATGTACGTGAGGCGGGGGTTGTCGTGCGGCGGTTGGGGAGCGTGGGCGTGGCATGGGCGGTCGTCGAGGACGACGACGCGGCGGGACTTGTCGGCGTTGAGATACTGGACCGCCTTTTCGTGTGCGAAGGGTGACGCGCCGTCGGTGACCCAGATGGTGCACGAATCGAGGGTGTCGCGGCCGACCTCGTAGCCCATGGAGCGGAGGACCCACTGGCCGTGTGCGGCGAGCCGTGCGTCGGCCATGGTGAGGAAGGCGTGTCGGAGGCCGGGCGCGAGGACGGGCGGGGGCGCCTCGGCGGGCTTGAGGGCGGGGAGTTCGAGGGTGAAGAGGGTGCCGGCGCCGGGGGAGGTGTCGAGGGAGATCTGTCCGCCGCAGCTCTTGACGAGGCTGTTGACGAGCGAGAGGCCAAGGCCGGTGCTGAGCCCGCGGGTCTTGGTGGTGAAGAAGGGTTCGAGGCAGCGCCGGCGGGCCTCGTCGGTCATGCCGGGTCCGTTGTCCCGGACGGTGATGAGGATGCGGCTGGTGGAGGGGTTGAAGGAGGCGGCGAGGTCGATGCGTCCTCCGGCGACGTTGCGGAGCGCATCGCCGGCGTTCTGGACGAGGTTGAAGAGCATCTGGGTGAGCGCGGCGGGTCCGACGCTGACGGCGGGGAGCGAGGCGGGGATGTCAGCGCTGAGCGCGACGGAGCGTGGGACGCTGTTTCGGATCATGGCGGCGGCTTCGGGCCACCAGAGGGCAAGGCGGGTGGATGATTCGCCGGGTCGGTCGGCGTGTGCATCAAGGGAGAGGAGGCGGAGGCTTGCGGCAAGCTTCTGGAGGTATTCCGAGGCCTGGCGGATGGCGGCGAGGTCTTCCTTGATCTCGTGGGGGATCTCCATGGCGTCCATGGCGTCGAGGCGCATGCGGATGGGGAGGAGGAGGTTTCCCATGTCGTGGCCAAGACCGGCGGCGAGGGTGCCGATCATGGCGAGGCGGTCGCTGGTGCGGAGGCGCTGGTTGGAGAGTTCGAGCTCGGCGGTGCGTTCCTGGACGAGGCGTTCGAGTTCCTCGCGGTCGCGGGCGAGGATGGCCTCGGCCTTCTTGCGTTCGCTGATGTCGCGCGAGACGGCCGAGGCGCCGACGATGGCGCCCGAGGCGTCGCGGACGGGTGAGATCGAGAGTGAGATGCTGATGACGCGTCCATCCTTGGTGACGCGGGAGGTTTCAAAGTGCTTGATGTGCTCGCCGCGACCGATGCGGGCGAGGATCTCGCGCTCGGTGTCATGCTGATCCTGGGGGACGATGAGGAAGATGGAGCGTGCGACGACCTCCTCGGGGGCGTAGCCGAACATGCGCTGGGCGCCGGCGTTCCAGGAGGTGATGGTGCCGTCGAGGGTCTTGCTGAGGATTGCGTCGTCGGAGGAGGCGACGATGGCGGCCAGGAGTGTGCGGACGGACTCGGCGGCCTTGGTGTCGGTGATGTCTTCGAGGAGGTTGACGGCGCCGATGATCTGGCCGTCGTCGTTCCACATGGGCTTGGGGGAGGGCTTGACGTAGCGCCGGGAGCCATCGGGTCGTTCGATGATGAGTTCGCCCGCGGGGACGGGCTCTCCTCGGCGGATGGCGGCGGCCATGGGGCAATCGTCGAGCTTGACGGGTGAGCCGTCGGCGTTGAAGGCGCGGAATGCGCCGCACCACATGGTCTGGCCGACGACGGGCTCCTGTCCCCAGAGGTCGGCGGCGGCCTGGTTGTAGAGGGTGATGCGTCCCTGGTTGTCGCAGGTGTAGACGGCGGCGGAGAGGCCTTGGACGAGGTCGCGGTAGCGGCGTTCGCTGGTCCTGAGCTTGGCGGCGGAGGCTTCGAGGTCGGCGGTGCGATCGGCGACGCGGAGCTCAAGCTCGGAGTTCATGTGCTCGAGCTGGCGGGTCTTGCGGTAGAGCTCGGTGAAGACGGAGACCTTGGCGCGGAGGACCTGGGGGATGACGGGTGACTCGAGGAAGTCGACCGCGCCGAGGGCGTATGCACGGACCTTGTCCTGGTCGGCGAGGTGGACGGCCGAGAGGAACATGATGGCGGTGCGGTGGTAGCGGGGATGGCGTCGGATGGTTTCGGCGAGTTCGAAGCCGTCGAGGGCGGGGTTGGAGGCGTTGATGAGGACGAGGGCGATATCGGTGGTGAGGAGGTGGCGCAGGGCGTCGTCGACGGACTGTGCGTTGAGGAGCGTTTCGTCGAGTTCGCCGAGGATTGCTTCCAGCGCGGGAAGTGAGCCGAGTCGGTCATCGACCAGCAGAATGTTGATTCTGTCTCGATCTGACATGCAGCTCCCAGTCCAGGTCCCGCCGGGGTGACCTGCGGTATGCACACGTGCGGAGGGTCACCACGGCGAAGTCAGCGTACCGCGCGGCGGGGCGGGGGCAGGGGTGATGAAGCGAAATTCATGAAGGCGTTCATGAT
>DATGXW010000006.1:0-2509 GCA_035298585.1 Phycisphaerales bacterium
CCAGCCATAAAACCCCCGCGCCCGCGCCGTGCAGGACATACGCCCCCATCTCGCGCACGTCTTCCACCACCCCGGGCGCTACCCAGCCCACGGTGCACACAAGCCCGAGCACCAGCACCACCTGCACAAGCCCCATCACCAGCAGCGCTGAGACCAAAGGCACGATGACCACCGACGCCAGGATCGTGACGGGTGAACACCACCCCGTCCACCACGCGATGATCGGCATCGAGATGAGCCAGCAGAGAACCGTCGCCGTCAAAAACGTTCCGATCGCCGTGCGAGCTTCTCCCAGCCACGTCCTCCTCGGCCTGATGAGCCCCCGCAGGGTTGGACCCGCAAGCCGCGTGTGCACGCGCCGCCCGACCGCGACCAGCAGGATGCACAGCCCGACGCTCAAAATGTACCCCAGCGTGAAGACCTCCCCCGGCCTCCACAGCATCAGCCCGATCCCCGCCCACAGCAGTGTGCACAAGGGGTCGTATCGTCTGCCGATCATCCTCGACACAAGCACCGCGCTGATGCACAGCCCCGCCCGGATCACCGGCGATGATGCGGGCACTATGGCCAGGTACAGCACGACACCCGCCGCAATCAGGAGTCCTTCCAGGCGTCCGCGGTCCCCCGTCACCCGCAGCGTCAGCGCCAGGATCCCCGCCAAGACCGCGACGTGATACCCCGAGATCGCCAGCACGTGCACCACGCCAAGGCGCGTGAATCTCCGCTGCACTTCCTCCTGCCGCGGTTCATCGACGCCCAGCACCAGTGAATCAACCAGCGCCGCCGCTTCCTGCATGTTCACACGCTCGGGCGAATTCGGCAATCCACGCCGCCGCCAAGCCTCCGGAGGCCTGAGTGCATCCTCCGCCATCATCACCAGCCGCGCCCGAGTCGAAAGCACCCGGCCCAGTGCACGTCCCCGCCACGAATCGTCGTACGCCGGCAGCTTTTCAATCAGCCGCGGATCATCGAGCATCAGCGTTCCCGCCACCCCGGCCTGCACCGCCCACGCCTGTGCATCCGCGCTCCCCGGGTTCAAGGGCCCCGCGATCCCCTGTGCGCGTCCCGTCAGCACCACCCGGTCACCCGCGCCCGGAGAATCCACATCCGAGGTGATCGTCAGTCGCTCGACGCCATCCACGCCCAGCACGCGCACCAGGAGCATTCCCTCCGCCCTCACCCATCCTCGCTCGGTCCGAATCCGCTCCACCGCCAGTTCAAACCGCGCTGCCGGCGTGTACGCCATGTACGGCGAGAGCGCAGCCTGGCCCTCGGGCCCGGATTCCGGCCGTGTCCGCAATCGTCCTTGCACCGTCACCACGATCGGTGCGTCCCCCGTCTGCACGCTCAATACATCAAAGAGCGTCCCCGGCGACGGCGTCGAGCGCAGCACCCACCACCCAGCGCCCAGCATGACGACCGCCAGCCCCAGCAGCACACGCCGTACCCAAAGCGCGCTGCACAACGCCCCGGCAATCCCCATGACGCCCGGCAGCACGAACCACCCCGCCATGTGCACATCAATCCAGCCCGTCAACCCCTGGCTCGCGCGAGCCGCGCCAAGCCCCGCGAGCAAGAGCACAAAGATGCACATCACGCGCACCCGTGCACTCCGAACCGGCGATGATCCCCGGACCTCCCCCATGGCGCAGGCCATTCTACCGGCGACCCATGAAAAGACCGCGGCGCTGGGCCGCGGTCCTGTGGTTGATACGAGGGTTCAGGAGGCGTGGATGACTTACGAGCCGCCGGCCACGATCTGATCATCAAAGCTCGCGGCGACATCCACCGTCTCGGGCTTGCCGTCGACGATGCGAAGCTTGTTGGAGGTCCCGGGATCAATGAAGTTGTACCCGTACTTCATCCCATCGCCCTTGAACTGGCCGCGGCCCCGGACGTCCCCCTTGCCGAGGAAGGTCCCGTCCGCCCCCGCGCCCTGGATCACGATCTTCCCGCGCGACGCCGTGGGCAGGATGTCATCCACGTTGGCCGCCGTCGTGATCGATCCGATCGAGTTGGCCGCCGCGGTGTTGCCGAGCAGACCCGTCATCGTGTCGACCCGGTCGGTCTCCGACATCTGAGAACCAAGGAGGCTCTCGGTGTCGTTGTCCACGACCTTCTTTCCAAACTGGGTGGCCTTCAGGAAGGCCGCGTTGGAGTTCCAGTAATGCCGCGCGGGCCGCTCATTCGAACGGATGCGTGCGAAGTTGTTCGACGTGCCGTTCGAATCCTTGGAAACCTTGCCGACCGCCGAGTCATCCTCGATCCAGATCAACAGCGGCTGGCCGAAGGCGTCCACCAGGTCGGGGTATGTCCCGTCGGTGCTCGCCGCGCCCGATGAACCCGCCTGCCGGATCACGCCGCCTTCGTTGACCTGCTCGATGAAGAACCGGACATCGGGCGTGAAGTACCCTTTGCCCGACTTGGTCTTCTGGCCGATCAGCCCCCGCTCCACCCAGACGCCTTCCTGCGATGCCCGGCTCGACGAGGTGCCGGCAAAGGGGTGAAC
>DATGXW010000007.1:0-14414 GCA_035298585.1 Phycisphaerales bacterium
TCATGCCGCGTCAGGTCATACCGCAGCGGCGTCACCGTGATGTGCCCGCTCTTGAGCAGCCCCACGTCCGATTCAGGCTCCGTCGCCTGGAAATCAAGCCCGTGACCCGCCGCCCAGAAGTAGACCTCGCCCCCCGGGCTCACCCGCCGCTCATACTTGTCCACCAGCCCGTGCGTGTTCATCGGGCACACCCGCACCGGGGGCATCGGACCCTCCTCCTCCGTCAGCGGAATGTTGATGCTCAGGCACTCGTGCGGCCTGGGCAGCCGCTCGCGGATCAGCATCTCGATCACCCGCCTCCCATGCTCCGCCGCCACGTCAAACCGCGGCGTCCCCTTCCCGATCAGCAGGCTCACCGCGATCGACGGCACACCCAGAAAGGCCGCCTCGATCGCCGCCGCCACCGTCCCCGAGTAAATCACGTTGACCCCGCAGTTCGCGCCCGCGTTCATCCCCGAGATCACAAGGTCAGGCCGTGATCCCGCCCCGAATGTCTCCGGCCACAGCGAGGAGATCGCCACCTTCACGCAGTCGGCCGGCCGGCCATCCACCGCCGTCCCGCGCATCGTCGGCGTCACCTGCATTTGCTTGGTCATCAGCGGCGTGTGAAACGTCACGCCGTGGCTCGTCGCCGACTGCACCGTCATCGGCGCCACCGTGTGCACGACCGACCTGGGCGACCGCGTCGTCGTGTCGCGGTTGTCCCCCAGCAGACCCCCGAACTTCCCGTTCACATCCACCAGCGCATCGTGCAGCGCCACGATGCCAGGAGCCGTCAGACCGTCGTCATTGGTGAGCAGAATGCGCATGCTCGGAAGGTAGGCATACTGCCGTTCGGTTCGCCCGCGTGTTATAGCGCCTTCCCCCCACGATACCTCGCACAAATCACCGCCAGTCATGCCGCAGCGCCCGGAGTGCATCCCCCCTCCGTGAATCAATAGACAGATTCGCCCGGCGGGCGCGAACGATCACCCGTGTCCATCGCCTGTACGCTTGCAACCCCCTCGGCCGGCCTGTTCCCGTCCGGCAAACCTAGTTCCCGCCCACCATCTCAACGACCACCCGCTCCAATTCGTACCGCCCGCCCCCCACCCCGAGCCCATCCGGGCCCGCCGCCCACAGCAGGCTCGTCCGTGCATACGCAGGCCCCGCCGAATCGACCGGCACGCTGAGCGAAAGCACTTCTCTCCCGCCCGTGCATAGACGCAGCGAAATCAGCATCGCGGCCCGATCCACCACGACCGCAAGCTCGTGCCCCGCCGACTCCGCATCAAGGGCAAGGATCACGATGTCCCCGCCCCGCGGCGAACCACCCACCACGGCGGATGCACGAGAGAGTGACCACGCTCCATCAACCTCTTGAACGCAGACCTGCCACCGCAGCACCACTTCCGGGCCTGAGCCCAGCAGCGTGAAGTCGGGCCGGGATGTGCCAAGTGCGCGCCGCGACACGAGCCACGAAGCCTCAAAGACCCGCTCCACGCCCGGCGATGAACTCGCGGCCTCGACGCGCAGCGGCGAGGAAACGCCCGGAGATTGGCGGCCAAGCGTGCTCATGATGTCCGCTGACCATCCTGCCCGGATGCATCGGCCGTGTCGCGCCCCTTGCTCCTGAGGCTCGCGATGATCGGCGAATTGAGCAGCGACACCGCCGCCTGGACGCCCCGCCCCGCCGGACCCACGAACGCCTGGCTCACCCGCTGGAGCGTCAGGAACAACTCGATCAGTTCATCCACGCGGCGGTGGTGCTCATCGATCTGGTCCGCACCAGCCCCGCCCCCCTTGCGCGGAGTCTTCGCCGGCTTGCGCGTCATGTCGCGGATCTCGTACAGGCTCCCCACAAGCGGGTCCACCTCGCGCTTCAGCCGCTCACGCACGATCGCCCGCGCCATCGCCCACGCGTCCTGCTCCGCCCGGAAATACTCCTTGCGGTCCCCCCGCTTGTGCGACCGCTCCACGATCCCCCAGTCGACCAGCGCCCGCAGCGACATCGACGCGTTCCCGCGACTGATCTGAAGCCGCTCCATCACGTCGTCCGTGCACATCGGTTCGTCCGTGATGTAAAGCAGTGCGTGCACTTCCGCCATCGTCCGGCTGATCCCCCACACGCTCCCCATCTGCCCCCACACCGCGATGAAACGATCCTGCGCCTCCTGCAGCGACCGCGGCTCACGGATGGAACTGTCCTTGGAGTCAGTGTGCACAAAGGAAGTATGAGTCCCCCCCACGCACCAATCAATCGAACTTTCAGAAAACAATGAAACGGGTTGCCTCCCCGCCTTTCCCCCATCCACTCCGCACATGGGCAGTCGCAAAAACCCCGGACATCGAGCATCGAGAAAAAAAAGCAGGCGGCGAGGTACCGAAGCACACTCGCCGCCCTTCCGGGGGCAATGGAAGTTGTCGTGTCGACCGGAAACCTCGTGCGCACACGGGGTTTTCTGACGACGCCCATACTATACCGCGATGTCGGGAGGTCTACAAGTTTTCTGGTCAAAGGATTTATACAAACAAAATGCAAATATGAAGGATTGGCCGGCATCCCCTCACTTGACAACCCTCCCCGATCTCCCTTTTCTGAACGCCAGCGCCGTGTGCAGAGTACCTCACATCAGCGGGCGTACGAAAGAGTTCTCCGAAAATCCGGCATATCGATCTCCATCGATCTGCCACCGGGCCGGCCAGGAAATCAGTACCCCATGGCAAAGTCCTCTTCCTCATCTCCCGCCTCAAAGGCACCCACCAGCGACGGCGGTGCGCCCGCGCGTGGAGGCCGATCCGCCAAGGGAGGCCGATCCTTCAAGTCCTTCAGCTACACCGCCGGCGCCGCCAAGGGCAAAGACCTCGTCATCGTCGAATCCCCCGCCAAGGCCAAGACCATCAACAAGTACCTGGGAGGCCAGTACCTGGTGATGGCCAGCGTCGGCCACGTCCGAGATCTCCCCAGCAAGGAAGCCAAGAAGTCCGCCGAGCAAAAGGCCGCCGAGAAGGCCGCGGGTAAGAAGCCAAAGCCCACCGTCAAGGTCGCAAGGTCCCCCGTCCCGGGCGTCGATCTCGAGCACGACTTCGCGCCCACCTACCAGGTCCTCCCCGGCAAGGAGAAGGTCGTCACCGACCTCAAGCGAGCCGCCAAGGACGCCCTGACCACCGGCGGCAACGTCTGGTTCGCAACCGACTTGGACCGCGAGGGAGAAGCGATCGCCTGGCACCTGGCTCAGGAGATCGGCATCGAGTCCAAGGCCGCCAAGCGCGTCATCTTCCCCGCCATCACCAAGAGCGAGATCGAGCGGGCTTTTCAGAATCCACACCCGATCGATGAGGACCGTGTCAACGCGCAGCAGGCCCGCCGAATCGTCGACCGCATCGTCGGATACCAGGTCTCGCCCCTGCTCTGGAAGAAGGTTGCACGCGGGCTTTCGGCCGGACGCGTCCAGAGCGTCGCCGTCCGCCTCGTCGTCGAACGCGAGCGCCAGATCCGCAGCTTCGTGCCCGATGAATCCTGGCAGATCGTCGCCGACTTCTCGCTCTCCCAGGCCGATGCACACAAACTCGCGCCCCAGTGGGCCGCCTACCTCAGTGCACGCGACGAGAAGGGGAACGGTCGTTCTCTCAAGGCCCAGAACGCCTGGCTCTCCGAGCACGGCGGCATCCGCGGCGAACTCGTCGAGATCGACGGCGAGAAGTTCGACCTCACCACCCCCGGCAGCGCCTTCTCCGGGAAGGATGCGCTCGAGGTCGCCATGGGTCAGGACCAGACCGCCGCCGTCAGCGCCATTGCACACGCGGCGGGCCTGAACCAGGTCAAGGGCTACACCACCGAGGACCCCGCCGGCAAGGGCCCCGCCCGCTGGCTCCGCACCGTCACCGGCGTCGTCGACCCCGCCGTCGCCTACCGCATCGACTCGATCGAGACCAGGCGGACCAGCGTCCGTCCCCCCGGCCCCTTCATCACCTCCACCCTCCAGCAGGCCGCGGCCAACCGCCTGGGCTTTGGCGCCCAGCGCACCATGCGCGCTGCACAGCAGCTGTATGAAGGTGTCGAGATCCCCGGCGAAGGCCCCGTCGGCCTCATCACCTACATGCGTACCGACTCGACGCACCTCTCCCGCGAAGCGCTCGACATGGCCCGCGGCTACATCGAAAAGAGCTTCGGCTCGCGCTACATCCCCGAGAAGCCCAACTTCTTCTCCTCCTCCAACAAGTCCGCCCAGGAAGCACACGAGGCGATCAGGCCCACCAGCGTCAACTTCCCCCCTTCCAAGGTCAAGAACGCGCTCTCCGCCGATCAGTTCCGCCTCTACCAGCTCATCTGGGACCGTTTCATCGCCTGCCAGATGGTCCCGGCCCAGTGGGACGCCACCGCCGTCATGATCAAGGGCGGCCGCGGCGGCACGCGCCCCGATGGCTCGAAGATCCGGGAACTGACCTTCCGAGCCACCGGCCGAACCCTTGTCTTCGACGGCTTCTACAAGGTCGCCGGCGTCCCCAGCGCCGCCGATGAGCTCACGCTCCCCGCGCTCAAGGAACAGACGCCCCTCTCGCCCTTTGGCATCGGCGTCCATCAGAAGTTCAGCTCGCCCCCGGCACGCTACAGCGAAGCCTCCCTCATCAAGATGCTCGAGAGCGAGGGGATCGGCCGTCCCTCCACCTACGCCTCGATCATCGGCGTCATCCAGGAACGCGCCTACGTCGAGCAGGTCGACCGCCGCTTCTACGCCACCGACCTGGGCGAAGTCGTCACCGACAAGCTCGTCGAGGCCTTCCCCGAGATCATGGACGTCGGCTACACCCGCGACATGGAGAGCCAGCTCGACAAGATCGAGGAAGAGCACCTCGACTGGGTCGACATGCTCCACCGCTTCTACGGACCCTTCAAGCAGAACCTCGCCCACGCGATGGACACCCTCACCCACGCCAAGGCCGAGACCGTCCCCGCCCCCAAGGAGTACACCTGCCCCGTCTGTGAAAAAGAAGGCCGCGGCAAGTCACCCCTCGTCTACCGCTTCGGCAAGAACGGGCGCTTCCTCTCCTGCTCCCTCTACCCCACGTGCAGCTACGCCAGCCCCGTCGACCGCGACGGCAAGCCACGCCCCGCCGCCGACACCGTCAACATCGCCTGCCCCAAGTGCGGCGGACCCATGACCCGTCGCACCGGCCGCTTTGGCCCTTTCCTCGGGTGTGCACGCTACGGCGACAAGCAAAACCCCTGCGACGGCATCCTCAACATCGATAAAAAGGGCTTCGTCGTCGCCCCCAGCCAGCCCCCGCTCGTCACCGACCTCCCCTGCCCCACCTGCCAAGCCCCCATGAACCTGCGCGGCGGCGTCCGCGGCCCCTGGCTCGGCTGCTCGCGCTTCCCCAAGTGCCGCGGCCGCGGCAAGTGGACCGACCTCCCCGACGACAAGCGCAAGGCCCTCGAAGATGCACTCTTCGAGCACGACAAGAAGAACCCCGTCCCCGTCATCCGCACGCTCGACGCCAAGCCCCTGACCGATTCGAAGGGCAAGCCCCTCCCCACCGCCCCGACCGTCGATGTCCTCGCTGGCAAAAGCGCTTCGAGCGACGCGAACGAGCCATCCAATGGCGGCGACACCTTTGAGTCAGTCGCCGACGAAGTCGGCGTGTGATGCGCGGCCTTGGAGCCTGCGCAAAGCCTGTGCGTATGTCCGGATCACGGTCATCGGCTTTTCGCCGATAACCACGTTCACGCCATCGGTTGTCCTCAACAGTTCCAACCCCACGCAAAGGCGGGCACGCGAGCCCGTGGGCATCCGGCGGTCGTCGCACACTACTCGAAAAACCCCGCATCCCGCTTGGAACCGGCCCCCGTCCCCCACCACCGCACCTCCCCCTCGTTCCCCACGCTGATCACCGCGCTCCCGTCGGGCACAAACCGCGTCATCCACACCGCGTAGATGTGCCCGCGCAGGATCAGGTACTCCTGACCCGTGCGGAAATCCCACACCCGCACGTTGTTGTCCCAGCTCCCGCTCACCATCCGCGACGCGTCCGCGTTCAGTTGCAGCGAGTACACCGGTCCCTTGTGCCCCGAGATCACCCGCGGCTTGCCCCCCTTCTCGACGTCCCAGACATAGATCCTCGAGTCTTCCGATCCGCACACGACCGATTTCCCATCGGGCGTGTACGTGATGCACCAGGTGTAGCTCGTCGGGCCGCTGTACACCGCCGGCCGGCCAAGCTCGGCAATCTCCACCGCGCCCGCCCGCCGCGCAACCAAGCCCGACACATCCCACATCCGCAGGCTGTAATCCGTCAGCCCGCTCACCGCCAGCAGCTTCCCCCCCGGATGCCAGGCGATCTTGCTCGCCCCGCCCGGCGACTGGAACTTCAACACCGTCTCCCCGCTCGAAATCTCGACCACCAGCACTTCCCCATCGCTCCCGCAGACCGCAAGCAGCCGGCCATCGGGCGAGAACGAGGCCCCCGTCACCATCGACTTGAGCGCTGGCAGCACACCAGCGCGCGACATGTCCCGCGTCCGGATCACCCGTGCAGCCCGATCGGTCACGCCGCACACCGCCAGCATCGCGCCATCACCCGACACCGTGATGTACCCGACCCGGTCTTCCAGGATCCGTCCCTGCCAGATCGGGGGCCCCGCCGCGCTCGCGGGCGACCACCGCGAGATTCGCCCGCCCGAATCCCCCACGTACAGCGAGGAGCCATCGGGGGACATCTCCCCCGCGATCAGGTACGGGCTGACGAACTGAACGATCGACCCCGCCGGCGCGGAGGCCCACCGCCGGAACGTCCCATCCTTCGCCGCCGTCATCAGCTCCTGACCATCCGGTGAAAACTGGACGCGCAGCACCGTGTTCTCGTGCCCCGCGTACGTCCGAAGCTGCTGACCCGTCTCGATGTCCGAGACACGCACCAACAGGTCGGTCCCCACCGACGCCACCTCGCGCCCGCTGGGGCTCACCGACACGCACCACACCTTGTTGTCGTGTGCACGTATCGTCGTCTTGAGCTCCATGTTCATCCAGTCCCACACCTTCACCGTCTTGTCGGAACTGGCCGTGATGATCCTCGACCCGTCCGGCGTCGTCGCCGCCCACAGCACCACCATCTCATGTGCACGCCACGACCGGATCAACTCCCCCGTCATCGCATCCCACACCCACAGCGTGCCGCTCCCGTCGGCACCCATCACCATCAAGCCGTCCGCCGACAACCACATCGACGCGAGGTTCGAGACGCTCAGCCGCGTCGCCGCGACAGGATCAAAGGGATCCACCAGCGCCCACCCGCCGATCTTCCCCTCGACCGACGTGAACCCGAGCACCCGCCCGCCCGCCGAAAAACCCACCGGCGAAAAGTCCGTGTCCAGCTTCAATTCGCTCAGCACATCGCCGCCCGAGGCGTCGTAGATCGTCAGCGCCCGGTTCTGGTAATAGCCGATCGCGAGCATCCGGGCGTCGGGTGAAAAGACGCACGAGAACGCCCCGCCCGCCACCTGGTCGATGCAAAAGAGCTCCTTGCCCCTGTACCCATCAAAGACCCGCACCGGGTGCCCGCCCCCGATCCACGTCGCAGCCCGGCTCGTGTCCCGCGAAAGCGACCACGCCCCCATCCCCTCGTACCCCACGTTGCAGTTCAGCGTGCTCGTATCTGAAAGCCGGTTGAGGTATTGCCACTCCCAGCCGCGCAGGTCCGTCGGACAATCCGCCAGCACACGCTTCATCCGCTCCACGTCCGCGTTCAGGTACGACGCCTGCGCAAACGCGATCGCGCTGGCGTACAGGTTCTGGCGAAGCTCCCCCGATTTGGCATCGGCACGCTCACGCTCAAACACCGCGATCTTGCGCTGGTCCTCCGTCCTCCGCCCCGCCTCCGCCTCGTTCGCCCACGCCACCACCGCCTGCTCGCGCTGGTACCACGCATACGTCGAGAACGCGATCAACGACGCCACGAACAGCAGCCCCGCCGCCACCGCGTGCCGGTACCGCGTCAACTGCTTGCGCAGGATGTAGAACGCCGAATCGTGCTTGGCCAGGATCGGGTCGCCCTTGAGATACCGCCGCAGGTCGTCCGCAAGCTCCGCCGCCGACTGGTACCGACGCCCCCGATCCTTGTCGAGCGCCTTGAAGACGATCGTCTCGATGTCACCCCGCAGCGTCCGGTCGATCGTGCTCAGCCTCGCCGGAGGATCATCCCGGATGATCCGCGCCGCCTCCGCGATCGGGCGGCTCTTGAGATCGTGCGGCAACCGCCCCGTCAGCAGTTCAAACAGCAGCACCCCAAGTGCATACACGTCCGTCCGCGTATCCACCGACGAGGCATCCCCCGAGACCTGCTCGGGGCTCATGTACGGCAGCGTGCCGATGATCTGGCCCACACCCGTCTGCACCGTCGTGAACGCGCTCTCGGTGTTCAACGCACGCGCCACCCCGAAGTCCAGGATCTTCGGCTGACCATCCTCACCCACCAGGATGTTCGCCGGCTTGAGGTCCCGGTGGATCACCCCGCACCGGTGTGCATGCTGCACCGCGTCCGCGACCTTCGCCATCAGCTCCAGCCGGTCCCGCACCGACAGCTTCTTCTGCGTCGCGTGCTGCGTCAGCACGAGTCCACGCACATACTCCATCGCGATGAACGGCCGCGTCCCCTCCGCGGACTGCCACCGCCCCGCCTCAAAGATCTGCGCGATCCCCGGGTGCCCAAGCTTCCCCAGCACCTCCGCCTCGTACTCAAACCGCCGCAGGATCCGCTCCGAACGCGCCCCCGCACGCACCAGCTTGATCGCCACCGTCCGCCGCGGAAGCTCCTGCTCCCCCAGGTACACCACGCCCATCCCGCCAGACCCGATAACTCCCCGCACCGTGTAGCTGTTGATCCGCGTCCCCGCCGGGAGCGTCGGCTCATCGGTCACCGGGATGTCAACCCCGATCTTCGTCAGGAGCTTCTTGCCCGGCGAGTCCCGGGAGTCGAGAAAATCATCCTCCACCGCGTGCGTCAGCAGCGATTCCACTTCCTTGCGAAGCTCCCCGTCCCCCTCGCACTGAACTTCCAGGAACGCGCGGCGTGCATCCTTCTCCAGCTCAGACGCCGCCAGGAAAAGCTCTTCGATCCGCTGTTGTCTGGTCGCCGAGGACATGCCAGGTCCATGGTAATCAGCCCGGACCTTGATGTCGGGATCTCCCCCCGCCAAGGCCCACACGACCAACTTGTCACTCTGGAGAATCCGCTTTGGCTTGACTCACCGGGAGTTCCGCGGGTAGCTTGGGCGAACATCAAGGGTCGGTCAAGACCCAATAAGCCATTTCCTTCCCACTGTGGTTGCTCGGCGGGGGTCGTCCGAGAGGAGTTGCGTGATGAAGAACGCTGCGTATGCCGCAATCGCGGCCCTTGTGCTTTCGGCCGGCGGTGCATCGGCCATCGATGCCCACGGCTCGGTCCCCTCATCCAAGGTCCAGCCCCGCGTCCAGGCGGCGGTCGACAATTTCGTCAGGACCCACGACGGCGCTCGAATCTACTGGACCGGCGGCCAGGTGACCTCGATCTACGGCGCGGCCTTCTCCGGCGGCCTCACCGCCGATGAAAGCGTCGAGAACTTCCTCAAGCGCAACCTCGACACCCTCGGCCTCACCCGCTCTCAGATCATGCCCGGATCGCTCGCCGCCGACGGCGCCGCCGTCCGCGAGATCATGCCCGACCTCGAAACCGGGCAGATGAAGTTCCAGCTCCACACCTTCCTCCAGAACGTCGACGGCATCCCCGTCCACAACTCGCAGATCAAGCTCCTGGTCCGCAACGAGCCCGGCTACCCCCTCGTCCTCGTGCGTTCGGGCGCCAGGAACCTCGGCCAGTTCCGCATGGACGTCGAGGCCCTCAACAACCCCAACCTCGAGGCCGCCTTCGCCGCCGCCAGCGCCCGCGTCGTCGGCATCACCGACTGGGGCACCCCCGAGCTGACCATCTGGCCAGGCGATGTCGAGAACGGCGTCCCCGCCGCACTGGCGCTCAAGTTCATCGTCAAGGCCGGTGAGCCATGGGAGCCCGGCTACCGCCGACTCCTCATGATCGCCGACGCCAGGACCGGCGCGATCCTCGCCACCGAGAACCAGGTCCACGACGTTGACGTCTCAGGCAACGTCTCGGCGATGTCCACCGAGGGCAAGAAGGCCGACCAGTGCGCCAATGAAGTGATGATGCCGATGCCCTACGCACGCGTCGCCATCGGCGCCACCGTCGCCTACGCCGACGTCAACGGCAACTTCACCATCCCCAACGGCGGCAGCAGCGCCGTCACCGTCACCGCCGGCACCCGCGGCCGCTGGTTCCGCGTCTACAACCCCTCCGTCGACGCACCCACGCTCAGCCAGTCCGTCACGCCCCCCGGCCCCGCAAACTTCGTCTTCAACTCCGATAACCTCACCGCCGCACGCCGCGCTGAGGCCAACGCCTACATCCACGCCAACATCGTCCGCGACTTCCTCCTCACCTACGCCCCCACCTTCCCCACCATCCCCGGCCAGACCGAGTTCCGCGTCAACACCGGCGTCTCGGGCACCTGCAACGCCTTCTACGACGGCACCTCGATCAACTTCTACAACGCCGGCGGCGGGTGCGCAAACACCGCCTTCTCCGACGTCGTCCACCACGAGTACGGCCACCACATCGTCCAGGTCGCAGGCTCCGGCCAGGGCCAGTACGGTGAAGGCTACGGCGACCTCATGGGCATCCTGATCTCCGATGAACCCGTCCTGGGCTACGGATTCCAGAACAACTGCGCCGCCGGCATCCGCTCGGCCAACAACCTCCGCACCTACCCCTGCACCGCCGAGATCCACGACTGCGGTCAGATGATCTCCGGCGCCTTCTGGGCCACCCGCAACGAGCTCGTCGCCGACAGCGTGAGCAACTACCGCGACCTCCTCGCCGCCTGGGCCTGCAACAGCGTCCTCCTCCACGACGGCACAGAGATCACCCCCCAGGTCACGATCGACGTCCTCACCCTCGACGACAACAACGCCAACATCTCCGACGGCACGCCCCACTACTTCCAGATCGCCGACGGCTTCGGCTCCCGCAACCTTGATGCGCCCCCGCTCAGCCTCCTGGCCTTCAACTACCCCGGCGGACGCCCCGCCAACGTCTCGCCCTTCGGCGGCGAGGCCTTCACCGTCCAGGTCTCCGCACTCGCCGGGACGCCCCAGCCCAACACCGGCGTCCTGATGGTCGACGCCGAGAACGACGGCTCCTACGTCGCCTACCCGATGTCGCAGATCTCTTCCAACAACTACAGCGCCGTCTTCCCCGCCACCATCTGCGGAAACACCATCCGCTACTACGTCACCGCCAAGACCTCCAGCAACATCACCGTCTCAGACCCCGTCGGCGCGCCCGGCACCTTCCACACCGCCATCTCCGCCGCCGCGGTCTCCACCCCCTTCAGCGACAACTTCCAGACCGCCACCGGCTGGACCGCCACCGTCAGCGGCGCCACCGCCGGACAGTGGCAGCGTGCAGTCCCCACCGGCGGCGGTGACCGCGGCGATCCCGCCGCCGACTACGACGGCTCGGGCTTCTGCTACCTCACCCAGAACGGCGCTGGCGACACCGACGTCGACGGCGGCTCGGTCATCCTCACCAGCCCCGTCCTCAACGCCTCGGGCGGCGAGGCCTACGTCTCCTACGCACGCTGGTACAGCAACAACTTCGGCGCTGACCCCAACAACGACACCTTCCTCGTCCAGATCTCCAACAACAACGGCTCCACCTGGACCACCCTCGAAACCGTCGGCCCGGTCAACGAATCCAACGGCGGGTGGTACCACAAGACCTTCAAGATCTCAAGCTTCGTCGCGCCCACCGCCTCCATGCGACTGCGCTTCACCGCCTCCGATCTGGGAAGCGGCTCGGTGGTCGAGGCCGGCGTCGACGCCGTCAAGATCACCGTCGTCACCGACTGCGGCCAGTGCCCCTCGGACTTCGACGGCTCGGGCTTTGTCGACATCGAAGACTTCAACGCCTTCGTCGCGGCCTTCGAGGCCGGCGTCGATGAAGCCGACTTCGACGGCTCGGGCTTCGTCGACATCGAAGACTACAGCGACTTCGTCGAAGCCTTCGAGAGCGGCTGCTGAGTTCGCCCACGCCTGAACCCAGGTTCCCCCCCAAGGGCCGGCCCACGCCGGCCCTTTTTCATGCGCTCCCCATTTGCTGCCGGGTGCCCTGCTCCGGGCTGCTCTGAGCCCGGGGCAGGCATCACTTGCCCACTGCAAAAGGAACGCAGCCGATCAATGCAGACACACGCCGATCTGAACAACACAAACCAGCCACGGATCACACGGACCACACGGATCCATTTCAACATCCTGGTTCACGGTCTACCCCCGCCGGGTGCCCTGCTCCGGGCTGCCCTGAGCCCGGGGCAGGCATCACTTGCCCCCTGCAAAAGGAACACCCGCCGATCAACGCAGACACACGCCGATCTGAACAACACAAACCAGCCACGGATGACACGGACCACACGGATCCATTTCAACATCCGGGTGCCCGGTCTTCCCCCCGCGGGGTGCCCTGCTCCGGGCTGCCCTGAGCCCGGGGCAGGCATCACCGGCCCACTGCAAAAGGAACACCCGCCCCATCCTCGAATCCCTGATGCCCAGTGCCCAATACCCCTCTCCCAAAAACAATCACCCCCGCCATCGCTGGCGGGGGTGTCTTGTCCAGTGGGAGCGGAGGGATTCGAACCCCCGTAGGCGTAAGCCAGCAGATTTACAGTCTGCCCCGTTTGTCCACTCCGGCACGCTCCCAAGTTGTCCCCCCAGGACCGGCATCTCGCCCGCCCGAGGGAGGGAAATGTACGCGCCCCGCCCGCCCATGGCAATGAAACCCCGTCGATCGACCCTCCCCCACCCCTCACCCATCCCCGGCACCTCCCCGACTTCACCCAGTTTCACACGCGCTCCAAACCCCGATCCCCGGACATCTTCCTTCAAGATCCCGCCAACGCCACGCCAACGTCCCGCCAACGTCCCGTAAGCCTCTTCCAAGGTCCAGCACCCCGTCAACCCAGCCACCACCGCACGCAAAACGCCCGTGCGGCTCCAGATGCGATCGATTCGCGCCCCCCTCTCCCGTACCATGTCACTCCCACGTCGGCCGTGTGCAGGAGGAGGTCCCGCACATCCCAATGCCGACCCCCGCCAGTGTGCATTCTTGATCGGAGTGAGCTATGCGCGTGCACGGTGCCTGCGTCGCGGTCCTGTCCATCGTCGCCGGACACGCCTTCGCCCAGTGGAATCCTCCCGCCGGCCAGTGGGGCAAGACCAGCCCCACCGACGTCCGCATCATGACCTGGAACATCCAGGACGCCATCTGCCGCACCAATAACAAGGTGGAGGACCTCAACGACTGGTCCGCCATCGCCCGCATCATCGCCACGCTCAAGCCCGACATCCTCCTCCTCCAGGAGTGCGGCGACAACGCCGGACAGGGAACCGGCAGCGGCGTCGATTCAGTCGCCCAGCTCCAGACCGTCATCGGATACCTCTTCGATGGCGGCGTCGACTCCTTCAAGAGCAACACCCCCATCACCTCCTGGGTCAGGAAGTACGACCCCTCCTACGACCTCAACAACGTCTACGTCAGCTCCGTCACCGACAACTTCAACCGCAACATCGTCATCTCGCGCTGGCCCTTCCAGGATCTCAACGGCGACAGCATCGCCGCCGTCTCCAATTTCGCGATGGATCCCCACCTCTACGCCCCCGGCGGCAGCGCGGGGATCCGCGGCATGATCTTCGCCGAGATCAACCTTCCCGACGCCGCCTACGTCGGCAACCTCGTGGTCGCCACCGCACACCTCCGCTCCGGCGGGGCGGCCTCCGATCTCCAGGAACGCCTCGACGCGGGCAAGAACATCGCGTACTACATCGATTACTTCTTCAACGGCGGCGGCACCTCGACCCCCGACCCCTTCAACAAGATCTTCGACGGCGGCGCAACCTCCATCCTCGGCCCCACCACCCCCGTCGTCTGGGGCGGCGACTGCAACGAAGATGAGAACTCCAACGGCCGCAACGGCCCCGTCTACTGGATGACCAGCGCCCAGAATCTCGGCGGAACCGACGGCACCGACCGCGACCGCACCGACAGTTCCTACGACGACGCACGCGACCCATTCAACAACAGCCGCGCCACCCAGTCCTCGAGCAAGCTCGACTACCTCATGTGGCAGGACTCGATCGCCACACTCCGCCGCGCCTTCATCTTCAACAGCGGCACCATCGGCAGCGGCAACACCTACCCCCCCGAGTGCATCGGCTACACCGGCAGCCCATCCCTCGTCACCAGCTTCGCCTCAGACCACCGCCCCGTCATCATCGACCTGGTCCTCGCCCCCGCCGTCACCGCCCCAGGGCCATTCTCCCTGACCTCCCCCGCCG
>DATGXW010000008.1:0-22098 GCA_035298585.1 Phycisphaerales bacterium
GAGATCTTGGCCATGTGCCGCAGGCTCCGCGCCAGGCCCTGGTTGCGGGCGGAGTATTCACCCGCGCCCTGCTGCACCATCGCCTGCGCGATCAGGAGTTCGCCCACCATGTTCACAAGGCTGTCCAGCCGCGCGGTGCCGACCTTCACGGTCGCGTCCGAGTCCGCCCCGACGCCCCTGGCCGCGCCCTCGGCGGCGGCTTTCCCCGCCGCCGCGTCCGGCTGGCTCTCCGCCACGCCCTGAGAAGAGAAGAAGTCACCCTGCGGCGGCGCCGCCGCCGTCGCGTTCTGCGCGGCGGTGTTCACCGCGGGGCGTTCCTCGTGCGCGGCCGGCGCCCGGTCGCCGGCAACCGGCGTGCCGCCCGTGACCGATGATTCCAGCCGCCTGATCAGCGCCGCCAGGCCCTCCTGCCTGGGTTCGCCGCGCCCCTGCTTCATGCTCGAAGCAAGCGAGGTGATGAGCGCCCGCATCATGTCGAGCGCTTCGAGCACCACATCCAGCGTGCTCCCCTGCAGCTCGAGCTTTCGGTTGCGAGCCGCGTCGAGCAGGTTCTCCGCCGCGTGCGCCAGGGCGCCGATCTGCCTGCGGTTCAGGAAGCCCGCCACGCCCTTGATCGTGTGGAACGCGCGGAAGACGGCGTTGACGCTGTCGATGTCGTTGGGAGAGTTCTCGATCGCAAGCAGCGCCGACTCGGAATCATCCAGGTGCGAGTTGGCCTCGGAGATGAAGTCCGTCACGAGCTGAACGTCCGCGTCGGGCACCGGCGATTCCTCGCCGATCGCGTCGTGGTCGGCGTGATCCGCGGGCTCGGCCACGCGCTCGGTCTCGGGCTCGGGCCGCGTCGCGGGCTCTTCGTCCGCCGCTTTCCCGAAGATGATCGCCCCGCCAAGGTCCACATCGCTCGAAGGCTGCACAAGCCGCTGGAGATCGGCCACCGCCGACGCCACCTTCTTGAGCGCTTCCTCCGTGTCGGCCACCTGCCGCAGGACGATGTCCTCCACGGTCTTGGCCAGCCCCGCCGCGGAGCTTGCGATGTCCTCGCGCGTCGCCTCGTGGCTCAGCTTCTCAAGAACTTCCAGCCCCTCGTGGACCTTCGCCAGCGCCTGTAGATCGTCGACGTCGGTGGATACCAACGCGAGCGCGACACGGTCAGCCTGTTGAGCAATCTGGTCCAGCATATGTGTTTGCCTGCCTATTGAAAAACCAAGCGTCGTACGCATCGGATCAAAATGCGGGTAATCCACCCCGCTGTGTCAACAATCGGGCGGATTGGAGCGGACTCCCTAGTGCCCCGACGAAAGGCGTGGCAACCAGTACCGACTGTGCGGTCTGTAACGTCCCGCACCACCGCTCGCTCGTGAGACCTCCCGCCATGCGCACACCACACCAGAAAGCAAACCAGGCCCGCGCTCGCGGGCCTGGAGGTACAGATAACCTGGTTATCAGGACGATCTCGCGATCGTGTCCGGCCTGGATCAATACCTGCGCTTGGGAAGCTCCTCCGCCGCCGTGCCCTGGTCAAACACCTTCGCCTCGGTCACGATCCGCCGTTCCACCGGCTTCCCGGACGCCGCGCTGGCCACCGCGTCGAACAGGTACGGCCCCAGCAGCGGTGTGCACTCGATCGTGCAGTTCAGCTTCCCCGCCGCCATCGCCTCAAAAGCCGCACGCACACCGTCGATCGAGACCACCTTGATGTCCACGCCCGGCTTCAGGCCCGCTTCCTCGATCGCCTGGATCGCGCCCAAGGCCATGTCGTCGTTGTGTGCATACAGCGCCGTGATTTGCCGGCCCTCGTGGCTCTTGAGGAACGACTCCATCACCTCTCGCCCCTTGGCCCTCGTGAAGTCCCCCGTCTGGCTCTTGATCACCTTCATCTCAGGATGCTTGGCGAGCTCTTCCTCAAAGCCCTTCTTGCGATCGATCGCCGGCGCCGCCCCCGGGGTCCCCTGCAGCTCCGCGATCACGGCCTTCCCCCCCGTCGCCTCGGCGAGCCAGCGAGCTGCACGCCGGCCCTCCTCGACAAAGTCGGCCCCGATAAACGTCACGTACAGGCTCGGGTCAGAGACCTGCACAACGCGATCGGTGAGCAGCACCGGGATCCCGGCGTCCTTCACCTCGCGCAGCACCGGCTCCCACCCGGTTTCCACCACCGGCGCAAACGCGATCACATCCACGCCCTGCGCGATGAAGCTACGGATCGCCTTGATCTGGTTCTCCTGCTTCTGCTGTGCATCCACGAACGTCAGTTCGATCCCCCGCTCCTTGGCAACCCCCTGGATCGAGTCGGTGTTGGCCTTCCGCCAATCGCTCTCGGCCCCGATCTGTGCAAACCCGACGCGCAGCGGCTTGCCCCCGCCGCCATGCGGCGCCGTCCCGGGCTCACTCCCCGCGGCCGACCCGCCACCGCCGGCCGCAGGCTTCTGCTCGCACCCGGTCCCCATCCCGACAAATGCGCCCGCGAATGCAGCCGCCAACAGTCCAAGTGCACGCCGACGCGTCGATCCGATCATGGAAGCATCCTCTTCAACATCCGGTCAGGCCGGAGTTCAACCCGTAACGTCATTCCAGGCCCGCGGCACGCCGCAGGTCCCGCCCCTGACATAGTACACTATCTTCACGATGTGCGTCCGCATTCCCTCGCCCGGTCATGCATGACCGCTGCCCAGAGAAGCACCCCCGCCGATCCGCAAGAGGAGCAGTTCGCGTGACCAGACATGCCAGGACCGCGTTGGGACTTGACTACGGAACATCCAGCGTCCGCGCGGTCATCGTCGCCGTCGACACCGGCGAAGAGCTGGCCGCCTCGACCTGGGCGTACGAGCACGGGACCGACGGCGTCATCCTCGACGACCGGGATCCCAACCTCGCCCGCCAGCACCCCGCCGACTATCTCAAGGGCTTCATCGAGTCCGTCCGCGGCGCGCTCGCCGCCGCCCGATCCATCAAGGGCTTCGACCCCTCGACCATCTGCGGCATCGGCGTCGACACCACGGGGTCAACACCCATCCCCGTCGACAAAGGCGGCCAACCCCTGGGGCTCAGGCCGGAATTTCAGAATGAGCCCGCGGCCATGGCTTGGCTCTGGAAAGACCACACCTCCCACGCCCAGGCCGCCGAGATCACGGAACTCGCCGCACGCCAGGGCCGCCCCTACCTCGCCAAGTGCGGCGGCGTCTACTCCTCGGAGTGGTACTGGTCCAAGGCGCTGCGCTGCGAGCAAACCGCCCCCGCCATCGCCCGCGCCATCCACGGATGGGTGGAACTCTGCGACTACATCCCCGCCGCCCTCACGGGCGACACGCGTCCCGAGTTCATCTCACGCAGCATCTGTGCCGCGGGGCACAAGGCGATGTACCACGAATCCTGGGGCGGCCTGCCCGCGGAGGATTTCCTCGAATCGCTCCAGCCCGGCTTTTCCCGCTTCCGCCGCACCTATGGCCCCCGCGCAGTCCCCTCGAACAACCGCGCAGGAGCGCTCTGTGAGACCATGGCCCGCGCGACGGGGCTTGCCGCGGGCATTCCCATCGCCGTTGGCGCGCTCGATGCACACATGGGCGCGGTCGGCTCTCATGTGGGCCCCGGAACGCTCGTCAAGATCATCGGCACCAGCACCTGCGACTGCATGGTCGCACCCCTGGCGCGTCCCCTCCCCGACATCCCCGGCGTGTGCGGCATCGTTCCCGAGAGCATCATCCCCGGGATGTACGGCATCGAAGCGGGCCAGTCGGCCGTCGGCGACATCTTCAACTGGTTCGTCCGAGAGATGACCGGCGGCAAGTCCGACGAGCATGCCTCGCTCACCGCCGCCGCGCAGCGGCTCCGGCCCGGCGAGAGCGGCCTGGTCGCGCTCGACTGGCACAACGGCAACCGCACCGTGCTCGTCGATCCGCTCCTGACCGGGTTGATCGTCGGCCAGACCCTGCACACCACACGCGCTGAGCTCTACCGCGCCCTCATCGAGGCCACCGCCTTCGGCGCGCTCAAGATCATCGAGCGCATCGAGTCCTTCGGCGTTGAGATCGAACGCGTCGTCAACTGCGGGGGCATCGCCGAGAAGAACCCCCTTGTCATGCAGATCTACGCCGACGTCTGCAACCGGCCCATGTACATCGCTCGCTCGGGCCAGACGTGTGCAGTCGGCTCCGCCATCTTCGCCTCCGTGGTCGGCGGTGCACACCCGGACGTCCAGACCGCCCAGCACGCCATGGCCGGCGTCCGCGAGACGATCTACCGGCCCATCGCGGCAAACGCCGAGGTCTACCGCGAGCTCTTTGGAATCTACACCCGCCTGCACGATGCCTTCGGCGTGAAAAACGCATCCGGGCTTGATCTCGACCGCCTGATGAAGGACCTCATCGCCATCCGCACGCGTGCACGCAGCGCCTGACGAGACCAGGGCATGTGCGGGCTCGCGATCGCACGCCCCTCAGGTCGCATGCACCCCCTCGCACGGCTACCGTTGGCCCGCCGGCGTGAGTCTTCTCCCCGCACGCGCCGGCGCAGGAGCTTCTGAGCATGTCTTTCGGCGTGATCTTCGACATGGATGGCGTGATCGTTCGCTCCGAGGAAGCCCACTGGGTGAGCTGGCGCGCGGTCGCGCTTCGCCGCGGCATCGACCTCACGTACGAAACCTTCCTCTCCTGCTTCGGACGCGTCAACGCCGACTGCATCCGCATCATGCTCGGCGAGGGCATCGGACCAGAAGAGTCCCGCTCCATCGCACAAGCCAAGGAATCCGCGTTCCGCGACGCCATCCGCGCCAGCGTCCCGCTCGCCGCCGGAACGCGTGATCTCCTCACCGCCCTGCGCGCCGCCGGCGCCAAGATGGCCGTGGGCTCATCCGCCCCGCCCGAGAACGTCGCGCTCATCCTCGACGCCGGCGGCATCCGGGAGTTCTTCTCCGCCGCCATCGATGGTGACCAGGTCACCCGCGGCAAACCCGCCCCCGATGTCTTCCTCAAGGCAGGCAGCTCGCTCTCGATCGATCCAGCGCGGTGCGCCGTCATTGAAGATGCACCCGCCGGAATCCGCGCGGCACGCGCGGCCGGCATGACCGCCATCGGCGTGGCCACAACGCACACGAGGGATCAACTCTTAGAGGCAGGCGCACACGATGTCCTTCCCGAGCTCGCCGACCTCTCCCCCACCTTCATCGAGCACTTGATCGCCACGGCCAACACCGCCCGCAGGCCTTAAGTAGCCATTCGCCGCGCTGCATCGACTCGCAGCATCCACGCTCATTCGCGGCCACTCCCGTCCTCAGATCCCTCAACGCCGCGCATCGCGTAGCACGCCTCCGCCACGCGGTCGATCATGGCCTCAAGTTCACGCAGTGAACCCGTCTCACCACCCAGCGCGGCACGCTCCGCCGCCTGTCCCGCCGCACGGCCCAGCATCGAAAGCAACGCCCGCCCCTGGGCATGACGCTCTGCATTCAGCCACGCCTCAACCTCCGTGTGCAGCGACCCCACGCTCGCCACCTCACCATCCGCCGCTGCGAGCATGCTGACAGGCGGCATCGGCACCCTTGCAAGCTGCTTCGCCCCCACCGCGATCGAACGCTCTGAAAAACCACGCATCCCAAAGAGCATCCGGTAGAGCCGATTCAAAGACCCCGAGTTCAGTACCGCCGCGAGTGCATGGACGCACACACCGCTCTTTGGAAGCACCGCCACCGCCGATTTCCCGCAGAGCCATCCCGCCGGCGCTACCGCCGCTTCGATCCGCCCCGCCAGTCCCGCCACCACCACCTTCTCGCGGCGAGCCTGCACAGCCCGACGCGGCGCGATCGCCTCAAGCGCGGCCATGCTTCCCACAGGACGTGCAAGACGCCTGCCCAGGTACCGGATCTCATCCTTCGCCCAACGCAGCACAAAGGGATCGATCGTCCCGGTATTCACCAGTCGAAAAAGCTCATCGCCCTCTCGCTCCGCGTGCACTTGATGTTCATCCCACGTATGCAGGATGTCCCGAATCAGGTACGCCTCCGCGGTCGTGGCCCCATCGCACACCGATGCGGCATCTCCCAATGTTGGTCCATTCATCAGGGGCATCAGATCGCCCTCGGATCCAGCAGCGAATCCGGCGCCCAGCGTGCCCGGCGGTAATCGGCGCAGGACATCCTGGCGGATCATCACGCCTTGACCAGACGATCCTCCTGCCCGCTCAAATCTCACGGCATCCCCCGCGGTAGATGCACGCCTGATGCCCGCGATGACCGCCACGGCGATCATCGCCTCCGAAAACTGATCCGCAGCCTCGAAGGCCACGCAGTCCGTCAGCGTGGTCTTCTCCAGCAGCAGCCGCTGGAGACCGGCGGCATACTCCGCCGACATCAGCCGTGACGGGATGATGAGTCCAAACCGACCTCGCCTGCACACCAGCCGCTGTGCAAGCTCGACAAACGGCACGCACAGGTCCCAGTTGCCCCGCGCTGTCTCGAACATCCGCGACACGATTTCCCTCAACTCGGGCGTGTGGATGCTCATCGCCTCGGAATCCACAAATGGGGGATTGCCCACCACCGCATCAAAGCCCGCGTCTTCACCGCCCGCGTCAAAGACCTCTCTAAAACGTGCCTCGTACTGCACATGCAGCCGCGGATCGCACCCCAGAAGTCTCGCAGGGACCGCGCCATCCTTCGCGGCGTCGACACCTCCGCGCCCCTTCCGCGCGGTCGGCATCTCGACCGCGTCCACCCGACGTGCAGGCTCGCTCGCACCATGCACATGCGTATGGGCGTCCCACACTCCCAGCAACGCATTGCCGTGCACGATGTGCAGCGCCAGTTCCTCCACCCCATCCCCCCCCTCCGAAACATCCAGCCACAGGCTCACCCGCGCGATGTGCACCGCGATCGGATCAATGTCGATTCCAAAGACGCACCGCCTCGCCGCCTCACGCGCCAGCGATCTTTCATCGCCAACCTCAAGCCCGGCTTCAACCGCATGTGAAGCCCACTCCCGCGCAAGCAGCCGCACGACCCCGCGCAGAAACTCCCCAGACCCCGCCGCCGGATCCATCACACGGATGTCGCGCACGCCGCGCTGAACCGATCCACCACCCCGCGACTTCTCCAACGCTTCGGCACGCCTTTCCGCCAAGAGCGGCTCCAGCGTTCTCCGCAGCACATCCGCGATCAATGACGGCGGCGTGTAGAACGAGCCGCTCCGCGCCCGCGCGGAGCGTTTCCCTTCCACGGTCGATCGGCTTGCAAGCCATCGCTCGTGAATCCTCCCGAGCACGCTCGGATCCACCATCGCAAAGTCGATCGTCCCCGCTCCCTCACCCTTCATCCCGTGCTTGAGCCCGAACACCGCGTCGCGGATCGCCTCATCCTCCGGCAGCACAGGCTCCTCAACGCCCGGCGTCGACATGCCAAGCCCATCCCGCCGCTCCTGCTCAACCTCCGAGACAAACCACCACCCACGATCAAGCCCGAGCCCCCGAGCAAGCTCGCCCGGCACAGCACCGCCCGCTCCGGGGCGCCGCGAACTTTCACTCCCCGCGCTGATGCTGCCGAGCACTTCAAATGCCCGCTCCATCCCCGTCGCCTTCACCAACCCTCTTCCCGCCGCCATGTGCATCACCACCAGCCGCAGCACCACGCTGTGTGCACACGTTTCAGAACACCAACCGTTCTCCTCCGACTGGCCTTCACCGAGCCCCTGACCCGAATGCTGACGTCGCATCAACGCCAGAATCAACGGATACGCGATCTCGACCGCCCGGCGCTCAACCTCCCGCGACAGTTCGTCGTGTGCACATGCTCCCCCACCGGGCTTGGGAGCACGGCCACGTTCACGCCGGGAAGATGACCGCGTCTGTCCTGCCATTGTGCACACCGGCCGCGTGCGCGAGCGCCTCTCCGCTCCGACGCAGCCCATCCTCGCCCGTTGAACGCCCCCAGCCCCAGAGTCTCCCATCCTACATCGCCCGCCCCATCAATCACCCCATCCACGTGCTGTACTTTCCATAGATGCTGATAGAATGGCCCCGCAAATTCGCGGCTCTTGGATTGACCGAGCACCGCGATTTGTATCAGGGCTTTAGAATGTCATCACACACGACCTCGGCCTCACCCACTCGTAATACCACATCACCTTCGAACCGCCGTGCAAAGCAAACGTTGCGCGCGCTCGCGGCGATCACGGGTGTTTTCCTTATGTCGGCCTGCGTGTCGAGCGACCGCAAGGAACTGTCAGAGGCCGAGTTCCTCGCACGAAAAGCCCAGACCCTCCAGGACACGCTCGAAGTCGTCCGCGCGGCCAACGACCGGCTCAGCGAGCGCATCGCCGCCAAGCCCGCCTCCGCGCCCGACGATGCACGACCGGTCATCAACGTGCTTGCCATGTCCGGCGGCGGCGACTGGGGTGCGTTCGGTTCGGGCGTCCTCGTCGGCTGGGGCAAGATCGCCGACCCCGCCAAGCGCAGGCCCGACTTTGACATGGTAACCGGCGTCAGCACCGGCTCGCTCCTGGCGCCGTTCGCCTACATCGGCACCGATGAGGCCGTCAAGACCGTCGACGACTTCTACCGCAACCCGCAGCAGAACTGGGTGCAGTCGCGCGGGCTGCTCTTCTTCCTTCCCTCCAACCCGTCGTTCATGGTCATCTCCAACCTCGAGAAGGCGATCCACTCCGCCGTCAACACATCCCTGGTCGAGGCCATGGCCGAGCAGTGGCGCAAGGGCAAGCTCATGCTCGTCAGCGCCACCGACGTTGACCTGGGACGTCAGCACTTCTGGGAAATGGGTCAGCTTGCAGACGAGGCCGCCCGCACCGGCAAGCCCGAGCTTGTCCACAACCGCCTCCTGGCCTCCTCCGCCATCCCCGCCGCCTTCCCCCCCGTCGAGATCGATGGCTCGCTCTACGTCGACGGCGGCGTGACCGCCAACGTCCTGCTCCGGCTCGACCCCGAAAGCCCCGAGGGCTTCCTCCAGACCTGGAAGCGCAACTACCCCGACCGCCCCCTCCCCCGCGTCCGCTACTGGATCATCGTCAACAACCAGCGCAGCCAGACTCCCGCCACCGTCCAGAAGAGCTGGTCGCGCGTCCTGGGGCCCAGCCTCTCCACCGCCATCCGCTCCGCGACATTCGCCGAGATCCGCTGGCTCGGGGCGGAGGCCGCCTACGTCAACGCCGTCTACAACACCGACATCGAAGTACGCGTCCTGGCGATCCCCGATGAGTGGAAGCCCGTGGTCAAGGGTGACTTCAAGAAGGAGAACATGGAATCTCTTTCCGACCTGGGCCGCAGCATGGGCGAGAATCCCGACTCCTGGACCCTCCTGGTCTCCCCCGGCTCGCGCAACATGCAGTTCAAGTAACCGGACCGCCCATCGCGCCGTGTGCACAACCACATCCCGCGCGCAGGCCACCACCCGGCCCCCGGATCGCGTTGATCCCGAGGCGCTTTCCATACAGCACGGCGGCCGTTGCCGCCCTCCCCGCACGCCCTGCGGGGAAGTCAAAGGAGCATTGCACATGATGTCCAGGTCGATGATCTCGCTCTCTGCCGCGGCCGCGGTCTGTGCCGCCGCTTCGCTGCTTGGGGGCTGCTCCTCGGCTCCCGAAACGACGCACTCGGGCTTCCTGAGCGATTACTCCCGCCTCACGCCGGTCGACAAGACCCGCATGACCTACCAGACGGGCAAGATCCGGAACTACAAGTCCTTCATCGTCGATCCCGTTACCTTCATGTCAACCAGGTCCAAGCTCGACCCCGAGCAGCGGGCCACCGTCGCGGTCTACTTCCGCGACACGGTGATCAACACGCTGCGTTCCAAGGGATACGAGATCACCGACCGTCCCTCGACCGGCACCGCGCGCGTCCGCATCGCCGTCACCGGCGTCAACGAGTCCACGTGGTGGATGAAGCTCCACCCCGCCTCCAACATGACGGGCGCCGGCCGCGGCGGCGCGGCGATGGAGGGCGAGGTCATCGACTCGGTCACCGGCGAACAGCTCGGCGCGACCGTCCAGTCGGGCGTCGGCAGCCAGTTCACCCTCGGCAATTTCAGCACCACCGCCGACATCCAGAACGTGATCGACGAGTGGGCCAAGATCTTCTCCCAGCGCCTCGACGAGATCCGCTCCGAGAAGACCGCCCCCTGAGATCTCCAGAACCTGACCTGGCCCCGATCCTGCTCGATTCTTGAGTGCGTCACAATCGCGGCAGCAGGTAAAGATCCACCCCAGACCCGTTCCCGAGGCCCCCGGGGCTTCTCGCAGAACAACACCTCGCAAAAACAAAGAACGCCGCCGGAACTCCGGCGGCGTTCTCGTTGATGCACTCGACGCAATCCCCGGACTTCAGAAGCGAACATCAAACCGCGCGCCCACCACCGTCGCCTCGTCGATCGGCGTCAGCGCCCCATCCAGCCACTGGATGTCGAACGTCAGCCCCATCGCGGGGGTGATCGCCACGTTGTAGAAGAGTTCGAGCGCCTGCGTCCCATCCTCAAGTGCAAGGTCGACAAACCGCCGGGTGTCGGAGATCCCGCTGTACGAGTACCCGAACCCCAGCGTGTCGTTCTCGCGCCCAAAGAACATTCCCCGCGCTGCCACGCCGCCGCTCACGCTCCACTCGATCGGGTTGGTCTCGTGGTCGGCGATCCCCAGCCGGCCGAACACGCCCACGCCGCGCATGTCCATCGTGCCGTTCTGGAGATCGATCTTCTCCGGCGCCGCATCCGGCGAGTACACGTACTGCCAGAAGCTCGTGTACACCGCCCATGTGCTCTCGTCCGTCGGGGTCTCGATCCCCTCCCCGCGCACGAGGCTCAGCTTGTCCGTCAGGTTCGCAAAGTCGCCGTTGAAGGCGTAGATCGCCCCGACGTTGAAACCACCCGGCAGGTTCCCCGCCTTGTACTGGTAGTTGAGCTCGGTCGTCCACGTCCACCCGTCATCGAGGTGCTCGAACCCCGACGTCGTCGAGGAGTCGACCGTCGTCATGATCAGGCTCGAGATCATCAGCGACTTGGCCGGGAGCCACACCACGCCCCCGCCGATCGCGCTGTACGGGATCGTCCGCGACGCCACCCCGTTGGCGATGAAGTTGAAGTTCATGAACTGCGAGCGGCCCCGGCCGCTCGCAAACTCGTTGGGATCGCCGTCGAGCGTCTGCAGCTTGCCGAACACCAGCCCGAACTGCTCGGACAGGAACTGTGCATAGTTCAGCTCCGTCACCGTCAGGATGCTCTCGTTCCCCGGCGTCGTCAGCGGGAAAAACCCGTCCGTGCTCGTCGGCAGGATCACGCCCGAGTCGTCGTTCACCGACTCGCCGGTCCTTCCCTCGACACGAATCTTGCCAAAGCCCCCGGGCACGCCCACCAGCTTCTGCATGTCGGTCGCCAGCACCATCTCAAACGAAGTCCCGTAGTCCCAGTCGCGCCGGCGCCCCCCGTCGACCACGCCCTGCACCGTCTGGGTCCAGCCGAGGTCGAACTTCAGACCCTTGTTCTCCAGGTTCGTCCGCGCCCCGCCCCAGTCACCCGTCAGCCGGCGACGCTCAGACCAGCTCCCCGCATCGTCGGGGTTTCCCAGCGCCGACTCCGCCGCCGGCGCCGCCGCGCTCGCCGCGGGTGTGCTTTCCCCCCCCGCCTGACGTGCACACGCAACGCCCGCCACCGAGGCAAGCACCGCCACCGAAATCAACGGACGTCTCACAAGCTCTGCCATCGCGTTTCTCCGACAGTGATATTCGAACCAGACACCCTGCACAACACGGGGAAAGAGAGTCCTCCCCACCCCGCGATTGACCTTTCGACGTACCCCGCCCCGCCCGCTCACGCCCCGCCAGAACCCTCGAGATACCGCATCACGACCGCCGTCATGTCGTCGTCCTGCACATGCCCCTTGGAGTGCTCCAGCACCGCCGCGTCGATCGCCTTGATCACGTCCTGGGCCGACGCCCCCGAGTGCATCCTGATGATCTCCTCGATCCTCGCGATCCCGAACTGCTTCCCCGCCAACGACCGTGCCTCCATGAACCCGTCGGTGAGCAGCACGATCATGTCCCCGGGCTCAAGCTGCACCTGCTGTACCGGCGTGTAACGCTCCTCTTCCAGGACTCCAAGCGGCAAACCCTGCCCGTCAAACCGCTCGATCCTTCCTTCCCTCGCTCGCCAGAGGAACGATGGGCCGTGCCCCGCCGAGAGCATCTCGATCCTCCCGTCAGGGTGTGCAACCACCACCGCCATCGTGATGAACCGCCCCTCCGTGAGGTCCCGTGAAATCAGTTCGTTCACCGAATCCAGGAGGTGATCCGCCCCCATCGCCGTCGGCGTCAGCGCCCGGCAGTACGCCCGGCACACCGCCATCACCAGGGCCGGCCCGATCCCGTGGCCCGTCACATCCGCGATCGCCACGACCAGCCGTCCGTCGGGCATCGGCTGCCAGTCATAAAAATCTCCCCCCGTCTGCGTCGCCGGCCGCGACATCCCCGCGACCTCAAACCGCTCAAGCTTCGGCGGCACCTTGGGCAGGAGCCCCTGCTGGATCGTCCGGGCGATATCAAGCTCGCGCTCGACCGTCCGCAGCGACGCCGCCGAACGCTCCGAGGCCTGCGCTTCCGACACCGCCTCGCGGATCGTCTGCCGGAACAGGTGCGCCACCGCCGCCGCCGCGAATGTCCCGATCAGGATGCCCACCCCGTACGAAAGAAGCACCGGAAGTTCATGCCCGTGCTTCTCACGCCCCTCGACGATCAGGGTCCGCAGCACCAGCCCCCAGTGCCCCGCCGCCGCCGCCACGCCCACGGCGATGCACACCAGCGGGCGAAGACGCAGCGTCGTCAGCATGATCGTCAGCGGCAACAGCAGGATCATCGGCGCAGAGAGCGCGGCCGCGGCCCCCAGCGGCGACGACAGGTTCAATATCAGCATCAAGAGCAGCGGCGCCGCCACGTCGACCGCCACGCCAAGCGTGTAAAGCGGGCGAGAAATCTGCCCACCCGACCTGATCCGCCGCTGCACCACAGTAAGTGCGGAGAGGTTGATCCCGATCGCAACCACTTGCACCGCAAGCGAGGGATAAAAGACCGAGTCCGAGGTCGCCACCACCCCCCCCAGCGCCCGACGCACCAGGAACACCGTCAGGATCGCCAGGTACGCCCCGATCATGATCACAAGCCGCCAGCGCTCCGAGACCAGCAGCCGACCCTCAAATGTCAACGACGATGTAAACGACCCTTCCTCACGGGGCGTCGAACGTCGCGCTGAACTGTCAGAACCCTCCGCCTCAGACATGGGCGGTCACTTTAGCCAATCCTCCCGCCCTACGCCCAGCACTGCTTGTAACTCCGCGCACCTGCGCGCCCGACACCTGACATCCAACTTGATTCGAGTTTGTGCACGCGCTGAATAAAGTTCTTGCATCCTCAATGCGCTCCTCGCGATGTTGCGACCAGGCGCCGCGAGGGCTAGACTCGCCCCCTGCATGCGGAGTGGGCCCAGAATCGCGATCGACCTACATAAGCTGGCGACGCCGGCGCTATGCCTCTGTGCATCGTTCTGCACACACACCCTCGCGCCCGCCGCCCCGCCCGCATCCTGCTGCACACCACCCGCCCGCGCTGGCTTGGTCGCAACATTCGCGCCCGTCCCCGCCGATTCTTCCGATTCGCAGAACGGGCAACCTGCCAGGTCGGACGAAGGGAATACACCCCAAGGCATGGTGTGGATCCCGAGCGGGGAGTTCAACATGGGCAGCACCGACCCGCTGGCGCGGGCCGACGAGTCCCCCGTCCACCGTGTGCACATCGACGGCTTCTGGATCGACTCCACCGAGGTCACCAACGCCCAGTTCGCCGAGTTTGTCAAGGCCACTGGCTACAAGACCATCGCCGAACGTCCCGTTGACTGGGAAGCCATGAAAAGCCAGCTTCCCCCCGGCACCCCCAAGCCCGATGAAGAACTTCTCCAGCCCGGCTCGCTCGTCTTTGTCGCGCCACAGCACCCGGTCGCCCTGAACGACGTCTCCGCATGGTGGCAGTGGACCAGGGGCGCATGCTGGAAGCACCCAGAAGGCCCCGCGAGCACGATCGAAGGCCGGGAATCACACCCCGTGGTGCACATCGCCTACGACGACGCACTCGCCTACGCCGCCTGGGCGGGGAAAACGCTGCCCACCGAAGCGCAGTGGGAGTTTGCCGCACGCGGCGGTCTCGACGGCAAGGTCAACTCGTGGGGAGATGCCCCGGTCGACGCCACGCGCTGCAACACATGGCAGGGCCGCTTCCCCGACTCGAACACCGCCGAAGACGGCTTTCAATCCACCGCCCCCGTCAAGAGCTACCCCCCCAACGGATACGGGCTCTACGACATGGCCGGCAACGTGTGGGAGTGGTGCCTCGATCAGTACCGTGACGACGCCTATGTCCAGCGCGTCCAATCCGCCGGCGCGGGTGTCACGATCCATGACCCCAAGGGGCCATCCACCAGCCGCGACCCGCGCAACCCGACCGCCCCTGTCCTGCGTGTCCACCGCGGAGGCTCGTACCTCTGCAACGACTCGTACTGCGCCAGCTACCGGCCAAGCGCCAGGATGGGCGTGACGCCCGACACCAGCCTCGGCCACCTGGGCTTCCGCTGCGTCCTCTCTCCTCCGCCTCAGCCGGCCCAGCCGCTTCCCTGACGCGGCCTCACTCGCACTCGAACAAAACCGTGTGGGCATTTCTTCTGGAGCTTATGAAATGATCAAGTACGTGATAGTGGCGACGACGACGCTCTTGTCCTCGTTCGCCGGCGCGCAGGTGTCGATCGACCGCAAGGTGCTCCCCATCGCCGAGCCCCCGGTTACGCCCATCACCGAGCAGGATGCTCGCAACGCCACGCCCCCGCCCCGCTTCACGGTCAAGGCGCCCGAAGGGGCTCCCAACGTGGTCATCGTCCTCCTCGACGACTTTGGTTTCGGCCAGTCGAGCACCTTCGGCGGCCCCTGCAACATGCCAACCTTTGAGAAGCTCGCCGCGGGCGGGCTCAAGTTCAACCGCTTCCACACCACCGCGCTCTGCTCACCCTCGCGCATGGCGCTCCTCACCGGCCGCAACCACCACGTCAACAATACCGGCGCGGTGATGGAGATCGCGACCGCGTTCCCCGGCAACACCGGCATCCGCCCCCAGTCCGTCACTCCCCTGGCCGAGATCCTCCGCCAGAACGGCTTCAGCACCGCCGCCTTCGGCAAGTACCACGAGACCCCAGCCTGGGAAGTCTCGGTCTCCGGCCCCTACGACCGCTGGCCCACCCGCTCGGGCTTCGACAAGTTCTACGGATTCATCGGCGGCGAGACCAACCAGTGGGCCCCCGCGATCGTCGACGGCGTGACCCGCGTCGAGCAGCCCAACGACCCCAACTACCACTTCACGACCGACATGACCAACCAGGCCATCTCCTGGATGCAGGCTCAAAAGTCCCTGACCCCCGACCGTCCCTTCTTCGTCTACTTCGCCCCGGGCGCCGTCCACGCGCCCCACCATGTCCCCAAGGAGTGGATCGAGAAGTACAAGGGCAAGTTCGACCAGGGGTGGGACAAGCTCCGCGAAGAAACCTTCGCCCGCCAGCTCAAGCTCGGGATCATCCCCCCCGGCACCCAGCTCACGCCCCGCCCGGCGGAAATCCCCGCCTGGGATTCACTCTCCGCCGATGAGAAGCGGCTCTTCTCCCGGCAGATGGAGACCTTCGCGGGCTTCGCCGAGCACACCGACGCCGAGATCGGCCGCATGGTCAAGGCCGTCGAAGACATGGGCGTCCTCCACAACACGCTCTTCATCTACATCGCCGGGGACAATGGGCCGAGCGCTGAGGGCGGCCCCGCCGGCTCCTTCAACGAGATGCTCGCCCTCAACGGCATCGTCAGCGACACCTCGACGCAGATGGATCACATCGACGACTGGGGAAGCTCCATGACCTTCCCCCACTACGCCGTCGGCTGGGCCCACGCCGGCAGCACGCCCTTCCAATGGACCAAGCAGGTCGCCTCGCACTTCGGCGGCACGCGCAACGCGATGGTCATGCACTGGCCCGACCGCATCAAGGCCAAGGGCGAGCTCCGCAGCCAGTTCCACCACCTGATCGACATCGCCCCGACCATCCTTGAAGCGACCCACGTCCCCGAGCCCGAGGTGGTCAACGGCATCAAGCAGCGCCACATGGACGGCGTCTCCATGGCCTACACCTTTGATGAGGCCAAGGCCCCCGACCGCCACACCACCCAGTACTTCGAGATGTTCGGCAACCGCGCGATCTACCACGAGGGCTGGACCGCCGTCACCCGTCACTCGATCCCCTGGCTCGCCACCGTCAAGCTCCCGGCCTTCACCGAAGACATCTGGGAGCTCTACAACGTCGACAAGGATTTCAGCCAGTCAAAGAACCTCGCCGCAGAGAACCCCGAAAAGCTCAAGGAACTGCAGGCGCTCTTTGAGAAGGAAGCGATCCGCAACCACGTCTACCCCCTCGACGACCGCCGAGTCGAGCGCTTCAACCCCGCCGTCGCGGGCCGCCCCGATCTCATGGGCGCCCGCACGTCCCTCACGCTCTATTCCGGCATGGTCGGAATCATGGAGAACGCGTTCCTCAACATCAAGGGACGCCCGCACGTCATCACCGCGGAGATCGAGGTCCCCCAGGGCGGCGGCGAGGGCGTCATCATCGCGCAGGCCGGCCGCTTCGGCGGCTGGAGCATCTACATGAAGGATGGACGTGCACACCACGTCTACAACTACGGCGGCATCGAACGCTACACCGCCTCCTCCACCCAGGCCCTCTCCCCCGGCCGCCACACGATCCGCTACGAGTACACACCCGACAGCCCCAAGCCGACCTCCGGCGGCAAGAGCGTCCTCTTCGTCGACGACGCAAAGGTCGGCGAGGCCACCATCGTCAAGGTCATGCCCTACGCGCTCTCGGCCGATGAAGGCGTCGACGTCGGCATGGACAACGAAACGCCCGTGACCGAGGAATACAAGGAACGCAACAACCGCTTCAACGGCAAGATCATCAAGATCGTCGTCGAGCGCAAGTAATCCCCCGCCCACAAATTCACAAGAGCCAAACCCGCGTGCCGCCGGCCCTCCGGCGGCACGCTTCTTTATCCCCTCACTCGCCCCCCTCGCGCCCCACCACCACAACACAATCCCATGCGAGCCATCATCACCCGGCGCATTGAACTCGCCAAGAAAGGCAACATCGCCGCCATCAAAGAGGTCTTCGAGCGGACGCTCGGCAAGCCGATTGAGGCGGACCTGCTCGAGCGGCTTGAGGCTATCGAGCGGTCCCTTGATGAGCGGGAAGCAACAGGGCGTCGGTGAGTAACGGCCGCCTCGATTGGAACCAGCCGATGTGCATCTCATCCCGACTCCGCACCACAGAGCGCCGGCTCGGCTTCACCGGCCCCTGCCCCCGCTGCAAGGGTGCCGGACGCTGTGCGATCCTCGTTCAGACTTGATCCAATCCGAACCTGGTGCCTCCGGGATGTGCGTATGCGGAAAGGTCGGGCCGTAGAAGCTCATCATCCTTGAGGATTTGCCCGATGGGGAGAGGGGGCACTGGTGGGAAGCCGCTGCTCTATAGGCCGCATTGCGCGGCTGGGGGCGCTCCTCGCGGTACGCCAACATCAGGACTTGGTCCGAGACTTCGTGGGCACGTTAGACGCCAGCGACTCCTATGGTCTCGACCAATACTGGCTTCTGCTTTACCAACTCTTCCTATCTGGCGATCTGCCGAGCGCCGATTTCGACGACTACATCGAGGAGTCGGGATTCCACGATCTCCGAGATGCAAGTGTCTCGTTCCTGCGGTTTCCCATAGTCGAGGATGAAGCGGATCATTCAGGTTCTGAAGAGGACGAAGATTCCGGGCAATCATCCGCAGATGACGTATCGGTGGAGTTCTGATTTACCTCTTAGTGCTTGAATTTATGAAGGACATGGCTGGTGCATGAGCAGACTCTGGAACTTGCGGCGCTCGACTGGCTGGGACAGCTCCGTTATGCGCCGCGCCATGGCCCCGAACTCGGCCCCGACGCCCCCGCCGCCGAGCGGCCCACCCACACCACCACCATCCTCCGCGGTCGCCTTGAGAAGGCGATCCAAACCCTCAACCCCCGCCTGAACGCCACCACCCACGAACAGCTGAGCAAGGCTGTGCTCACGCCACCGCCTCAGCCGACACTGGTTGAAGCCAACCGCTGGCTCTACTCCGTTCTCACCGACGGCATCGATGTGGAGCACCGCCACGGCGAGGCGGGCGAAGTGCGGACGGTGCGGGCCCGGCTGATCGACTTCGAGAACCCCGCCGCCAACGACTTCCTCGCCGTCCAGCAACTGACCATCGCAGGCCCTGCCGGTAAGACCATCCGCGCCGACCTTGTCCTGTACGTGAACGGCCTCCCCCTTGTCGTGATCGAGCTCAAGGACCCAGCCGACTCGCAGGCAACACTCGGCACCGCGATCGACCAGCTCCGCGGCTACACCCGCGCTGTCCCCGACCTGTTCATCCCCAACCTGCTCATGGTCGCCTCCGACGGCCTGCTCACCCGCGTCGGCTCGATCACGAGCGGACCCCAGCGGTTCATGCCCTGGCGGCCCGCGAGCGGCGGGACCCCATCGCTCGAAGCGCTCATCAAGGAACTGCTCGAACCCCGCGCCCTGCTCGACTACCTGCGCTCCTGCGTGGTCTTCGAGGAGGACGAGCGCGGCAACATCGCCAAGAAGGTCGCCGGCTACCACCAGTTCCGCGCTGTGCGCAAGGCCCGGGCGAGCGTGCTCGCGGCCCTGAAGCCCCCGGCGGGCGTGAACACGACCGAGGATGCGGGCAAGGGCGGGGTGGTCTGGCACACGCAGGGGTCGGGCAAGAGCCTGACCATGCTCATGCTGGCGGGTTCGCTTATCCGCGAGCCGGCCATGGCCAACCCGACGATCGTCGTCGTGACCGACCGCAACGACCTGGACGACCAGCTCTTCGGCACGTTCGCGATGGGTCGCGCCCTGCTGCGGCAGGACCCGGTGCAGGCGGAGAGTCGCTCGCATCTGAAAGAACTGCTCGACCGAGCATCGGGCGGAGTGGTGTTCACAACCATCGGCAAATTCGAGGAAGAGCATGGGAAGATCAGCGGCAGGTCCAACGTCGTCGTGATGGCCGACGAGGCGCACCGCAGCCAGTACGGCTTCGTGACCGATGGCAACATCGGCTTTGCCAAGTGGATGCGCGACGCATTGCCTGAGGCCACGTTCATCGGTTTCACCGGAACACCGATCGACACCGCCGACAAGAGCACGCCGCGGGTCTTCGGCGAGTATGCCGATGTGTACGACATCCGTCGGGCGGTGGAGGACGGAGCCACCGTTCCCATCTACTACGAGCCGCGGGTGGTGAAGCTCACCATCGACCAGACTGGTGCGGCAAAGGCGGAGCAGCAGCTCGCCGAGTATGCCAAGGCCGACGAAGCCGGCGAGGACGCGGACGAGAACGTGCGTATCCCGCTGGAGGCGCTGGTGGGTGCGCCCGAGCGGGTCAAGCAGGTGGCGGCGTTCATCGTGGACCACTGGGAGAAGCGGCGGGGCGCGATGGAGGGCAAGGCCATGGTGGTGACCATGAGCCGCGACATCGCCGCTCGGTTGTATGAGGCGGTGAAGGTGCTTCGGCCGCATTGGCATTCGGACGATACGGACAAGGGTGTGATGAAGGCTGTCATGATCGACATCCTGCCTCCCAAGCGGATGAACGAATCCGAAGACTCCTACGCGAAGCGGGTCGCGCCACTTCGGCCGCACCTCCACAGCAAGGCCCAGCGAAAGCGTCTGGCGGAGCGGTTCAAAGACCCGGGTGATGAATTCCGCCTTGTCATCGTTGTGGACATGTGGCTGACGGGCTTCGACGTGCCCTCCGCCCACACGATGTACCTGGACAAGCCGCTGGCCGGGCACAACCTGATGCAGGCCGTCGCTCGCGTGAACCGCGTCTATGGCGAAAAGCCCGGCGGCTTGATCGTGGACATGCTCGGGCTGGCGGATCAGTTCGCCGATGCCTTGGCGACGTACGCCAAGGCCACCGGCGAGAGCGAGAAGCCATACCGCAAAGTCCAGGACGAAGCTGTTCCGGCGATGTTCGCAGCCCTGGAGAAGCTTCGCGGGTTCTTCCACGGATTTAACTACGAGGCCGCGCTCGCGGCGGAACCGAGGGGCGTGCTCGGGGTGTACCTTGGCGCCGCGGATCACGTCTTCGGGCAGGATGACGGTTGGAAGCGGTTCCGGACGATGGTAAAGGAACTCTCGACGGCATTCGCCCTGGCGGTTCCCCGCAAGGAGACCGAAGAGGTTGCCCCGCAGCTTGCGTTCTTCCAGCGTGTGGTCGCGATGATCCGCAAGCGGCTCGCCGACGACCGCGGGCCTGCGGGTGAGGCCGGCCCGACCGACATCGATCTGGCCGTACGGCAGGTTATTGGTGGTGCGGTGGAGGCGAGCGAGGTCATCGACCTCTTCGCGGCGGCAGGTCTCGATTCGGCACGCCTCGACATCCTGTCGGAGGATTTCCTTCAGCGCGTGTCGGCGCTGGAACAGAAGAACGTGGCGCTGGAGACCCTGCGCAAGCTGCTCAATGAGCAGATCAAGATCACCGAGCGCAAGAACCTCGTCCAGAGCAAGAAGTTCCGCGAGGCGCTCGAGAAGGCGATGCTCCGCTACACCAACAAGCAGATTACGACTGCGGAGATGATCGCCCAGTTGCTCGAGCTGGCCAAATGGGTCCGCGAGATTCAGAAGCACGGCCAAGACCTCGGCTTGAATGACGAAGAGACGGCGTTCTACGACGCGCTTGCCGAGAACGGGTCGGCCAAGTCGGTGATGAAATCCGACACGCTCCGCCTCATGGCCCGCAAGCTCGCGGAAATGGTCAGGGACATGCCCAAGCTTGACTGGACTCAGCGCGAGTCGGTCCGAGCAGATTTGCGGCGCCGGGTACGACGACTGCTCGCGATGTACGGGTATCCGCCCGATCTGTCCGAGGATGCGACTCAGCTTGTGCTAAAGCAAGCCGAGCACAGCACGCAGGCTGAGAGCGAGTAAGGTGCGTTGATCAACTGTCGGGGGCGATGCAAATGAGGTCGAAGAGAAGCCAGCTGGCGATCGTGCAACGCGGCAAGGCAGATACAGGAAATCCCCCATCGCCTCGACATGCGACGGTCCAACGGCGACCGAGGGCTGGCGTCAGTCGCTTCCTCTGGGCAAGGAAGCATCTCCGCCTCCGTTCCCGATCGACGCCCTCGAGCCTCCCGCTCTGCGCGACATGGTCCGAGCCGTCACCGATCACTGCCAGGTGCCTCCGGATGTGTGCGGTCCGACCGCGCTGGCCCTGACCGGTGGAGCGATTACGTACGCCGCCGAGCAAGGCATCCATATTCACGTGGCCGCCGATTGGGTCGAGACCCCCAACCTCTATGTGATGGTCTCGTACCCGAGCGGCGGGCGCAAATCCAAGGCGTTCAAGCTTCTCTCCGACCCGATCACCGAACACGACTTCCACGCATTCCGTCACCTGTTCATCTCGCGCCTCGCCCGAGCGGGGGTTTCGCCTAAAGTCGCTCAAACGCTCGCGCGACACAGTACGATTTCGTTGACGATGGATCGCTACACGCACATCGGCCTCGCAGACCCCGCCGTCGCGCTCGAGCAGGTGCGAGCCATTGAGTGCATGGCCGTGGACGCCGACGAGAGCCTCATGGCCGCCACCGGCACCGATGATGGCGTGCGCGCGCAGCGCCAAATACACAAACAACTACACATTTCGGGGCAACCCGGGTCAACGCCCGGCAAGCACCACCCGAGTGCCGGCCGCGGCGGCCGTTCCACGCAAGTCCTAACGCTGTCGCTCGTTGGCAACGCCGGGCACACCCTGCCTACGCTTGTCTCTCACTCAGCCGGAGTGGCGGAACTGGCAGACGCGACGGATTCAAAATCCGTTTCCCCTTAAAGGAGTGTGGGTTCGATTCCCTCCTCCGGCATTCATCCCGAGCGATGTCCATTTCCCGGTGTGCGAGGCGTTCCTCGACGCGCTCCATCACGCACACCAGGCTCACTTCTCCCCCCACTCCCCCG
>DATGXW010000009.1:0-1613 GCA_035298585.1 Phycisphaerales bacterium
CGCAGGGCATGCGGTTGATCAGGCGATCCGGTTCTTCAAAGGAAACGGGTGGGTCAGCAACAGTCCGCCGGACTCTGTCTGGGGCTTTGAGATCAGCAAGCGGAACACGCCCTGGCGGGAAGCGGCGAGCGTTGTGCGTCAGGAGGGTGCATGAAGATCAAGGCCATCACCTTCACCCGCGACATGGCGAGCGCGATCCGCCGCGGCAAGAAGACCATGACGAGGCGGAAGTGCGCGATCTCCTGGCACGGATGCGTGACCGGAGATTGTCCGCACGAGCGGCAGATCGACTGCGAAGCGGAGATCGAGAAGTACTTTCCGTACGCGGACGTTGTTGTGGCCGTCGCGGTGTGGGGGACCGAGAAGCGATTCGATGACATCCCGCCGCGGGACTTGCCCGCCAATGCGAAGATCTGGACCGCCTTCCAATCCGACGAGCCTCCTCGTTGGTGCGGGCGGATGCGTCCGGGTCGCTTCATGACCAAGGCGATGCGGTCTCACTGCCCGCAGCTCCGCATCAAGGCCAAGCGCGTCGAGCACATCAAGGACATCTCGGTCGCGGATGCGCTCGCCGAGGGCGTCGAGTTGTTCTCGCCGCACCAGGGACGCGTCCTCTTCCACGTCGGCGACATCGAAGCCGAAACCGCCGTGCTGGCCTTTGCGGGCTTGATCGAAGAGATCCACGGCGAGGAGTTCTGGGACAACAACGAGTACGTGTGGGCGATCACCTTCGAGGTGGCGTCGGGGCTGTAAGGAAAAGCGGTTGGTTCGCCGGGTGAGACCCGGCCGTCTTTGGGCAGGACGCCCGCGGGTTCGAAGGAGTCGGAAATGACGGTTCGAAGTGTTCAGAGAGATCGCAGCAACCGGGTGTCGGCATCGATCCCCGGTCTCGTCCTGAAGCTCGAGCAGGGCGAGGTCGTGACCATCGGTGACGGCATCGTGATCGAGGTCGTCGAGGTCGGCGCCACAAAGAAGGCGCGTTTGGCGATCAAGGCCCCTCGTGGGTTGTCGATCGGCCGTGGTCGTGACATTCCGAGCGCTCGGCAGGACGCCGAGTCTCATCAGGTCAAGAAGGCCGGCGCGGATGCGCACACCTCATCCGCCGCATGAAGCTCCACGAGGCCACAGCACCCACCAACCTGACCGGACCGCTTCGCCTGGCTCGCCTCATCAACGAGGCCAGGACGTTGACCGGCCCCGAGAAGGACCTGCTCCGCGCCATGATGCAGTGGATCAACCCCCAAACCCTCTGCCTGCACCCGTCCGTGAAGCGGCTGGCGGCGGCGATCGGCAAATCTGATCGCACCGTCCAGAGGCTGCTCAACGGGCTGGCCGACAAGGGAGCGATCTCGATCGAGCGTCGCTCAGGTGGGTCTCCGCTTGCCACTAACAAGGTGCGCTGGAACCCCTCGGCGTGGCAGTCCGAGGAGCCCACGCTGTTCGGGTCCATCGCACCAGAAGCGGGGGGGGGTCAGGAAAATACCGGTGACACCCATGTCACCGGTCTGAGCATGTCACCGGTGACACCGGTGTCGCTGACCGGTGACACCCATGTCACCCGAACATCCAAGAGAACATCCAAGCAGCAGCAGGGGGGTACCCCACCTCCCCCC
>DATGXW010000010.1:0-19590 GCA_035298585.1 Phycisphaerales bacterium
GTCGAACACCACGATTGCGATCGTGGACTCGGGCATCGACCTGACGCACCCCGACCTCGCGTCGCGGCTGGTGGGCGGGTACAACGCCGTCAGCAAGCTGACGCAGGCCCAGGGGGGTGATGTTTCGGACGTTGCCAACAGCAGCCACGGCACCGCCGTCGCCGGCGTCGCCGGCGCGATCGGCAACAACTCGATCGGTGTCGCGGGCATCGGCTGGAATCTCAAGATCATGCCCGTCCGCGCGACCAACGAGCCCTCGGGTTCGGCGGTGCTCAGCGTGGTGCTCGCGGGTTGCCGGTGGGCGGCGGACAACGGCGCCAAGGTCGTCAACGCGAGCTTCGCGGGCGTGAGTTCGAGCAGCGTTCAATCGACGGGCGCTTACCTGCGCGATCGCAACTCGATCCTGGTCTGGTCGAGCGGGAACACCGGGTCCAACCTGGGCGCGGGCGTCGACTGGCCCGATGTGCTCATCGTCGGCGCGACCGATCCCGCCGACGCACGTCCTTCCTGGGGCAACTACGGCGTCGCCCTCGATATCGCCGCCCCGGGCACTTCCATCCTCACGACGATCAAGGCCGGTCAGTACGGCACGCACGAGGGGACGAGCTTCTCCTCTCCGCTTGTCGCCGGCGTCCTGGCGATGGCCTGGTCGGTCGATCCGACGCTCTCGCGCACCAAGGTGATCGACGCGGTGCTCTCCTCGGCGGTCGACATCGGTGCGCCGGGCGAAGATGAGCAGTTCGGCCGCGGCCGGGTCGACGTGAAGGAAGCGGTGCTGGGGGCGTGGCGGTATGCACACGTCTACCCCGTGCCGCTCACCAGCATCGACCAGCTCGGTTCGCTCGACGGGCAGCTCTGGCCCGTGCGTCCTCCGCGGCAGGTCAAGAGCGTCTACTTCGGCGACGGGCTGCACGCGCCGGCGATCGAAACCCGCAACGGCGACGTGCTTGAGAGCTCCGCGATCAACACGACTTCGATGGTCATCGACCGCGCCCAGCTCCGCATCTCGACCTTCCAGACCGGCTCGGCGGAACTGGTGACCGAGTATCGCTCGATCGACGGCCAGTGGCTGCCGATGGTGGACGCGGCCTCGACGATCACCGGCCCCTTCGAGCACGCGTGGCTGCTTCCGCCCGACGCACTCCACGAAGGCTTCGCGGTGCGGTTCACCACGGTCGCGTCGACGTCTGAACCGCTCTACATCGCCAACCTGACGATCTCGGAGCGCTGCAGCGCCGACTTTGACGACAGCGGCTTTGTCGACACCGACGATTTCACCGCCTTTGTCAACGCCTTTGAGCACGGCCACTACTCGGCCGACATCGACTTCAGCGGCTTTGTCGATACCGACGATTTCACCAGGTTCGTGAACTCGTTCGAGATCGGGTGCTGAGCTCCGCATCCCGCGACAGGGCGGTCAACAATCTCGCCGGAGGGTCCTGACTGTCCGGCGAAGATCCATCATCGCACACCATCGCCGATTCCTCGGTCATCGAGGGATGGATGCGCCACGCCGCGTCCAGCGCTGGCGACGCACTCTTGCGGCTGTACCAGCAGCTCGCCGATGACGTGAGGATCCGCTCTCCCCGGTGCTCGGCCTCGGGCCGATGCTGCAAGTTTGAAAGCTGGGGGCACCGGCTCTACGTCACCGGGTTTGAGACGGCGTATCTCTGGGCGCGGCTCGCGATGCCCCAGCGCCCGGGCGTTCAGGCCGTGCTCGATTCTCGCGCCGCGGGCGGATGCCCATTTCAGCCCGAGCGACTGTGCACCGTGCACACGCTGCGACCTTTGGGCTGCCGCATCTTCTTCTGTGATGAAACCGCGACGGCGTGGCAGGAAGAAACCTACGAGCGGTACCAGCGGGAAGTCCGATCGCTGCACGACATCCACCAGATCCCCTACGTCTACGCCGAGTGGCGTGCACTGCTCGAAACGCTGGCGGCCTCCGCCGTGTCGCGTTCGTGGCCCGTGATCGCGGCCGAACCGGGTCCGGCAAACACGGGCCTTCCGGGCAGCGTCTCGATCTCCATCCATGGTTCGCCGCCGCGCGATGTGCCGAGCTGAAGCGATAGAAGCGATGCGTACGCGGCGCCCGAAGGGCGCACACGCGGGGCAAGCGGCGGCGTCCGGTGTGCAATCCCCTCCCACACGCCCTTGAGAACATTGGCGTGGCGTCGAAGGCTGAAGCCCGCGAGCCGGTGCGCCCATGCCCACCCCGCGACCGCACCCATCAACTTTGTCGCGCCCCGTGCGTGGCGGCGGGTCAGCCAGAGCCAGTTGCGCGTCGCCAGGCGGCACCAGCGCGGCGATTTTCGCGCGGCCGCGGGGCTGTCGTGCCACACGACCCAGGAGGGGGAGAACGCGACGCGATGGCCAAGGGCCAGGAGCTTCATCGCCAGATCGGTGTCGTTGCGGTAGAGGAAAAACCGCTCGTCGTATCCACCCGCCTCGATCCACGCTTCGCGCTTGACGAGATTTCCAGCACCCATCACGGGCCACGCGTCGGCGGTTCTGCCCGGGTTGATCGACCGCGCAAAGGGCCACTCACTCGCCGCGGTCCGAGGGTGAACAGGGTGCAGTGCAACGGCCGCGCAGTCGCGGTGCATCCTGAGATGATCGATGGCCGAGGAGAGGGAGGGGGCGTCGGGGCACGCGTCGTCGTCGAGGATCAGGACCAGCTCGCCGCGGGCCGCCGCGACGCCGCGGTTGAACCCCGCAACGCCGATGTTCTGACCAAGCCGGATAAGCTGAACACCAGGAAACTCGCGCAAGACCAGTTCTGAAGAGCCATCGCTTGAGGCGTTGTCAACCACGATCAACTCAGCTCCCGCGGCGGGTGCGAGCCCCCGCAGGTTGCGCAGCGTCGAGGCGAGTGCAGCCCTGCGGTTATAGCTCAGCACGACGATTGAGAGCGTTCCATTCTCCTCTTCGCGGCCATGATCGCCCCGGATCGTCCCGGCGAGATCTTCTTCAACCATGGGAAGTTCGGAGGGACCCGGGGGTTGCAGCCACAGCCGCGCCGTGTGCAAGAGTCCACGAAGCGCGATCAGCCCCGCCCGGAAGATCGGGCGCGGCCAGCGCACGGCGACTTCGACGCCCGAGGCTCCATCACGCAGCGTGAGACGGTGTGCACACAGCCACGCGTCGGGACCCCCCTTGGCATCGACGGTCGCGTGACCCACGTTCGGGCCCAGCAGGAAGCGCATGGGCAGCGACCGCGTGGGCTTGGGCGAATCGGCGCGATGATCCACCAGCGGCCCGGGCTTGAGAATCGCCGAGGTGACTTCTGGACGCGGCCCCGTGCGGTCGCCGGTTGCGGCGGCCTTCAAACCCTTGATGTGCAGCTCCGCCAGGTCGTCGCGCCCCAGCATCGCCTGGTTGATGGCCCGGCGCACCTCGGCCCATGCGCGGCGGAAGACCGCTCCTCGGGAAAGTCCCTTGGATGCGATCGCACCAAAGGCGTTGCGCGACTGATAGAAGCGGGCCCAGGTGGCGTAGCGGTCAAAGCGGGGGTGGAATGCACGTGCCGCGGGATCGACGAGCACCACGCCGCCCGACTTGCCCGAGAGCTGCAGACACCATTCGGCATCATCGCCGTTGAGGAAGACATCGGGCATCAGACCGTGCCGACGGACGACCGCAGCACGTGCGAGCAGGCAGCAGGAAGGGACGTAGTCGACGACCGCCGGTCGATCAACCGCCGCGGTGAACGCGGGTCCGAGGGTTCCCCGGTGTGCATCCACGCGTCCGCCGATCTCGTGAGGGGTCGCGCCCACCGCTTCGGCGATGGCGGGCCCCACGGCCCACGCGTACCGGTGTGCATCGAGGGTTTGAAGAAGCTTGGCCAGCGTGGATGGTTCAACCCTGACGTCGCTGTCGAGCAGCCAGAGGAGTTCCGTGGGACGCTCTCGCAAGGCGTGCCGCATCGCGGCGTTGAACCCGCCGCTTCCCCCCGCGTTGCGATCGAGGCGCAAGAGCGTCGCGTTGATCCCGGGGAGGCCCTCGGGGAGGTGCAGTGGCGTCGGCGAGGCGTTGTCGACGACGACCGTGTGCAGTACAACCCCCGAAGGAAGCGTCAACCGCGCGAGGTCCGAGAGAATGGCCGCCAGTTCATCAGGACGCCCGAAACACGGGATCACCGCGCACACCGTGCGATGCGTGTGAGGGTTGGAGTTCTGGCGGGCGGTTTGGGGCAACGGAAAAGAGTGTAGGTTGGGATGGGGCCCGGACAGGGGCGAAGAGGGCCCACGAGGAGCGGTGGAGATGCCTCATGGAAGCAACATGTTCGGCCGATGCTGCGTATCACAGGATGTAAAGATGTCCCCGCCTGTCCCTTTGCTGACAACGAATTTCGTCTTGCGTTGCGTGCGAGGGATCGGCAGAATACGGACCTCCAAAGCCCTTCTTCCCTGAGGGCTGTCTTGCGTGGATGAGGGTTGATCGGTCACGTGTCTCCTTCCCGGCACGTGTGGTCTCTTCCCCGTCGGTTGGCGGCGGCGAGGGTGAACCTGTCAGGTCTGACCCGGTCAGATCGGAAGAGAATGGAGCAAAGTCGATGAAGAAGGCAATGACGGCAGGCGTTTCGGGGGTTGTGACGGCCGCGGCGCTGGTGGCGATCGCCGGCTCGGGCCCCGAGGGTTCCCGGACGCCCCGCATGATCTCTCCCTACGCGGCCCTCGCGGCCGACATGTCGGCCTTCCAGGGCGGGTCGGTGGCGCCCAACCACGTGAAGCTCGTGATGTCGGATATCGGACCTGACTTCATCCCGGCGGGCGACGATTCGGACTACTACCTCCGGAACGTGCGTATCCAGGCCTGCTATGACCCCGAGAACCCTCCTTCGGCCGAGATCATGGCGTGGATGGAAGAGAACCTGTACGCCGGGGGCTTCACCAACGGCGGCTGGAGCGACAACTACAACGTCGGCACCCGCTGGTCGCCGGGTTCGCAGGGCGACCCCTACACGGTGACCTGGAGCTTCGTGCCAGACGGGCTGAGCATCCCCTCCGGTGTGGGCGAGCCGACGGCGCCGTCGGTCCTCTTTGCACGCATGGACACCCGCTGGGCCCGCGCCACGTGGATCGGGTACTTCCAGAACTGCTTTGACCGCTGGGCGCAGGTCTCGGGCATGAACTATGTCCGCGTGACTTCGGGCGGGAACGACTGGGACGACGGTTCGAGCTGGGGCACCAGCGGCAACGACACGACCCGCGGCGACGTGCGCATCTCGGCACACCCCATCGACGGCCTGAGCGGCATCCTGGCGTACAACAGCTTCCCGCAGAACGGCGACATGGTTCTCGACTCGAACGACATGTCGGGTTCGAGCAACTTCTTCCAGACGACCAACCAGGCCCGCTTCCTCCGCAACGTGGTCCAGCACGAGCACGGCCACGGCCTGGGTTTCAACCACGTCTGCCCCTCCAACAGCTCGAAGCTGATGGAGCCCTTCATCTCGGTCTCGTACGACGGCGTCCGCCACGATGACATCCGCGCTTCCCAGCGCCAGTACGGCGACGTGAACGAGCCCGACAACTCCGCCGCGGCCGCGGGCACGACCCTGACGCTGGGCACGATCAACGTCGGCTCGAACGTCACGCTGGGCGCGGTTCCCGCCCCCTTGACCGGCACCTCGCCCGCAAACTCGTCGCTGCTGAGCATCGACGCCAACGGCGAGCAGGACTACCACAAGTTCACCGTCGGCGCGACGCCCGTCCTGGTCAACGTCACGGTCACGCCCCTGGGCCAGAACTACGCCAGCTATACCCAGGACTCGGCGTGCAGCAACACCACCTTGAACACCAACTCCCTGCAGATGGGCGATCTTGCCGTGCAGGTCATCGACAAGAACACGACGACCGTGCTGGCGGAAGCTTCTGCGGCCGCGCTGGGCTCGGCCGAGTCGGTGACGAGCGTCCTGGTTTCATCGGCGGGCGACTTCTACGTCCGCGTCTATGAGTCGGCTTCGCAGACGCAGAGCCAGCTCTACTCCCTCAACGTGACCGGCGCTGCCGCAGCGACCCTGACCGCGACCGACGGCACCTTCAACGACCGCGTCCGGCTGAACTGGACCGCCATCCCCAACGCCGGCACCTACAGCGTCAAGCGCAACACCACCAACAACCTCGGCGCCGCGTCGACGATCGCCACCGGCATCGCCGGCCTGACCTTCGACGACACGACCGCCGTCGGCAACCAGACCTACTTCTACTGGGTGACCACGACCCAGGGCGCGGGCACCGATCGCCCGATCTCGAACCCTGACTCGGGCTTCCGCACCGGCCAGGTCGCGCCGGGTCCGTTCAGCCTTTCCGCCCCTGCCGACAGCTCCGTGGGCGTGAGCCTCACGCCCACGCTCTCCTGGACTTCCTCGAGCGATGCGACCAGCTACACGGTCGTCATCGACGATGATGCATCGCTCTCGTCGCCGATCCTCACCCAGGCCGGCGTCGCGGGCACCTCGTTCAACGTGCCCGGCGGCACGCTGGTCAAGTGCTCCACGTACTACTGGGGCGTGACGGCGGTGAACGGCGCCGGGTCCACGGCCTCGACCCCCGCTTCCTGGTCGTTTGAGACCAAGCGTCCGGCCGACTTCGACGGCTCGGGCTTCGTCGACGTCGAGGACTACGCCGCGTTCGTTGCGGCCTTCGAGGCTGGCGATGAGTCGGCCGACTTCGACGGCTCGACCTTCGTCGACATCGAAGACTTCAGCGCCTTTGTCACGGCCTTTGAGGCCGGGTGCTGATCAGCGACTGCTGGATCTTCTGAATCACGCGATGGACCCGGCCAAATGGCCGGGTCCTTTTCTTTGCCCAGGGGCGTCGGCGCGGACATCGCGGTAGACTCCTCCCGCGATGACGCGTGCAGCCGATTCATCCGATGTCTGGACGACGCGCCGGCTCATGGGCTGGATGACCCAGGCCTTTGGCGCCAAGGGCATGGAGTCGCCGCGCAGGCTCGCGGAAGATCTCCTTGCACACGTCATCGGCTGCGACCGACTCCGCCTCTACATGGACCAGGACCGGCCCGCCGCACCGCTGGAGCGCAGCACACTGCGCGACCTGGTCGCACGCGCTCTCCAGCACGAACCTGTGCAGTATCTCACCGGTCACGAGTGGTTCTTCGGCCTCCAGTTCCAGGTCGACCGGCGCGTCCTGATTCCCCGGCCTTCGACCGAAACCATTGTCGAGCATGTCCTCCAGCACGCACGGGCCAAACCCGGCTTTGGAGGTTCCGGCCTGGGGATGGGCGGGGAAGGGGTTCTGATCGCCGATGTCTGCACTGGGTCGGGGTGCATCGCGATCGCGATCCTCAAGCACCTCCCCGGTGCACGTGCGGTCGCGACCGACGTCTCACCGCAGGCACTCGAAGTCGCGGCGGCCAATGCACGCCGCCACGGAGTCGAGGACCGCATCGACTTCCTGCTGGGCGACCTGGTCCAACCCCTGCTCGACTACCCCGGCACCGCCGCCAAGGGGACGCTCCACTACCTCCTCAGCAACCCGCCCTACATCCCCGATGATGAGTGGGAGGCGGTCGAACCGAACGTGAAGAACCACGAACCGACCATCGCCTTGCGGGGCGGCATGGATGGATTGGACTTTGTTCGGACGCTCCTGGTCGAAGGTGCGCCCCTGGTCAAGAGTGGGGGGTTGATGATGATCGAGGTCGCGGCGAGCCGGGCCCGGCAAGCGCGGGGACTCATGGAGGGAACACCCGGCCTGGAAGACGCCCGGATCCTGCCCGACGTCGATGGCCTCGATCGGGTCATCATGGCTCGGCATATGTGAAGATGAAGAGGCCCGTCAGACGTGAAGCGTCCGGGTTGTCAGAAGGGTTCTGTACGGACCAATTGGGGCATTCTTGTGGTGGTTTAGGTCTCACGACCCGATATCATCCTTACCCACGTCGGTCTCGTCCGGGGTTTGGGGGCGTGGGATCGGATCTGACTCGCAGCAATGAGCAAATCGTCGGCGAATCACCAAGTGCAGACTTTCGGGCGGTTCCGGTTGGTCCGTCCCCTTCGCTCCGCGGCATTCGCGGAGCGGTGGTTGTCGCTGCATGAGGATGCACACACGAGTCACGTGGTGTATCGATTCCCCGTCCTGACGGACAAGTTGGCCCAGCGTCGGTTTCTTTCGTCGGCGGAAGAGCGGAGCCTGGCCAAGGGTCCGCATCTGCTGGAGATCCAGCACTTCTCCTTTGATACGGCGGGTCGCCCGTGCCTGGTGACCCCGTACCTGGGCAATCATGACGGGCTGGTGACCCTGCGGTCGTTGGCGACGATCAAGGGTGGCCGGCTCAGCCCCCTGGAGACCGAGCGGGCGGTTGTGCACGTGCTCCAGGGCCTGCGGGAAGGTCACACGGTTGCGGAAGGTTCACCTCGGGGGGGGCTGCACGGGGCTTTGACGATGGACGACCTCCTGGTCGACCGTCACGGCCGCGTCTGGATCGAGCTCTACGGCCTGCGCCGGTCGATGCGGGGCCAGACGGAGCGGTCGGCGGACCTTGCGCAGGATGAAATCCGGTCGGTCGTCGAGATCGCGTACGAGCTTTTGACAGGTCTGCCGGCGGAAGAGCCCCGGATCCAGGTCGGGCGGCTGGTCAAGAAGATCGACCCGGCATGGGATGCGTGGCTTGAGCGCGGGCTGAGCGGGTTTGATGGGTACCAGACGGCCGGTGATGCACTGGCGGCGCTCCCCTCGGTCGAGCCGGTGTTGCGCGAGCCCAAGCCGCAGGGCGCGATGCGGACGCTGCTGAGCAAGTTCCGCTGGCCGACCAAGATCGGCGGTTGAGCCACGCGGGGCGTATGAGCCCGCCCGCCCAACGCTCGCCTCACACTCCAATCCAGCGGTACCGATGAACCCCGTGGACGCCACGGGGGTGGTCATTCCTTGAGCCCGGTGGCCGAGACTCCATCCACGAACCAGCGCCGGGCGAGGATGTAGACCAGGAGCACCGGCGCGACGGTGATGCACGAGGCGGTCATGACCAGCGGCCAGGGCGTCTGGCCGTGCTGCTCGTTGAACATGTGGAGCCCCAGCGACAGCGTGTAGTGCTCCTGGTGGTTGGTGAGCAGGAGCGGGGCGAGAAAGTCGTTCCACGAGGCGATGAACTGCATGAGGGCGACGGCGGCGAGGGCGGGGAGCGACGACGGCAGCACGACGCGGAAGAAGATCCCGCCCGGGCCGCAGCCGTCGATGCGTGCCGCCTCGTCGAGCTCGCGGGGTATCGTCGAGAAGAACTGGCGGAGGAGGAAGATCGAGAAGGCGCCGCCGAACCAGGAGGGGGCCCAGAGGGGCACGAGCGTGCCGATCCAGCCCAGCGAGCGGAAGACAGCGTACAGCGGGGCCATGATGACCACGGGCGGGATCATCAGCGTGGCGAGCACGAGCATGAACATCGTGTCGCGCCCCCGCCAGCGCAGGCGCGAGAAGCCGTAGGCGCAGATGGCGCTAGAGATCGTCATCCCCGCCGAAGAGAGGATCGCCACCCAGAGCGAGTTTCGGAAATAGGTGGGAAAATCGGCGGAGGGTGAGTTCCAGACCTCGCGCAGGTTGCCGAGAATCGCCCAGAGTCCATCGGGGGCGGACGGGGAAGCGGGCCTGAGCGCAACCACCACCATCCAGGCGAGCGGAACTGCAAAGAGCGTCCCGACCATCGCGATGAGGGTGAGCCGCAGAAGGCGGGAGATGTTTCGCGGGCGATTCATCGCACACCCTCATCAAGCGCTGCGTGCATACACCAGCCGCCGCGCCAGGAAGAGAAGAACGCCCGTCAACAGCAGCGTGGCGATGACCTGGACCCACGCCATCGCGCAGGCGTACCCCATGCGGCCATACAAGAACGCGTTCATGTAGACGTAGACCGAGTAGACCAGGGTCGAATTGGCGGGGCCTCCCTTGGTCATGACCAGGGGCGGCGCAAAGACCTGCAGCGACCAGATGACCGACATGACCATGTTGAAGAGCACCGCGGGCGAGATCATGGGAAGCGTCACGTGCCTGAACCTGCCCCAGGTTGAAACACCGTCAAGGTCGGCGGCCTCGTACAGCGCGGCGGGGACATCCTTGAGCGCGGCGGAATAGATGATGACGGGGCTGCCGATGACCCAGAAGCTCATGATGATGAGCGAGGGCATCGCAAGCTCCGTCGAGCCCAGCCAGTCGGGTGCTGGAAGATGAACCAGGCGCAGCGCAGCGTTGATGAGCCCAAGCTCGTTGTTGAAGAGCCAGAGCCAGCTCATGCACGAGGCGATGATGGGGACCAGCGCCGGCGCAAAGACGATCGCTCGGACCAGGCCCGCCGCGCGCAGCGGGGTCTCCAGCAGGATGGCGATCGCGATCGAGAGGAGCGTGGTGCCGGCGACGGAGAAGATCGCGTACTGGACGGTGTTGAGGACGGCGCGTGCAGCGAGCGGATCGCGGGTCAGTTCGCGGTAGTTCTCGAGCCCTATGAATACCGGCGACTCCAGCAGGGAGTAGTCGTTGAGGCTGTAGTAGAAGCTCAGGAGGATCGGGACCAGCAGGAACGCGATGAACCCCGCCAGCCAGGGGGAGATCCACGCGAGCCCGTGCACGGATTCGCGCAGACCAGCGCCGGGTTTTCCGCCCGCGCGGTGCATCACGACCCGGGCCCCCCATGACGCTGCACGCGGCGAAGGGTGGCGACGTCGATCAATTCCTGCGCACGCGACTGGACAGCGCGGACGGCCGGCGCCACCAGCTCACCACCCCACACGCGATCGAAGAGCCCGCCGGTCATGTCGGCGTACTGCTGCCAGGAGCGGGTCTGGGGAAGGATCGATGCACGAGAGCTCTTGATGATCGAGTCGAAGGCGTGGACGTGCGGGTTTGGATGATCGTGCCAGAAGCCCGGCGAAACGTCGCGCAGGGGCGAGCTTTTCCCGTGTGCACGGCACAGTTCTTCCTGGACGTCCCTCCGCTGCATGAAGCGGACGAAGTCGAAGGCCTCGGCGGGATGGCGGCAGCCGCGGGGGATGATGAGGATGTCGGCCTCGACGATCCCCAGGGGCGCGGCGGGGTCGAGGAGCGGATCGTGGACGGGCGGGGGAATGCACACAAATTCGAGGTGGGGCGCCGTCGTCCTCGCGAAGCTCGCGAGCCAGGGCCCCTGCACGACCATGCTGGCGCGTCCCGAGAAGAAGGGGTCGGCGGGTGTGTGGTAAGAACGATCGAAGGTCCGCGCGAGCGCGCGCGAGGCATCAGCGCCGAGCCGCCGTGCGGTCTCCTTGATCCACTCGTAGGCGGCGATGCCGGAAGGATCGGCAAGGGTGGCCCGGCCGGACGCGGGGTCAAAGAGCGCGTTGCCAAAGAGCGCGGGCCAGGAATACGGCCACCACTGCGGAAGATTCTGCTGAAAACCCGTCCTGGTCAGTGAGCCGTCCGCCCCCCTGATCGTGAGCCGCTCGGCGAGTTCGTCGAGCTGGCTGATCGTGCGCGGGAGCGCTGCGGCGTCCAGGTCGAGCTCTCGCAGGTGTGCGAGGTTGCAGTACAGGCCCAGCGCGTAGCAGCTAGTGACGGCGGCCCACTGAAGACCGTTGAAGGTCAGGAGCCGCGAGACGGCCGGGGCGTAGAGATCGGGCGTGAGGGGTTCATGGGTATCCGCAAGCTCATCGAACGACATGCAGGCGCGGGACTCGGCGAGCTGGGGGATGTTGAAGCTGTAGAGCCCCGCCAGGTCGGGAGGGTCTCCGCCCGCGATCGCAACAAGCGTCTTGGGGACGATGTCGGCGACGGGGATTCGGCGAATCCACACACGGTCCTGCGACAGGTTGTAGCGGTCGACGATCTTCTGGAGGGCAAGGCCTTCAGAGCCGGTCCACTTTTCCCAGTAGTCGAGCACGACGCGGCCGCAGGGGATGTTGGCGCGCGATCGCGGCGTGCGCGGCCACAGCAGCGACGCCAGTCCCACACCCCCAAGCGCCGCCAGCAGGGCACGGCGGCCGGGACGCGGCGGGGAAAATGCGTTCGATCCCTTGTGCATGCGTTCAGGACAACCCTTCAGGGCTTGTGCGCCAGCACGCGGGCGGGGATCACCTGTTTGTCGATGCCCGGGCCGGACCAGGAAACGACCAGCTCGTGGCCGCCGGTGTTCTCAAAGAAGCGAACCTCGATCGCGTGCCAGCCAGGCGCGAGCGCGACGACCCCGGAGCGCTCTGTAGCGCTGTGCGGGCCGTCGTTGGCGACGACCACCTTGCCGTTGATCGAGAGAGAGCTTCCGTCGTCAGAACGCGTGTAGAACGTATAGACGCCGGCGGCGGGAACCCGGACGTACCCGTTGAACTTGAAGCACCAGTTGTCCTCGCCGGGATGGTCGGGGATCACAAAGTTGGGAGTCGTACCGGTGCTCACGGGCTGGAGTGCATCAAGCTCCTGGACCGACTTGAGCGCACCCTCGTAATAGGCGTACCTGAGGCCGAAACTCAGGCCTTCAACGGCGGGAGACTCTGCGGTGACCTTGGTGAAGGTTCGCGCCGCGATGGGGCTGACCGCACGGGTTCCGCGGAACGCTCGGGCGTTGATCGTGGTGGTCTTTGAGATGCTGATGCCCTGGGGTCCGGCGGCGGGAGACTGCGGGGTGGGGTCAGCGCCATCGGTCGTATAGCGGATGGTGACGCCGGGGCGCGGGGAAGACGCGTGCACATGGAGCTGGTCGACGAAAATCTCCGCATCGGCGGTGATCGCCGGGGGAACGCTGACATCGGGCGCTTCGGGGAGATCGAGGATGATGACCGTGTCGTGCGGGTTGGTGGGCCCGGCGGGAAGCGAGACGATCAGGTCATCACCCGACGCGCGGACCGGGAGCTCGTCGGCGGGTTGTCCCGGGGCGACCATGAGCCGGGCCGCGGCGGTGGTGTTGAGCATCCCTGTGAGGATGAGTTCTCCCGACGCGGGCCAGTGGAAGACGTGCAGGTAGAGCCGGGTGGCCTGTGCGCCGGCGGACTTCTGGGTGATGCAGCCCCAGTCGAGCGGCTTGTCGTAGGGGCCGGCGGTCGTTCCATAGATCGAGTCGCCGTGGACCTGCATCCACGCGCCGATCTCGCCCAGGCGTTGAAGGCTCTCGGCGGGGATCTCGCCGTCGGCGGTGGGGCCGACGTTGAGGAGGAAATTGCCGCCCTTGCTTGCGATGTCGGCGAGCTTGCGGATGAGATCGGTGGAGCTCTTGAAGCTCTTGTCTGCGGCGTTGAAACCCCAGTGACCGTTCATGGTCATGCAGGTTTCCCAGGGGACGTCACGGATGGCGCTCTCGGGGATCGTCTGTTCGGGCGTGGCGTAATCGCCGAGCATCCCGCCCTCGCCGTCGAGTCCCCACGTGCCGCCCCCGCGACCGACGCGGCTGTTGATGATGATGCCCGGCTGGAGCGACCGGACGAAGTGCTCAAGGTCGCGGCCGCGCGTGTCGTTCCAGGACCCTTCCCACTGGCCGTCGAACCACAGGACGCCGATGGGTCCGTAGTTGGTGAGCAGCTCCTTGAGCTGGCCTTTCATGTACGCGACATAGCGGTCCATGTCGCCGTTGTCTGGTCGGGCGGCACGCTCCCAGGGACGGCGCGGGGTGTAATCCGGATGGTGCCAGTCCATGATCGAGTAGTACCAGCACATGCGGATGCCGTGGCGCTGGCAGGCCGCGGAGAGTTCCTTCATGATGTCGCGGCGGAAGGGCGTCGACATCACATCCCAGTCGGTGAGCTTTGAATCAAAGAGCCCGAAGCCGTCGTGGTGCTTGGTCGTGATGACGATGTACTTCATCCCGGCGTTCTTGGCGGCGAGCACGATGGCGTCGGCGTCGAAGTGGGCGGGGTTGAAGCGGTCCTGGAACGCGTTGTACTCCCCGAGGGGAATCTGCGCGGAATCACGGATCCACTCGCCGTAGTCGGTGCGGCCGTTCCATGCGCCCGCGGGGATCGCGTAAAGGCCCCAGTGGATGAACATGCCAAAGCGGGCCTCCGACCACCAGTTGGCCTGCTTGGTTGGATGGCGGACGTGCTCGGGCAGTTCTGCGCGTGGCGCCGCGATGGTTCTGGTTGATCCGGGCGTGGTGTTGCGGGTGGTCGGCGTACACCCCGCCACAAGGATGGCGGCGGAGGCGAGGGTTGCGCTGGAGAGGGTGAGGAGTCGCTGGGCAATCGTGTGCATGTGTACATGCTCCGGCAGTCGTCCGTGCGTGCGCGGGTGTACGCACACGGCGGAGCGGCCGGGCAGTGTCGCAGCTTAAGAGCCCGAACTCAAGCCGACGGATCGGGACGCGGAGCGCCTGGCACGGGGGGGGCGGCGGGGGGCAGCGAGATGGTGGGGAGGGAGATCCCAGAACCCTGCGGCCTGGTGGGTGTGCTTCCCATCGGGAGCGAAACGCCAGGGGTCCCCAGCGAACTCTTCCAGCGGCGGCGGGCTTCAAAGGAGGCGATGTCCGCGACGCTGGTCATCTTGAGGAAGTCGTACACCTTGGCGCGGTGTGCAGTCCAGAACTTGTGCGCGGGACAGGCCCGGTCGTCGGAGCACGTGGCGTTGCCGAGCATGCACGTGGGACGGACGACCGGGTCATCCATCGCCAGGCAGACGTCGTGGAGCGAGATCTCGGTCGCGGGTCGAGCCAGCGTGACGCCCCCGCCGACACCGCGCTGGGTGAGCACAAGCCCGCGCTTGCCCAGTGCGTGGATGATCTTGGCGAGGTACGGGGCGGGGATGGATGCGGCCTCGGCGATCTCCTTGACCAGGACCGGGTTTCCACCGGAGGAGGCGATGTGCCCGAGGGCGAGGATGGCGTATCCGACACCTTGGCTGAGCATGGCTTTCTCCGTCGAACCATCATTATTCGGATCAGAGGGTCGTTTAGTCAAGATCAATCCTGCGGAAACTCAGTCGAAATCACGACCCAGAGTAGGTTGTTTACCCCATAGAGTGAGGCTCTTTGGGAAGTTGAAGGTGTTTTTATCGACATACTTGACAGATTGGAGGGATTGGTACACAATTCGATTGTTGATTTGTCGATCAACTAATCCCATGGTGCGTCGTCGAACGCGAGCGTTTGAACTGCACCGGCATTTGGGGAGCACGTCCGATGGCACAGTTGGAATCGGCGGAAGCGTCGGCGGGAGTCGGGACGGCGGGGTGGCGTCGCGACGGCGTCGGGCGCGGTGGGCTGGAGTCGTTTGTCTATGACGACGCGATTGTCCGTTTGTTCATGGGCGCGACGATCCTGTGGGGGCTGATCGCGTTCATCGCGGGGCTCTTGATCGCGCTGGAGCTGGCGCTTCCGAAGCTGACCGAGCCTCTTGGGGGTCTGTCGCAGTTCCTGTCGTTCGGGCGGCTGCGGCCGCTGCACACCAACGCGGCGATCTTCGCCTTCGCGGGCAACGCGATCTTCACGGCGGTCTACTACTCGACGCAGCGCCTGTGCAAGGCGCGGATGTTCAGCGACGTGCTGAGCCGGCTGCACTTCTGGGGGTGGCAGCTCATCATCGTGTGTGCAGCGCTGACGCTGCCGATGGGCTTCACCAGCGGCAAGGAGTACGCCGAGCTTGAGTGGCCGATCGACCTGATGATCGCGGTGGTGTGGCTGGGCTTCTTTGGCGTGAACTTCTTCATGACGCTGCTGCGCCGGCGCGAGCGCCACATGTACGTGGCGCTGTGGTTCTACATCGCGTCGATCGTGACGGTGACGGTGCTGCACGTCTTCAACAGCCTCGCGGTGCCGGTGACGCTGCTCAAGAGCTACTCGCTGTACGCGGGTGTGCAGGACGCGTTCATGCAGTGGTGGTACGGCCACAACGCGGTGGCGTTCTTCCTGACGACGCCGTTCCTGGGCCTGATGTACTACTTCATGCCCAAGGCGGCGGAGCGTCCGGTGTACAGCTACCGGCTCTCGATCGTTCACTTCTGGTCGCTGGTCTTCATCTACATCTGGGCTGGTCCGCACCACCTGCACTACACGGCGCTGCCGGGATGGGCGAGCTCGCTGGGCATGATCTTCAGCGTGATGCTGTGGATGCCCTCGTGGGGCGGGGGCATCAACGGGCTCCTGACGCTGCGGGGCGCCTGGCACAAGCTGCGCGACGACCCGATCCTCAAGTTCTTCACGGCGGGCGTGACGTTCTACATGATGTCGACGTTCGAGGGGCCGATGCTCTCGGTCAAGAGCGTGAACGCACTCTCGCACTACACGGACTGGACGATCGCACACGTTCACTCGGGCGCCCTGGGCTGGAACGGCCTGATGACGTTCGGGATGATCTACTGGCTCCTGCCGCGGCTCTTCCAGACCGGCCTTTGGAGCAAGAAGCTCTGCGAGTGGCACTTCTGGGTGGGCACGATCGGCATCGTGATGTACATCCTGCCGATCTATGCCGGCGGCATCACGCAGGGGCTGATGTGGCGTGCGTTTGACGAGAGCGGCTCGCTGCAGTTCCCCGACTTTGTCGAGACGGTGATGCAGCTCATGCCCTTCTACTGGATCCGCGCGATCGGCGGCACGCTGTTCATCGCGGGCATGCTGATGCTGCTCGTCAACGCCGTGATGACCTGGAGCGGGCGTCCGGCGGTCTACGAGGAGCCCGTGCACACGGCCCCGGCGCTGGGCCGCGGGTACGACGACGGCCCCGCGCCCGCGAGCAACCTGGAGGCGAACACCGACTTTGCCAAGAGCGTCGAGTCGCAGGTGCTCCAGGGGTGGTTCCACCGCATCTGGGAGCGCAAGCCGATCAAGTTCACGGTGATGACGACGCTGGCGGTGATTATCGCCTCGGTCTTCGAGATCGTTCCCACGTTCCTGATCCGCTCGAACATCCCGACGATCGCGAGCGTGAAGCCGTACACGCCCCTGGAGCTCGCTGGCCGCGACATCTACATCGCCGAGGGCTGTTACAACTGCCACTCGCAGATGATCCGTCCGCTGTGGCACGAGACGCGCCGCTACGGCGAGTACAGCAAGCCCGGCGAGTTCGTGTACGACCACCCGTTCCAGTGGGGTTCGCGCCGCATCGGCCCGGACCTGGCGCGCGAGGGCGGGGCTCGCTCGCACGACTGGCACGTCAGGCACTTTGAGAACCCGCGGCAGATGGTCGGCCAGTCGATCATGCCGGCGTACCCCCACCTCCTGACGCAGCCCTTTGACTTTGACGCGGTCCAGGGCAAGGTCAACGCCATGGCGATGCTGGGCGTTCCCTACGGCGAGGCGGTCAAGGGCGACACGGCGGTCCGGATGGCCCGCGAGCAGGCTGTCAAGATCGCCGCGGAGCTCGAGTCGCAGGGCGGGTACAAGGACATGGGCGACAAGAAGGTGATCGCGCTGGTCGCGTACATGCAGCGGATCGGAACGGACATCTCGCGTCCCGTGGAAACGCCCGCCGAGGCGGCCCCGGCCCCGGTCCCTGCCCCGGTCAAGTAAACCTCCCACGTCCCAACACGCACACCGCCCACTTGCGGCGGCGGGCGAGGAGTCAAGGTCATGCGGATGAGCGACATCGTGGGGTACATGGATCTCTCGACGTACCCCCAGCTGGCACTGGTCCTGTTCCTTGGAGTCTTCACGGCGGTGGCGTGGCGAACGTTCCGCCGGGGGGCCGGGAAGGAACTCGAACCGTTGGGACGGCTTCCCCTCGAAGAGTGAGGGAATTGGGAACCGCAAAGTCCATGCAGATCTCCAACACAACGCACACGCGCGGAGCGCCGCGCACGAGGGACGGCTCATGAGCACGATGAATTCAGAACAGGTTGGCCACGGTCCGGTCAAGGCCGGTCACCTGATGGAGCACGAGTACGACGGGATCCGCGAGTACGACAACCCGACGCCGAGCTGGTGGCACGTGATCTTCCTGGGGTCGTGCCTCTTCTCGGCGGTGTACTTCTTCTGGTACCACTTCTCGCCCCTCTCGGTCTCGGTCGAGCAGGCGTGGCAGAAGCAGCAGGTCGCCGAGTACAAGAAGATCTTCGGAACGCTGGGAGAGCTTTCGGGCGATGAGGCGACCATCCAGAAGATGCGGGGAGAGCCCCGGCTGATGACGATCGCCCAGGGCATGTTTGAGAGCAACTGCGCGGCATGCCATGCACGCGACGGGGGCGGGATCAACGGCTTCAACCTGACCGACGACTCCTACAAGAACATCAAGACGATCCCCGACTTCTTCAAGGTCATCACCAACGGCGCGGCCAACGGCGCGATGCCGCCATGGTCGGCCAAGCTGACGCAGAACGAGCGCGTGCTGGTCGCGGCGTACGTCGCGAACCTGCGCGGCACGACGCCGGCGGCCCCGCGCGGCGCGGACCCCGCGGAGGTCGTGATCCCGCCGTGGCCCAAGTGAATCGGCGCTCCACGATGAGGGCGCGGTCAAGGTCACGGACGGCAACATGAAGGAGCCTGGGTGTGAGCACGGTTGAGACCAAGGGTGTGAAGGCAGAGACGACCGAGACGGCGGCGGACTCGACGCTCGTGGGAGAGTCGCAGGCTTCGTCGGTCCTCTCGACGCTTGAGGCCGACGGTCGCCGCCGCTGGCTGACGCCCAGGCTCTCGACGGGGCGGCTCTGGCGGGCCCGCCGCGCCGTCGCGTTCATCCTGATCGCGCTCTTTACGCTCCTCCCTTACATCACGATCAACCAGAAGCCGGCGATCCTGCTCGACCTGGCCGCCCGGCGCTTCACGCTCTTTGGCAAGACCTTCCTGCCCACCGACACGCTGCTGTTGGCGCTGCTGATGGTCTCGATCTTCCTGACGATCTTCTTCGTCACGGCGATCTCGGGGCGCATCTGGTGCGGGTGGGGGTGCCCGCAGACGGTGTACATGGAGTTCGTGTACCGCCCGATCGAGCGCTTCTTCAGCGGTTCGCCGGGCAGGACCAAGACCGCCTTCCAGCAGTCGGGGCTTGCGGTCCCGCTCAAGTACCTGGCGTACCTGCTCGTCTCGTGCTTCCTCGCCCACACCTTCCTGTCATACTTCGTTGGCGTTGATCGCCTGGTCGAGTGGGTCCGGCTCTCGCCGATGGAGCATCCCACGCCGTTCATGGTGATGGCGGTGACGACCGGCCTGATGATGTTCGACTTTGCTTATTTCCGCGAGCAGACGTGCATCGTCGCCTGCCCCTACGGCCGGTTCCAGTCGGTGCTGCTCGACCGCCAGTCCAGGATCATCAGCTACGACCGCCGCCGCGGCGAACCCCGCGGCCAGAAGAAGTTAAAGAAGGACGTGGCCCTGCCGGTGCTCACGTCCTCTGAGGGCGGCGAGGCCAGGACGGCCGATTGCGTCGACTGCAAGCTCTGCGTCACCACCTGCCCCACGGGTATTGACATCCGCAACGGGCTCCAGATGGAGTGCATCAACTGCGCGCAGTGCATCGACGCCTGCGACGCCGTCATGACCAAGCTCAACCGCCCGACGGGGCTGATCCGCTACAGCTCGCTGGCGGCGATGGAAGGCGAAAAACCCAGGATGCTCCGCCCGCGCGTGGTCATCTACCCCGCGATCGTCCTCATCCTCGTGACGGCCTTCATCACCGTCCTGCTCCGCAAGAGCGACACGGACGCGAGCTTCCTGCGGGGCCTGGGGGCGCCCTTTGTCGCGCTGCCCGACGGGATGATC
>DATGXW010000011.1:0-4494 GCA_035298585.1 Phycisphaerales bacterium
GATCCTCTCTCCAAACCCGCCGCGCACCGACCCCATCCGCCACCGCCACGCGATATCGTCGATGGTCCGGTCGATGAACCTCCCCGCGCCACCCAGCACATCTTCAAACCAGTTCCCCATCGCCGCACCCGTCCCTCTCACCGCGCAAGGTCGCGTCCCCGCACACCGTCACGCGTCCCCGCGAAAAAGTACAGGTACTCCGCATCGCTCTCTGAGACCCGCACGTAGTCGATCGTCGTGCCCGCCGCGGGCTTGAGTGCATGTTCATCCGGCGCAAGCGTCGGCATGTCATCGGGTATCGGCAGATGATCGACCGGCACGTACGTCCAGTCCCCGGATTGCAGCCCCGCGTCCGCCATCTCCATCAGTTCGATCACCCGCACCAGCGCGGATGACCCGTCCGCCGTCATCACGTTGATGCTCGCCTTGGGGCTGTTGAACGCCGGCGGCAGCGGCTCGGCCCGCGCCTTCCCCCCGACCGCCGGACGTGCACGCGTCGGCGTCAGGAAATCCCGACGCTCAAACAGCACGACCTTCGCCGATGGAAAGGCCACATCCCCGACAAGATTCAGCGCCACGTCGTTGAAAGGCGTTTCACGCTGGGGATCTCTGAACGGTTCTGCCGACGTGATGAACCGCGACCTGCCGCGGAAGACCGTCGGCGAGTAGTAGAACGAAGAGGGCCACGTCGAGTTCGTGGCCGCCGTCGCCTCACCCATCCGCGCGGCCAGCAGCTTCTTCTGATACCCAAAGTCCGCCGGAGAGAGCACCTCGTCAATCCGCCCCCGCGTTCCGTACGTCGATTCGACCAGCGTCGAAGCCCCGTACGGCATGTACCCGTCGCTCGCAAACCACGCATCGGTCTTGGCGCAGAAGCCTCCGATCCCCTGCGTCAACACCGAGTTGAACCACGCCCCCTTCGAGTCGTCCGCATACGTCGAAAGCAGCGTCGAGATCGAACGCATGTTGATCACGCCCGCCGCGCGCTGCGACGACTTGCGTGCAGCCGAGATGCTCGGAAGCAGGAGTGTCACCAAGAGCGAGATGATCCCGATCACCACCAGCAGCTCAATAAGCGTGAAACCGCCCGCCCGAGCCCCCGACCGAGCCCCGATCCCAATCCCGGTCCCAGACGCACCGTTCAACGTCCCTGCCATGGCGGCCGCCTCCCAATCCCCGCGCAGGGTCGGATGCCCAGGCCCTGTGCGTCCAGCTCCATACCGCCCCGCGGCGCCCGAAGTTGCGAATTACCCAACCCCCGGCCTCATCGAGTGTTACACGCTGGCATCACCGCCAAGTACACGCCCCGGTGCTCCGCAGCCTTCCGCGCGCTGCACGGGGGGTGCATCCCCCCGTTCAACAGATTCGTGTGTCTGAATTCTTGACGCGGCGGGTAATGGCACGATATATCTACATAGAACTCGATATATCCACTATCTTCGAGGCCGCCATGCTCACCACCAGCAACCCCCGCCCCTTCGACCACCAGCCTTACCGCGGTCACCACGCTGCCTGCACTTCCATCCTCTGGGCCATCGCCGCCGTCCTTCCCGTCGCCGGATTCCCCATCTTCACCGCCTGGAAAGCCGACGCCGATCGACTCGCCGCCATCGCCGCCCGGGAAGTCGCGTACGAAACCCTCGTCGCCCAGCCCCCCCTCGACATCCTCCCCCTCGACCCCGCGATCCGCGGTCGCGACCTCTTCACCACCACGTGCATCGCCTGCCACGGACCCCAAGGCCTCGGCGTCGCCGGCCTGGGCAAGGACCTTGTCCACAGCGACTTTGTCGCCATGCAGTCTGACGCCGACCTCGTCAAGTTCCTCTCCACCGGTCGCCCCGCCGCCAAGCCCCTGCCCATGCCCCCCAAGGGCGGACGCGATGACCTGACCACCGCTGACCTCCAGGCCCTCGCCCTCTACCTCCGCGGCCTTCAGGACCCCCGCCGCATGCCCGACCTCCCCGCGCCCGTCGCCGACGCCGCCCGGGAAGAGGCCGTCCACCAGGCCGCCCTCGCCGCCTCAGGGGGCGACGCCGAACTCGCCGAGTACATCGCCAGCGGAAACAAGCTCTTCCACGCCTCCTGTGCAGCCTGCCACGGCCCCGCCGGCGCCGGCATCGCCGGAAACGGCAAGACCCTCGCGAACAACACGTTCATCCAGTCACTCGATGACGACGGCCTCCTGGCCTTCATCAAGCAGGGCCGCGCACCCACCGATCCTGCCAGCACCACCGGCATCCAGATGCCCCCCAAGGGCGGCAACCCCGCCATGTCCGAGGACGACATCCTCGACGTCATCGCGTACCTCCGCACGCTCCAGCCAGGCGACCCGGCGCACACCCAAGGCCCCGCAGTCCCCGCCCCCGGCGCCCAGGCGGCAAGCAAGTAACCGCGGTCCCGCGCGGGCCATGTTCACCCGCCGTGGAACGCCTCATTAAGGTTCAAGGAGAAGCTGTACATGCTGCACACCCACCATCCCGCCACGCAGCGCACGCTCATCGCGATGCTGCTGATCGCAGGCACGCTCCTCACGTCCACCAGCACCCAGGCGCTCGCCCAGCAGGAAGGCCGTCGCCGCCGCTCAAGCTCCGCGCAGCCCGCAAAGCCCGTCGAGCTCAACCCCGAGCAGGCCGCCCAGCTCACCAGGATCGCCTCCGACCGCAAGCTCAACTTCGACGACCTCCTCGCCGCCGCCAAGACCTACACACCAAGCGGCCGCCACGACGAGTACGTCCTCTTCTCCTCGGGAGGTCAGAGCGGCCAGGTCTTCGCCATCGGCGTGCCCAGCATGCGCATCCTCCGCTCCATCTCGGTCTTCACGCCCGAGTCCTGGCAGGGCTACGGCTTTGCCGGTGAAGAAGACCGCGTCCGCGAATCTCTCCGGATCAACGGCAAGCCCGTCGAGTGGGGCGACACGCACCACCCCGCCCTCTCCGAGACCGCCGGCGACTACGACGGCCAGTTCCTCTTCATCGGCGACAAGGCCAATGCGCGCCTGGGCGTCATCGACCTGCGCGACTGGGAAACCAAGCAGATCGTCAAGAACCCCCTGACCATCAGCGACCACGGCGCCGCCTTCGTCACACCCGACACCGACTACGTCATCGAGGGCGGGCAGTACGCCACCGTCCTGGGCTACGGATACGCCGCGCCCGAGGAGTACAAGAAGTCCTACCGCGGCATGGTCACCATGTGGAAGTTCGACCGTCAGAAGGGCCGCATCGACACCGACCACTCCTTCGCCCTCGAGCTCCCACCCTACTGGCAGGACCTCGCCGACGCCGGAAAGCTCGCCAGCGACGGCTACTTCTTCATCAACTCCTTCAACAGCGAGATGGCCACCGGCGGCATCGAGAAGGGTGAAGCCCCCTTCGAGGCCGGCGCCAGCAAGCGCGACATGGACTTCCTCCACATCATCGATTGGAAGAAGGCCGAGGCAGCCTTCAAGGCCGGCAAGTCAAAGAAGATCAACGGCTTCCCCGTCATCACGCTCGACACAAGCGCTGCCGAGGGAATCCTCTACTTCGCCCCAGAACCAAAGAGCCCCCACGGCGTCGACGTCACGCCCAACGGCCGCTACATGATCGTCGCCGGAAAACTCGACCCCCACGTCACCGTCTACTCCATCGATCGCATCAAGTCGGCGATCGCGCAGGGCAAGTTCTCCGGCAAGGACGACTACGGCATCCCCATCCTCGAGTTCGACGCCGTCAAGGAAGCGCAGGTCGAGCTCGGCCTCGGGCCCCTCCACACCCAGTTCGATGACAAGGGCTACGCCTACACCTCCCTCTTCCTCGATTCGGCCGTCGCTCGCTGGACCCTCGGCGGCGACTACGAAAAGCTCAACCCAGAGCAGCCCTGGCAGCTCGTCCAGAAGACCCCCGTCCAGTACAACATCGGCCACCTCTGTGCTGCCGAGGGCGACACCGTCAGCCCCGACGGACGCTACCTCATCTCCATGTCCAAGTGGTCCGTCGACCGCTTCCTCCCCACCGGCCCGCTCCTCCCCCAGAACTTCCAGCTCCTCGACATCAGCCAGCCCGGCAACGCCATGCCCGTCCTCTACGACCTCCCCATCGGCGTCGGCGAGCCGCACTACTGCCAGATGATCAAGGCCGACAAGCTCCAGACATGGACCGTCTACCCGCAGGTCGGCTGGAATCCCCACACGCAGCAGCTCGATCCCAGCGCTCCCAAGAAGGGCCAGGAAGGCGTCGTCCGCAGCGGCAGGAACGTCACCGTCAACATGACCGCCGTCCGAAGCCACTTCGTCCCAGAGCATGTCGAGATCAACCAGGGCGACCACGTCACCTGGCGGATCACCGCACTCGAAACCGCCCAGGACGCAACCCACGGGTTCTGCATCGGCGGCTACAACGTCAACCTCTCGCTCGAACCCGGCGAATACACGGAGTTCACCTTCACCGCCGACAAGTCCGGCACGTACCCCTTCTACTGCACCGAGTTCTGCTCCGCACTCCACCTCGAGATGAT
>DATGXW010000012.1:0-9288 GCA_035298585.1 Phycisphaerales bacterium
GGCCGCCGTGGGCATCCCCTCGACCGCCGCCTCCAACCTGGGCGGAACGCTGGTCAACGGGGGTCTTTACTTCCTCAGCTCCCTCAAGACCGGCCAGGTCTTCAGCGTTTCCTCCAGCGTCGCGTCGGGAGACTTCTCCTCGGCCAACGACATCCTGTCGGCGGCGATCGACGAGGTCGCCATCCTCCGGGGCCGCCTGGGCGCCTTTGAACGCAACGTCCTCCAGACCAACACCAGGAGCCTCCAGTCCGCGTTCGAGAACCTCTCCTCGAGCGTCTCGATCATCCGCGATGCGGACTTTGCCGCCGAGACCAGCCAGTTGACGCGTGCACAGATCCTCTCAAGCTCGGGGATGTCGGTGCTCCAGCTCGCCAACCAGCAGTCGCAGCAGGTGCTCCAGCTCCTGGGTTAAAAAATCTCGAAAATGGGCCCGAGGTCCAATAACCATTGAGCCCCTGACGTTTCACAGGGGGTTCTCTCCCCAGAACGACCCGTTCACCCCGCCGAAAACGCGGGGTTTTCTCATTTCCATATCCGCAACGAAAGGACGGACTCAACCGAGGCTTCAGCGACGCCGATCTCCTCCACGGGTCTGGCGGCTCGTCCGCCGGATTTCGACAGGCGTCGGGAACGGAATCCCGGCGTCAGGGGCCGCGTGCGTGTACCGGCCCTCTCCCGGCGTTGTTCGCCCGGGAGATTGCCGGGTCTCGCCTGGTGGCGCGGCCCTCCGAGTGGATCACGGAGGATTTCTCAACCATGAGTCGCATCAATACCAACGTCCAGTCCCTCATTGGCCAGCGCGTCCTTGGCATGAACCAGGGCGGGCTGAGCACCGCGCTTGAGCGCTTGAGCACGGGTCTTAAGATCAACCGCGGCAAGGATGACCCCGCCGGCCTGATCGCGTCGGAGAACCTGGCGACGGAGATGAAGGGCATCAACGCCGCCATCACCAACGCCGACCGCGCCGACCAGGTCGTGAACATCGCCGAAGGCGGCCTCCAGGAAGTCTCGGGCCTGCTCTCTGAGCTCCAGGGCCTGATCACGACCACGGCCAGTTCGGCCGGCCTCTCCGCGGAAGAGAAGAAGGCAAACCAGCTCCAGATCGACTCGATCCTCCAGACGATCGACCGCATCTCAAGCTCGACCTCCTTCCAGGGCACCAAGCTCCTCAACGGCTCGTTCGACTTCAAGACCTCCTCCGTCGCCGCGGGCGTCTCTGACTTCCGCGTCAACGCCGCGAAGTTCACCGGCGACAGCATGAAGGTCGACGTCCTGGTCACCGCATCGGCCCAGCAGGCCGGCCTCTACACCGACTTCGGCGGCACCAGCATCGACATGACCAGCGGCTCGTCGTTCGTGATCGAGGTCGCCGGTTCGCTCGGCTCGCGCCAGCTCAGCTTCAGCTCGGGCACCGCGCTCAGCGACATCGCCGCCGCGATCAACACCTTCAGCGACGTGACGGGCGTCGAGGCCTCGGTCTCGGGCAACGGCATCCGCATGGTCAGCTCGGGCTTCGGCTCGAGCGAGTACGTCTCGGTCAAGGTCGTCGACGGCGAAGTCTCGGGCAGCGGCATCGCCCAGTTCGCCGCCAACGACGACGTCGCCGCGGCCAGCTACACCACGTTCGCCAACGCCAAGAACGGCGTCCGCGACACGGGCCAGGACCTGGGCGCGACGATCAACGGCGTCGCCGCCACCAGCGAGGGCCGGACCGCACGCATCAACACCGACTTCCTCGACGTCGAGATCAACCTCGACACCGACAAGTCCCAGGCGCTCGGCTCGGTCAACTCGGGCGGCGCGTTCACGATCACCGGCGGCGGCGCTGACTTCCAGCTCGCCGGCAAGGTGAACATCGCCGGCCGCGTCTCGCTCGGCATCGCCGACGTCGCGACCCGCAAGCTCGGTTCGAGCGAGCTGGGCTACCTCTCGGAGCTCGCCAGCGGCAAGGGCAAGAACGTGGTCAACGGTGACCTCGAAGCGGCCCAGAAGGTCGTCTCGGAAGCCATCCGCCAGACCTCGTCCCTCCGCGGCCGACTCGGCGCCTTCCAGAAGAACACGATCGGTGCGACCGTCCGCAGCCTCGGCGTTGCGAGCGAGAACACCGCGGCCGCACAGTCGGTCATCCGTGACGCGGACTTTGCGACCGAGACTGCAAGCCTCACCCGCTCGCAGATCCTCGTGTCGGCCTCGACGAACATTCTCTCGATGGCCAACTCGCAGCCCCAGACGGTTCTCCAGCTCCTCGGCTAATCCGGGTCTGAAGACCATCTCCTGACCACTCGCAAGGCCCGGGCTCACGCCCGGGCCTTGTTCTTTGCGCCCACGCGACCAGCTCGGCGATGCGGGCTCCCGCGCCACCGCGGCCGAGAGGCCGGGAGGCCGGCACAGGGGGGGAATCTACCGTCTCAAGTGCACACGGGATGTACTCGATGATCTTCCCGCGGTGGTGCTGATCCACGGCGTCCCGCGGGCATTGCGTCGCTCGCGGGACGCATCTTCATTCGACGTCCAGCGCGGGCGCCCCCGGGGGGCGAGCGGGACCTCTTCAGCACGCCGCGCGGCCGCACGGGCCGTCACGGGGTTTTGCATGTCAACGTCCACGCGCACCGGCTTTGAACTCAGGCGATTCGAGCCGCTGGGCGGCTGGGATCACCCTCTCCCGGCCGGGCTCAACGGCACATCGACGCTCGTCGTGGCCTTCGGGGGTTCATCGCTCGCGGCAAAGTCGCCGGCCTTTGAAGACCTCGCCCGGGCCTTTCCCGACAGCCATGTGCTTGGGTGCTCCACCAGCGGTGAGATCCACGGTGCACACCTGCGCGACGGGGGGCTCAGCGTCGCGGTTGTGCGGTTTGAGAAGACCACTGTCCGCTCGGCATCCGCCCCGATCCGCTCGGCCGCCGACTCGCGCCTGGCCGGCGAGCACCTGGCGGCGCAGCTGGCCGCCCCCGGGCTCGCGGCGGTGCTCGTATATTCCGATGGCCTGAACGTCAACGGTTCTGAGCTTGTAAGAGGGCTCGCGTCCGCCCTCCCCCAGGGGACCATCATCACCGGCGCCTTGGCTGGTGATGGTCCTGACTTCCGCAGGACCTGGGTCCTGCACGGGGGCGGGCCGCGTGAGAAGATGGCCGTGGCGGTGGGGCTGTACGGCTCCAATCTGCGGGTTGCACACGGGTCGCGCGGGGGCTGGGATCCCTTCGGTCCTCAGCGCATCGTCACCCGGTCGCGCGGCAACGTCCTCTTTGAGATCGATGGCCGTCCTGCGCTGGAGCTTTACAAGAAGTACCTGGGCGACCGGGTGAGCGGGCTCCCCGCGACCGCGCTGCTCTTCCCGCTGACGCTCCTTGGAGATAACGCACGCGCGCCGCTGGTGCGCACGGTGCTTTCGATCGATGAGAAGACCCAGTCGATGGCCTTTGCGGGCGATATCCCGCAGCATTCGCGGGTCCAGCTCATGCACGCCAATCTCGACCGGCTGACCGCAAGCGCAGGGGCCGCGGCGCAGCAGGCCAGCACACCGCTGTGCGGGGGGCCGTGCCTGGCCATCGCCGTGAGCTGCATCGGCCGCCGGCTGGTGCTGGGAACCCGGACCGAGGAGGAGCTCGAGGCGGTCTTTGACGAACTGCCGCGGGGCTCTGCGCTGATCGGGCTGTACTCGTACGGGGAGATCGCTCCGCACGGGAGTTGCCCGTGCGAGCTGCACAACCAGACGATGACGCTGACGACAATCGCGGAGGTCTGATCCTGTGTCATCCGGACCTTTCCTGCACCCCGTGCTCAGCAGGCAGCTCCGTCGGCTCCGGCTTGAACGCGGCACGCCCCCCGACGCCGCGCGATGGGCCGAGCTCCTCGACCTGGTCAGCCAGGCCTACGCCAAGTGCGACGACGACCGCTACACGCTCGAGCGGGCGATGTCGATCTCTTCCGAGGAGCTGCGGGAGGCGATCAACCGGGCGGACAGCGCCTCGAACGCCAAGTCGCTCTTTCTCGCGCACATGTCGCACGAGATCCGCACACCGATGACGGCCATCTTGGGGCACGTCGAACTGCTGCTCGACCCTGCACACGCGGGGCGGTGCGAATCGGCGGAGGCGATCCGCCGGAACTCAGCGCACCTGATGGGCGTGATCGACCAGATCCTGGACTTCACCAAGATCGAAGGGGGGAAACTGGCGGTCGAACAGACGCGATTCTCGCCGAGGCTGCTGCTGGGCGAGGTGGTCGAGATCATGCAGCCGCGGGCGCAGTCGGCGGGCGTCGGGCTGCGGCTTGAGATCGCGGACGCCTTCCCTGTTTCCATCTCGGCCGACCCCATCCGGCTCCGCCAGATCATGCTCAACCTGGTCGGCAACGCGATCAAGTTCACGGTGAAGGGCCATGTGCACATCTCGGCGGAGTGCACGGCGGAGGGTGAATCAGCCCGGCTGCGCATCCGCGTCCGCGACACCGGGGTCGGGATCTCACCGGAGAACCTGGAGCGGATCTTCGTCCCGTTCATGCAGGCCGACGAATCCATCACGCGCCGATTCGGCGGCACGGGGCTCGGGCTCCCGATCAGCCGCGAGCTGGCCCGGGCGATGAAGGGCGATATCGAAGTGTCGAGCGTGCCCGGCGCGGGGTCGGTCTTCTCGCTGTGGCTGCCGGTCGATCCCGACTGGCAGGAGCGGCATGATGGGCGGCCGACCGAGCGAGCAGAGACGTCCTCACCCCCCGCCGCGGGCGATCGCCCGCTGGAGGGCGTCCGCATCCTGCTGGCGGAAGATGGGGAGGACAACCGCAGGATCCTGTGCCACTTTCTCCGCAAGGCCGGGGCCGAGGTCTCGGTGGCGGAGGACGGCCGGTGTGCACTGGCGCGCATCGTCCCCGACGGCCCCGGCCAAGGGCCCGGCTTTGACGTGGTGCTGATGGACATGCAGATGCCCGTGCTCGACGGGTACGCCGCGACCGAGCGACTGCGTGCGGCGGGGATCACCATTCCCGTGATCGCGCTGACCGCGCACGCGATGAGCGGCGACCGGGAGAAGTGCCTCGCGGCGGGATGCAGCGATTACCTGACCAAGCCGATCGAGCGTGCGGTGCTGATCGAGTCGTGCCGCAGGTGGGCGGCGGGCCGCGCCGCGGCCTGAACGAACTCACTGAGTCTGGTTCTCAGCGCCTTCCTCGCGGTCGCGGGCCTGGCGCTCGGCGCGCTTGCGCATCGACTCTTCCAGGATCTTCTTGCGGAGGCGGATGCTCTTGGGCGTCACCTCGACCAGTTCGTCGTCCTCGATGTACTCAAGCGCGTACTCGAGCGTGATCTTGCGCGGGGCCTTGAGGACCACCGTCGCGTCCTTGCCCGCCGCACGCATGTTGGTGAGGTGCTTGAGACGCGTGACGTTGATCGTCAGGTCGTTGTCGCGGTTGTGCTCGCCGACGATCTGTCCCATGTAGACCGGCGTGCCGGGGGAGACGAACATCACGCCTCGGTCGGCGAGCTGCTCGAGCGCGTAGGTCGTGACGGCCGCGGTTTCGAGGGAGATCAGGACGCCCAGGGCCCGGTGGGGGATCGCGCCCGACACCGGGTCGAAGCGCAGGAACGAATGGTGCATGAGCGCCTCGCCCTGCGTCGCCGTGAGGATGCGCGAACGCATGCCGATGAGGGAGCGCGAGGGGATCTCAAACTCCACGTGCGTCACCGTCTCGCCGCGGGGCTCCATCTTCTTCATCTCGCCCTTGCGCGAGCCGACCAGTTCCATCACCGGGCCGAGCTGCGAGTTGGGGCAGTCGACCACCAGCTCCTCGATCGGCTCGTGGGGGACGCCGTCGATCTGGCGGATGATGACCTCGGGCTTGCCGACCGAGAGCTCAAAGCCCTCGCGGCGCATCGTCTCGATCAGGATTCCCAGCGAGAGGACGCCGCGGCCCGAGACCATGAACTCGTCGGCGGTCTTGCCCTGCGCCACGCGGAGGGCGACGTTGCGCTCCAGCTCCTTCTCGAGGCGCTCGCGGATCTGGCGGCTGGTCACCATCGTGCCGTCCTGCCCGGCGAAGGGGGAATCGTTGATCCGGAAGAGCATCGTCATCGTGGGCTCATCGACCTTGACGGTCGGGAGCGCGACGGGGTTCTCGACGTCCGCGACGGTGTCGCCGATGTCGATGCGGTCGAGTCCGACGATGGCGCACAGGTCGCCCGCCTCGACGTTCTCGACCTGCTGGCGCTTGAGCGCCATGAACTGCAGGAGCTGGGTGACCTTGCAGTTGGTGGTCGTCACGCCGTCGCGGCGGATGATCGTCACCTGCTGGCCGGACTTGATCCTGCCGTTGAAGACGCGGCCGATGCCGATCCGTCCGACGTACTCGTTGTAGTCGATCGCGGTGATCAGGATCTGGAGCGGCTTGTCCTTGTCGCCGCGCGGCGCCGGGACCTCGTTGACGATCGACTCGAAGACGTCCCGCATGTCGGGCTTCTTGTTGGCCAGGTCGCGCGTGCCCCAGCCGTCGCGGCCGGAGCAGTAGATCACCGGGAAGTCCAGCGCGTGGTCCTCCGCGCCCATGTCGACCAGCAGGTCGAAGACCTCGTCGATGACCTCCTGCGGGCGCGCGTCGGGACGGTCGCACTTGTTGACGATCACGACCGGCTTGAGGCCCGCCTCGAGCGCCTTGCCCAGCACGAACTTGGTCTGGGGCATCGGGCCGTCGTAGGCGTCGACCAGGAGGAGGCACCCGTCGGCCATGCGCAGCACACGCTCCACCTCGCCGCCGAAGTCGGCGTGGCCGGGCGTGTCGATGATGTTGATCCGGTACTCCTTGCCGTCCTGGGCTGCGTACGAGACCGCGCAGTTCTTCGACAGGATCGTGATCCCGCGCTCGCGCTCAAGCTCGTTCGAGTCCATGATCAGGTCGTGCTGCCCGCCCGCGAGCTTCTCAAGCTCGCCGGCCCGGAACATCCCCGACTGCTTGAGCAACTGATCGACCAGCGTCGTCTTGCCATGGTCGACGTGTGCGATGATCGCGACGTTGCGGATGTTCGAAGCACGGACGGCGTGGTCGTGCTGGACGGGGGCGGTGGGCGAGGTGGAGGTCATGTGCAGGTCGGCTCAAAGGACTGTTGACCCATCGGCAACCGCGGACGCCATGCCGCACGGAGCGGAGTGGTTCGGCCTGCGATCGGGGTCCTGGTCGGCGTGATCAGGGGGGTGATGGCGGGGGGTTCTCGGACGACCGGGGATGTACGCCTGTCGGCGTCCCGGCACGTGCATATCCCGGGGACCTCTCAGGGTAGGCGCGCACGGCCCAGAACCGTCAATCCAAGGCCCAGAACACGCCGCAGATGCCCACCCAGTCGGACTCATCGCCAGAGGTCGCACGGGTGAACCACGGCCAGGGCGCAATGCTGCCCTGAAACCCGACGCCGGGCCGGGCGTGTGGCACCTTGTGAAGCAGAGAACACGAGAGACCCCGCTTGAGGAGTTCCGCAGGCCGCGGGACGGGAGCGGGGCGGCCGACGGGGGTCGGCCTAGGGCGCAAGTCGCTGCAAGCAGCGAAGTTGTGATCAAGCAAAGACTGGACGAGGAGGTCGCGATGGCGTGCTCACGGACGAGCGATGTCATTGGTGCACGGGGTTTTTCCAAGCTGATCGCCGCGGGCCTGATCGGGCTGACCGCGGCAACCGCCAGCGCGGACCGGCTGGTTGTCTTCACCGATGACTTTGAGAGCACCGATGCCCGCCCCCATTGGAAGGGCGCGAAGATTGACTCGGCCGACGGGCTGGGCCGGTTTGCCGGTCGCCTGACGGATCGCCCGGTCGATCTCACGCTGACGCCTCCGCCCGAGAACCAGAGCAAGGGTGGCCGGGTCACCTATTACATGCGGTTTGACCTGTTCACGCTCGATGGCTGGACGGGCAAGACGGCCGACGGCAAGGACATGCGGTTTGAAGTCAAGGTCGGTGAGCGGGTGATGTTCTCCCACTCCCTGGCTTCGCTGGGGGGAGAGGGAACCTTCCGCAAGGCTTCGATCGGACCCGAGCCGATCGCCTTCGGCGCCGCGGTCGACAGCGTCTACCGCGGTGTGGTGATCGCCTTCCAGCTCAACGCGGATGAGAACCTGGATGTCCAGTTCCGCGCCTTGGGCCTGGAGAGCAGCGACTTTGAGGGTGTGAAGTCGGCGCTGGGCGGGTCGAGCACATCGACCCCTTCCTGGGGCATCGACAACGTCGAGATCTGGTGTGAGTACGACCATGAAGGGGCGACCTCGGCCGGGAGGGAGGCCGAGACGCCCCTCATGGGTGCGGTGGGCGGTGCGGCGGGTGGGGGCGATAACGGCCTGGCGACCAGCGCCACGTCGGGCTCGCATCCCCCGATCAGCACTTACAAGATCCCCGAGCCCAAGGAATTGCTGCCCCCGGGAGGGGGAGGTGGGGGTGGCGGGGGTAGTTCGCACCCGACGGTGGTTCCCCCGTTTACGCCCCCGGAAGTGACTCCGCCGACGCAGGAGCGCAAGACCGAATCCGATCCGGGTGATGAGAACCCGAGCGAAGAGAACAACCCGCAGGTTCCCGCCCCCGGCACAGCGCTGGTCTTTGGCCTCGCGGCCGCGACCGGTCTGCGTCGCCGGCGGGGCGGGGTGATGGACTGATTCTCGGACGGTTCACCGACGGCGCGTTCGCGCCAGAGAGTGCCGGACGGGGAGCGTTCCATCGATGGACCTGTCCCACCGGCGCAGAGCGCAGTCTCACCGCAGACGCCCCAACCCCCAACCGCGGTGGATGTGCGTTCCGAGCGACCTCTTTCCTGATGAAAGAGGTCGTGTCGTTTTCTGGGCTGGGATGCACAGGGGTGATGAGGAGTTGGGCGGCGTGTGCGGGATGCGTCGCCGGGCGCCCGCACAGACAGCGCGGTGGGCGGGGAATCTTCGGATCGGGGTTCATTCCCAAGGCGCGGGTGGTCATCGCATGGCATGTTTCGTCCATGTGCATGCGGCTGCACGGAAGCGGGCGCTGCACACGAGAGATATCACAAGATCAGAGGAGAGAGCGATGGACCGTGGGAATTTCCGTCTGCTGCTGCTGTCGGCCTGTTCGGTGGGGGTCCTTTCATCGGCCGCGTCCGCGCGTCCTGACGTTCTGTTCAGCGACAACTTTGAATCGACGACGATCAAGCCCGAGTGGACCTGGTCGCACCTTTCGAAGGACAACGCGTTCACACGCTTCAGCGGGCGATACTCGAACAACACGATCAAGCTGACGCTCAAGGCGCCCCAGGGCCCGCGCGGGATGGACTCGGGAGGTGGTGGTGGAGATGGGGGCAC
>DATGXW010000013.1:0-33560 GCA_035298585.1 Phycisphaerales bacterium
TAAAAACTGTTAAATTCTTTCCGTCTGAATCGTTGGGCGGCCTCTCAATGATTAAGGCTTTGAGCGCACCCTATGGCGGCGTTACCTTTGTGCCGACTGGCGGCGGGCGTGGCGACCGCGGCGACCGTGGGGGTCGCGGGGGCCGTGGCGGGGGTGGTGGCGACCGCGATCACGGCGGCGGCTACGAAGTGAGCGGCGGCGGCTGGTAAAGCCTGTCCGCGATGTTCATCGACACAATGCTGACTTCATGCAGGCCGGATCTTCGGATCCGGCCTGTGTTGCTTTTCTGAACATCGGATACATTGACGCCCTCGGCCTGAACTTGAGAACAGCCGCGCCGAATGCTCAGATGCGCAAGCCCGGAGTCATCACCCGACTGAGTGTGCACACCGCCGTCTACGCGCTGGCGGCGAGCATGCTGCTGCCATTTCTCTGGATGATCCTGACATCGCTCAAGAGCGACCAGGAGACGCTTGGCGGCGCCACGAGTCTCCTGCCGCGGGGATTGCCGTGGGAATGGAGGTGGGGAAACTACGCAGAGGCGCTCGTGGGAGCGCGGCTGGGTGAGTACTACTTCAACTCGCTGCTGGCGGCGGGGTTGACAACGCTCCTGGCGGGGTTTCACAACGCGGCGGCGGGGTATGCCTTCTGCAAGCTCCGATTCCGGGGCCGCCGCGGCCTGCTTTGGATCACGCTCGTGACGATGATGCTTCCGATCCAGGTGTCGTTCATCTTCATGTACCTGATCGCCGACCGGCTTGGTTTCATCGACAACATGCAGGCGCTGGTGGTTCCCTTCCTGGCGAGCGGCTTTGGGATCTACTACATGCAGCAGGCGATCAACGCGGTGCCGGATTCGCTGCTCGAGGCGGGGCGGCTCGACGGCATGACCGAACTCGATCTCTTCTGGCTGCTGGTGCGGCCGACGATCTGGCCGGCGGTGAGTGCACTTGCGATCTTCACGTTCGTCGGATCGTGGAACTCGTTCTTCTGGCCCCTGATCGCCATTGACCGCTCGCAGGAGAAGACGCTTCCCCTGGCGGTCGCGGAACTGGCCACGGGTATGCTCGTGCTGAGCTGGCCGACGCGCATGGCTGCGGCGACGTTGATCACCCTGCCGCTCATCATCGTGTTTGTGATCTTCCAGCGTTCGTTTGTCCGCGGAATCGCCATGACCGGCGGCAAGGAGTAGCGTGCACAAGCCGGGAACAGGCTGGTGGGTGTTCGTCCTGGGGATGATCCTGACCGCGGGGGTGATCCTGTGGCCGGGGCGGGAAGGCGTGGTTGAGGCGGTGTCGGGCCAGCGGACGCTGCTGTTTACGGTGTGGGGGATGCCGTTTGAGGATCTGCTTTTCCGGGACCGCTATGCACGGGGGTTTGAGCGCGAGCGGCCCGATGTGCACATTGATTACCAGCGGTACAACAACGACATCGTGATGAAGTACAACGCGTGGCACGCGCGGGGGAAGAGCGCTGACGTGATGCGTCTGCGGATCACCGATTACCACGGGATGGCGCGGCGGGGCATGTTGCAGCGGCTCGATGCGCTCCCAGGAGAGGGCGGCGTTTCAGAACCGCTGACACCGGCGGATCTTGAGGAGATTCCCCGGCATCTGCGCGATCTGCTCGTGGTGGAGGGGCCGCAGGGCAGAGGGATCTACGGGATCCCGCAGGACAACGCGCAGTACGGGCTCTTCCATAACAAGTCGATCTTTGAGGCGTACAACCGCGATCACCCCGGTGAAGAGATCGCAGCGCCAACCGAGCGCTGGACGTGGGATGACCTGCGCGACGCTGCCAGGCGGATTTCAACCTGGAGCAGGGAGCGCGGGGGTGAAGAGATACGCGGGTTTGACTGTGCGGTGTGGTCGTGGCCGTTCATGACGTTCTTTGCACAGGCGGGCGGGCGTGCGTGGGGCGAGGATGGATCGTGCACACTGGATGTCGGCGAAGCCGGGCCCGAGGCGCTGCGGCTTCTGCGGCAGCTTGTGGAGGATGGGAGCTTTGCGCCGCAGCTTTCGGGGTACATGTCGGGGACGGGTCCGGACGCGCTGTTTGCACGGGGGAGGACGGCGCTGTTCATGGATGGGAGCTGGCGGATCGCGGACTTTGACCGCAACGCACAGGGACTTTCGTACGCGGTGACGCCGCTGCCGCGCGGTCCAGAACGCCTCGGCGGCCGGAGCGCGATTGTGTCGGGGTGCGTGATGTGGGGGGTCGGTGTGCACAGCGAGCACAGAGACGACGCGATGGCGATGCTTCGCTATCTCACCAGGCCGGAGCAGGCGATCGAGTATTGGGACACGCTGCGGGTCGCGCCGCCGGCAAACCTTGCCGCGATGCGGTCAGAGAGATTCAGGTCGACACGGGGTGTACTCAAGGATCAGGAGGATCCATCCAAGGGATACGAGATCGCGCCGATGCCGCGGGAGCGGTTTGAAGAGCGTGCGGCGTGGCTGCTCTACGGCGTGACGCCGGATCCCTCTACGGGCGCGCCGCCGGCGTTTGTGCCGGTGGGGCCCTTCCAGACCGAACTGGAAGAAGAGATTTCGCGGATGCTCAACGAGTATCTCAAGCCTGGTTCGAGGGTGGATGCACGCGAGGCGGTGGATCGAGCTGCACGCAATGTGCGCGGGGTGATGGAGCGCGCCGAGGGGCGATGATGGAGCATGCAAGGTGGCGGCTTTGATGCATAAGCGTTGCTCTTGCAATGGCTTGCGAATGGATGTGAAATGGCTTGGTGGTGAGGTGCAAATTCGCTAGGCTATGCACATACGGGGTTTGCATCTTCCGCGAGGGCGCGGTTGGATGCGGCCGGGGCCGAGGGGAAACAGGTCGCGCTGCGGGCGTGATGCAGATTCGGGGAAGCCATGAAAGCGATGCACGGGGTGTTGCACACGGTTGGCGTGTGCATGGTTGTGTGTGGGGCGGCGACGGCGCAGGGATCATGGACGATCGCTCGGCTGCTGGCGCCGAATTCCGGGGAAACGCACGCGTACGGGGTCGCGCAGAGCCTGCAGGTGGGGCACATCGCGACAGGTACAACCTACCGCGCGGCGATGTGGAGCGGATCGACGGAGACATGGGTCGACCTGAACCCGCCGGGCGCGACGTGGTCGCAGGCGCTCGGGGCTTCGGATGCTTCACAGGTCGGGTGGGCGACCTTTGCGGGTGACGGCATCTTGCGTGCGATGGTGTGGTACGGATCTCGCGAGGCGTGGGTGGACCTGCACCCCGAGGGCACAAACTTTTCCGTCGCTAGCGGGGCCATTGAAGGGCATCAGGGCGGTTATGTCATGATGCCCGATGGGACGCTCCACGCGGCGATGTGGCAGGGATCGGCGGCGTCGTGGGTTGACATGCATCCGGCGGGGCAGAGCGATTCGGTGATCGTCTCGATCAGCGAAGATGTGCAGGGCGGCATGGTGGTCGCCAACGGCGCGCTGCGTGCATGCCTGTGGCGCGGAACGCCCGCGTCGTGGGTTGACATTCACCCGGCGGGGACGCAGTCCTCGCAGGTGCGCGGTGTGTGGGGCAATGTCCTGGTGGGCGAGGCGGTGGTCGCGGGGAAGTATCGGGCGGGCATGTGGACGGGGACGGCCTCGTCATGGGTGGAACTCCACCCCGCGGGCGCCGCGAGTTCGCAGGCATTCGGCGCATCGAGCGACTGCCAGGTGGGGCATGCGGAGATGGCGGGGAAGCTCCGCGCGGTGATGTGGTATGGGAGCAAGGACTCGGTGGTCGACCTGCACGAGTCGCTCGATCCGGTGTACACGTATTCCTCTGCACGGAGCGTGTGGAGCTCGGGGGGTTGGACGGTCGTTGCCGGGTACGGCTACAACAGCTCGCGCGGATGCGAGGAGGCCCTTCTCTGGACGCTGGGCTGCCGCGCAGACTTTGACGGTACGGGCTTTGTCGATACCGAGGATTACAGCGCTTTCGTCCAGGCCTTTGAGGCGGGTGTCGAAACCGCCGACTTTGATCAGACCGGCTTTGTCGACATCGACGATTTCACCGCGTTTGTCATGGCCTTTGAGAGCGGCTGCTGATCCATCCACCGGCGCCGGACGCGGGTGGCCGCGTCGGGCGTCTGGGCTCGCGGATCACCGCGACATCTGGTGCGTCGCGTGGAGCACGGGCATTGCCTGAAGGTATTCCCGCGCTGGTCCATCCGGGGCCGCCTCGAACGCCTTGTACGGTCCGTCGAACGCGATCTTCCCCTTGTGCAGCATCACGATCCGCGGCTCGAGCCGGCGCAGGAGATCCTTGTCGTGCGTCACGATGATGCTCGTGCGGGGAGTTCCATCGGCACGCTTTGAATTGTGCGTGCGCCACACGAGTTCGTGGATGTGCCCGCTGATCACAGGATCGAGCCCCGTGGTGGGTTCATCGTAGAAGATCAGGGCGGGGTCGATCGCGATCGCACGCGCGATCGCCACCCGCTTGGCCATGCCCCCCGAGAGCGCGTCCCGATCCTTGTAAAGGACGGTGTCGACGTCCAGCGCCGCGGCGGTCAGGCTTTCGCGTGCACGCGCGAGGATGGACTCCTCGGTCAGGTCTCCCCCGCCGGCCATCTCGTGGTGCTCGCGCAGCAGGATCGCGATGTTCTCAAAGACCGTCCCGCTGAAGAGCGCGTTCTTCTGGAAGACCACGGCCCACCAGAGGCGGATCTGGTCGAGCGCGTCGCCATCGAGCGCGGCGAGTTCGACCAGGGGTGAACCATCCTTCGAGTGATCCGCCGCGAGCACCTTGCCATCATCGGCGGGCATCAGGCCCGCAAGGATGTGCAGGAGCACGGTCTTGCCGCTGCCGCTTCCGCCGACGATCGCCAAGAGGTCTCCGCGGCGGACCTGGATCGAGATCTCGTCGAGGACGACCTGCTCCCCGAAGGATTTGCGGATGCCGCGTGCACAGAGTTCCACCGGGAGTTGCGGACGGGGTGCATGCGTGCCGGCGGGGTCAGTCATTGATCACAGGATAGACCCGGCACATGAAGACTTCAGAGCGTGGTCCTGATGGGGATATCCAGCACGGAGCGGATCTTGAGGAGCAGGGCCTCGATCGAGAAGGGCTTGGGGAGGAAGGCGACAAGCTGGCTCTCGACGCCGTGCCGGAGGATCGTCTCCTCCGTGTAGCCCGACATGTAGAGGATCTTGATCTGGGGACGCGTGTGCTGGATCGCTTCGGCGAGGCGGACGCCGTTCATCTCGGGCATGACCACGTCGGTGATGAGCAGGTCAATCGACCCGATGGTGTCGGCGGCGAGATGAATCGCACGCGGACCGTTCTCGGCGGCGAGAACACGGTACCCGGCGCGGGTGAGGGTGCTGTGCACGAGGTCGCGGACCATCGCGTTGTCCTCGACGAGCAGGATCGTCTCGGATCCTCCCGAGGCGGGGGCGTTGGGCTTGAGTTCCAGTGCCGCGAGTGCATCCTCGGGCTCGCGCGGGAGGAGAATCCTGACCGATGTCCCGCGCCCGATCTCGCTCTCGACGGCGATGTGCCCGCCGCTCTGGCGGATCACGCCGTGGCAGGTCGCCAGGCCCAGGCCCGTTCCCTTCCCCGGCCCCTTGGTCGTGAAGAACGGTTCAAAGAGCCGCTCGAGCACTTCGGGCGACATCCCCACACCCGTATCGGTGACGGAGATGGCGACGTGTTCACCGGGGGTTGCGCCCGCGTTGCGGCGGCAGTATGCCTCATCGAGGAAGATGTTGCGGGTCGCGATCGTGAGCTTGCCCCCCGAGGGCATGGCGTCGCGTGCGTTGACCGTCAGGTTCATGATGACCTGTTCGAACTGCCCGACATCCGCGCGGACGTACCCCGTGCCGGGCGCGAGGTCGACGTCGAGGGTGACATCCTCGCCGATGAGCCGCCGCAGCATGGGGACCAGCGAGTTCACCGCATCTCGGACGGCGAAGATGCGGGGGGTGAAGATCTGTTTGCGGGCAAAGGCCAGGAGCTGGCGGGTGAGCTTCGCGGCCCGATCGGCGGCCTCGCGCGTGTGGGTCAGCGCAGCCTGGGCTCGGTGATCGCTCTCGATCTGCGACGACGCGACGCCCAGGTACCCGAAGATGACCGTGAGCAGGTTGTTGAAGTCGTGCGCCACCCCGCCCGCGAGCCTGCCGATCCCCTCCATCTTCTGCGACTGGATCAACTGCTCCTCAAGGAGCCTTCGCTCGGAAATATCGCGGAGGATGACGGTGTAGAGCTTTCGACCCCCCGAGATGGCCTGCGAGATGGAGGCCTCGATGGGAAATTCCTTTCCATCAGCGCGAAGCCCGTAGAGCGTGCCAAGCCGACCCATCGCGCGAGTCGTGCCGCCGGTCTGGCCGAAAGAGCGGAAATGCTCGCCGTGGACTCGGCGGAAGCGCTCGGGAATGAATCGATCCAGGTGCGAGCCCAGGGCGGATTCGATGTTCGTGCCGAAGATCCGCGCGGCCGACCTGTTGAACATCACCACGCGCTGCTGATCGTCCACCGTGATGATCGCGTCCATCGCCGAATCGATGATGGAGGAAAGGTGCGACTGCCCATCAACGCGGAGGGGAGATGCGATCGCGGGTGTGCTTGCATGGTCCGCCGGCACCGGCGAGGGGACGATCGTGGCGAGCGTGTGCACCGCGCTTGCACGCACGAGCATGAGCTGCATCGGCGAGGGGGTCGGCAGTTCGAGCGTCAGTGCACTTGACTGGCCGGCGATGACCCGGCTGATCGCCGGCCTGGGATCGGGCGTAACACCCGAGAGCAGCGGGATCTGATCGAGGGAATGTCCGACGTCCCCGAGCATCCCTGCGTGCCCGCCCGGGGCTCGCCACGCCGCGTTGGCCCGGAAAATGATGCCCTGGTGGTCAACAAGTGCGGCTGGCGTTGCGAACGTTTCGACCGGGACGCCCTGGGAGTCATGCCCGGGTTTTCCATGGTTTTGCGATGGATTCGCGTGCTCCAAACAGGTTCCCCCATGCCCGGTTCATGACTGCCGGGTCTCAAAAAAGAGCGTAGTGCTTTTCGAGCGAAAGTACAACCTATGTATGTGTGATCTTGCAAGCATAAGACTATTCTGTCCGCTTTAGACTTGAACGATTGAAATTTCAAAAACATTTGAAATTACGATGTCGCATCGGTATGGTGCATGCATGGAAGCGGAGCGGTGCACACGGGTGGTGATCGCCGGAGGATCAGGAGCGGTAGGGCGATCCTTGTCACGAATCCTGGTCGCCGGCGGGTATGCCGTGACGGTGCTTACGAGATCCGCTGGGCGACATCCTCCTGTGGATGGTGTTCGGGCGGTGCCGTGGCGCGGGAGGCCGGGCGGGGGAGGTGAGGACCGGGAATGGCTGCGCGAGATCGATGGGGCGCTGGCGGTTGTCAACCTCGCGGGCCGCTCGGTCGACTGCATCAAGTCGCCGGGGAACTGCGATGAGATTCTGCGATCGCGCGTCGAGAGCACGCTGGCGATCGGCGCCGCCGTGGGGAGGGTGGCGGCGGCGCCGCGAGCGTGGGTTCAGATGGGAACTGCACACATCTATGGGGATCCGCCGTCGGCGGTGTGCGATGAGTCAAGCCCGACCGGGTATGGGCTTGCGCCGGCGGTGGGGAGGGCGTGGGAGGAGGCGTTCTGGTCGGTGCTTCCCAGGAGTGTGCGGGGCGTCGTGCTGAGGACGAGCTTTGTCCTGATGCGGGAGGGTGGTGCACTTGCGAAGCTGGGCCTGCTCGCGCGGCTGGGTCTTGGCGGAAGGGTGGGGAGCGGGGTGCAGGGGATAAGCTGGATCCATGAGCGGGATATGAACAGGCTGTTTGTCCGCGGGATCGAGCATCCGGGCATGCAGGGGGTGTATGTTGCCTCAGCACCGGGGCCGGTGAGCAACGAAGTGTTCATGAGGTCGCTTCGGCGAGCGGTGGGAATGCACATGGGGATCCCGTCGCCCGCGTGGTGCGTGAAGATCGGGGCGAGGCTGATCCTGCGGACGGATCCGGAGCTTGCGCTGTGCGGCCGGTACGTGATGCCCACGCGGCTGCTGAAGGAAGGCTATGCGTTCAGCTTTGAGGATGTGGGGTGTGCACTGGACGACATCTACGGACGCCGCGTGGGGACGACCGCTGGCGGAGACAAAAACAGCGCCGGGATCGGAAGTTCCGATCCCGGCGCGGGTGCATCCTGATTGGTAGAGGTGGCGTGTGTTCAGGCGGCGGCGCGGATGTGCGTCGCCGAGCGTGCACCGACGAGTTCGACGAGTTCATCCACGACCGAGTTGAGCACCACGGCCTGGCTGGACATTTCTTCCGCGGCCGAGGCGGATTCCTCGGCGGTGGCGGCGGTCACCTGGGTGACCTTGTCCATCTGCGAGACGGCGAGGTTGACCTGTTCGATGCCCTGTGCCTGCTCCTTGCCAGCGATCGCGATCTCGCTGATGAGTGCATCCACCTTCTCGGAGGCGAGCTTGATCTCGTCGAGGGTCTTGGCGACCTCCTCGGAGATGGCGACTCCGTTGCGGCTCGATTGGACGCTTCCTTCGATGAGCGACGAGGTGTTCTTGGCGGCCTCGGCCGACCGCATGGCGAGGTTCCGGACTTCCTCGGCGACGACCGCGAAGCCCTTTCCTGCCTCGCCTGCACGCGCGGCCTCGACGGCGGCGTTGAGGGCGAGGAGGTTGGTCTGGAAGGCGATCTCGTCGATGACCTTGATGATCTTGGCGGTCTCGGTGGCGGAGCGCTGGATCTCGTTGATCGCGTCTCCCATGCGTCCCATGGCCTGGTTGCCGCGGTTGGCGGCGTTCTTGGCTTCGGCGGCGAGGGAGGCGGCCTCCTGCGAGGTCTGTGCGTTGCGCTTGGTCATGCTCGACATCTGCTCAAGGGCGGAGCTGGTTTCCTGGAGCGAAGCGGCCTGCTCGCTCGCGCCCTGCGCCAGCGTCTGGCTCGAGCTTGAGACCTGGGAGGAGGCAGAGGCGACCTGCATGGAGCCGTCGCCGAGGGAGGCGGCCATGCGGGTCAGGGTCCTTCCCACGCTGCGGACGATGAAGAAGCCCAGGCCCGCGGCGAAGGCGACGGCGCTGCCGACGCCGATGAAGACGCCGCGCTTGCCCGACGCGACGGCGTCGAGCACGGCCTCGCCGCTGGCTTCGCCCCCCGCGCGCTGCGAGGCGGCGAGGTTCTGGAGTGAGTCGGCGTACTTCTCGTAGATCTTGCTGAGGTCGGTCCCCAGGAGTTCGATGGCGGCCTTGGTGTTGCCGGCGTTGCTCAGCTCGGTGACCTTGCCGCGTGCGGAGGTGTATGCACTGCGGGCGGCGAGGGTCGATTCGTAGAGCTTCTTGTCCTGCGGGTCAGAGAGCACCGATTCGAGCTGCTTGTAGAGTTCGCCGATCGCCGCCGAGCGAGCCTTCATCTGACCTTCGAGCTCGGTTTTCCTGGCCGGATCGTCGGTCACCATGAAGTGCATGAGGGTGGCGTAGTTGAGCGACGAGAGACTCGCGATCTGGCTGGAGCAGACGGCGCCGGGGAGGCGTTCCTTGACCACCACCGAGGACATGGCCGCGGCGGTGCGCAGGCAGTTGTAACTGAAAGCGCCGAGCGCGGCGGTGATCAGGACGGCGGCGCTGAATCCCAGCGCGATTCTCTTTCCGATGGTGAACTTCATGACCTTCCCCTGGATGCCCGCGGTGGAGATGCGGGCGGTGTCTGTACGGTGGTGTGAGGCCGACGCCGACGGTGGTGTGCCAATCGTGGTCAAGCCGTGGATGCTCGTGCTTCCACATCGGCCGTCTTTGCGCTGTAATCCACCCGGTGTACTAGGGTGGATTCCGAGCATCCCCTACAAGCCGTCATGATCCGATGTTCCCGGGGCGGGATCGGGCCCAATAGCAGTTGGAAGCCGGTTATCGGTGGTCGTGCGATGGAAGAAATGAAAAAGCCCCGGCCTGGGGGCCGGGGCGCGGGATGCACATCGGTTGCCGGGGCTGGGATCAGCAGCCTGCTTCAAACGCGACGACGAAGGCCGTGAAGTCCTCGATGTCGACGAACCCTGAACCATCGAAGTCGGCCGATTCATCGCCGAGTTCAAAGGCCCCGACGAAGGCGCTGTAGTCCTCGATGTCGACAAAGCCCGAGCCGTCAAAGTCCGCGGGGCAGGTGGGGCTGGGGAGCGGGCTCTTCCAGGCGCCCCGGCCGTAGGTGCCGGCGGCGATGGTCCTGCGGACGGTGTCGATCACCAGGTCCTGGACGTTGACGTTGGGAAGATCCGCGCCGTCCTTGATCCAGGTTGCGCCGCTGTCGAGCGAGCAGTAGACGCCCGCGCCTGAACCAACGTACAGGCCGGGCGCTTCGGGCCATTCCCAGTCGATGGCGATCGCCTGCGCGGCGACGCCGGAGGGGAGCGTTCCGGTCGCGTTGGTCCACGTGACGCCAAGGTCGGTGGTCTTGAAGATGCGGCCGCCCGAGGTGTTGTAGAAGGAGACGTAGGCCGTGGCGGGGTCGGTGGGGCTGACGATGATGTCGCTGATCTGACCCGTGGGGAGTCCGGTCGAGCGTGCGTTCCAGGTGGTGCCGTTGGTCGTGACGTAGACCTTGCCGGTCGAACTGCCCGAGTAGATCGTGTTGCTGGCGCCCTTGGCGACGGCGATCACGTTGATCGTGCCGCCCGCGCCGACGGTGCTGGTGCTCAGGGCCGTCCACGAGGGGCTGCCGGCGGTGGCGTTGGTGGTGCGCCAGATGCGGTTGGTGCCCGCCAGGAGCGTGGTGGTGGAGTTGGGATCGCCGACCAGCGGGGCGATCCAGTTGACCGAATCGCTGCCCCAGGGCCCGGTGATGTCGGCGCCCGAGGTGCCGTTCCAGCGGGTGATGCTCAGGTAGACGTACGTCGTGTAGCGGCGGGTGGTGTTGCTCGAGTCAAAGACCGAGTAGCCGCCGTCACCGACCTGGAGCTGGGGCCAGGTGAAGCTGGCGCCCGTGCGTTCGGGGGTGCCGTTGTCCTGCGTTCCGCCCATGTAACGCTCGGGGGACGTGGGGTGCTGGACGAGGTTGTAGATCTGGCTGACCTGCAGGTTGGCGTTGCAGTTGGTCCACGAAGCGCCGCCGTTGGTCGACTTCCAGACGCCCCCGTCGTTGCCCTCCCAGATCATGTTGCCGGCCCCGAAGGCCATGACGTGGTGGTCGGGGTGGATGCGGCCGCTGGTGGTCGAGACTTCGGTCCACGACGTGCCGCCGTTGGTGGTCTTGGTGATGCCTGCCACGGCGTAGCTGGGGTCAACGCCGCCGCAGTACACGACGTTGGCGTTGGTGGGGTCGACGGCGACGTACGCGTCGTACCAGCACTGGGGGCTGCAGAAGTTGGGGGCGGCGGTGATCTTGGTCCAGTTGGTGCCGCCGTTGGTCGTCTTGTAGAGGCCCGTCATGCTGCCGCCGTTGATGAACGCGGCGTACAGGGTGTCGGGATCGGTCTTGCTCATGTCCATGACGATGCGGCCGAAGCCCGTGGTGGGGAGGCCGCCGGTGAGCTTGGTGAACGACGAGCCGCCGTTGGTCGACTTGTAGATGCCCCCCGAGGCCGCGGCGACATAGACGATGTTGCTGTTGGTCGGATGGACCTCAAGAGCGCTGCAGTTGGGGGTCAGGGGCTTGGTCCACGTCATGCCCCCGTCGATCGAGCGGGAGTAGCCGTTCGAACTGGTCACGTGCAGGAAGGCGTTGTTGAGCGGGGAAACGGCGACCCCGGAGATCTGGGCGCCGGTCTGTGCACGGGTCGCAACCTGCACCCACGTCGCGCCGCCGTCGGTCGAGCGGTAGAGACCGTCACCTTCTGAACCCTGCTGCCATTCCCCGGTGCCGTAATAGATGACCTCGGGATTGGTGGGTTCCAGGCAGATCGCGCCGCCGTTGGTGGTGGGGAGTTCGTCGGTGAGGGGCGTCCAGTTGGTGCCCCCGTTGGTGGTCTTCCAGACGCCGCCCGAGGCCGCGGAGATGTAGCAGATGTTCGCGTCGGTGGGGTGGGGCGCGATCCCGATCACGCGGCCGGAGGCGTTGGCCTCGCCGGACCAGTACTCGCTGCTGATGGGGCGGGGGCCCAGGGGTGACCAGGAGAGGGGGTTGTTGCGCGGGCGGACCTGGTCGCGGACCGATTCGGGGACGGGAGCGCCCACGATGCGGTAGTAGCCGTGGGGGGGTGGTCCGGTTTCATCGGAACCTTCGCGCCGCTCGACTTCGATCCCGGCAGGCTTGACCGCCATGGGAATGAACTCGTTGCCGCTGTATTCGCCCGTGGATGCACATCCGGCGAGCGATGCCATAAGGGCGGCGGTGTACACGATTCCGGACAAGGCGATCGAAGATCGGACGCTCTGATTCCCTCGACGCTGACGCATGATGCGATTCCTTTACCCACGCAAGAGGCCATCGATAACGCACAGGGCCCCGTACAACGGGGCTGGCTGCTTATAGGACCAGGGATCCGATGGATTCCCGCCCTCGTGGTATTCATCCGGCGTGTAGACCGGTTCTGTTGCAGTTTATCGGATGATCGGGATCATGAATCACCCGGAGGTGGAGCCGGGGACGAGAAAAGCCTACCGGAACTGCTGGTTCATTGCGCAGCGCAATGCGGGTTTATTGTCAATCTAACTGATGACCAGGTGTGCGCCATCCTGGGCGGTGGTTACAAAGGCCGTGGCCTCTCGGTGATGCCGGTCGCGGTAGCGGCGGAGGATCTCATCGGCGGCCGAATCCGCTTCGTCAGGGTGGCACAGGGCGACCATGCAGCCACCAAACCCGCCCCCGGTCATGCGGGCGCCAAAGACCCCCGCGTGCCCACATGCAAACTCGACCAGCGAATCGAGTTCCGGGCAGGAGACCCGGTAGTCGTCGCGCAGCGAGGTGTGGGAGGCGTGCATCAGCGAACCGACCTGGGCGAGATCTCCTCGCTGGAGGGCTGCGGCCGCGGCGAGCGTCCGGCTGTTCTCGGTGACGACGTGACGGGCGATCGGGAAGAGATCCGGTTCCAGCAGGAGGCGTGTGCTGGAGGCGACAGCCCGTTCATCGGCGTCGCGGAGTTCACGGAGGCCCAGCACCGTGGCGGCCCGGATGCACGCGTCTCGGCGCTGTGCATATTCGCCCGAGGCCAGCGAGTGCCTGACATTGGAATTGACGATGAGCACACTGGCCTGGTCTGCGGGGGGCATGGGGATGTGCTCGCACTCTTGGGTGCGGCAGTCGATCAGGAGTGCGTGCCCGGCGCGTCCCATGGCGGAGATGTACTGGTCCATGATCCCGCAGGGGACCTGTGCGAAGGCGTGTTCAGCGTGGCGGGCAAGACGTGCACATGCCTTGCCGGGGAGTTCGATGCCCCAGGCGGCGGCGGCGGCGACGGCGACCGAAACCTCGAGCGACGCGGAGCTGGAGAGCCCGCCGCCCAGGGGAACATCGCTGGCGATCGCGACATCGAGATTGCACACGGGAAGGCCGAGTGAACCGGCGTGCGCTGCGAGCAGCGCGAGCACGCCGACGACATAATCCGTCCAGCCGTCCGCGGGGCGGCCGGGGAGCGTCCGCCATCGTTCCGCCGAGAGCGGTGTACGGAGGTCGATGTGGAACGGCCCTGGGGCGTGTTCAGAAATCAGCCGCGAGATGTGGGGAGACGCCGCGGGGGTGAGGGCCGTGATGCACAGCCGGTCGAGCGCGATGGGAAGCACAAAGCCGCCGGAGTAGTCGGTGTGCTCACCGATGAGGTTGACCCTCCCGGGCGCGGCGGCGACGTGGAGCGGGACCGCGCTGAAGGCGGAGGTGAAGAGGGCCCGTGCACGGCCAAGGGCCGGCGGTGCCGACGAACGCCATTGCTGGTTGGTCACCTGGGAGTCCCCGAAACTGCCGGTGCAGCGCTGGCCCACGCACTGAGCTGCATGCCGATCTGGAAGACGATCCAGAGTGCAAAGTGAGACGTGAGCACGAGGCCGAGCGGTCGGCCCCAGAGGCGAAAGAGCCCGGCGACCGCGCCGCAGTACGCGAGCGTGGCGAGGATGAGCTCCTCCCACTTGGTGGTCCCGGCCAGGTTGATGTTGAGATTGAACAGGAGCAGGAAGGCGCTCACGGCGGTCGCCATGCGGGCCGCGGCCAGTTCGAGGTCGCCGAGCTTGCGGCCGTCGATGCGGGCGGAAAAGTACACCGCGATCAGCCCCGTGCCGGTGTGCAGAATCCCCGAATACAGCGTGAGAAAAGCCGAGGCGAATCGGTTGGTGGTCGTCATTCCCGCGGCGATGACCGCGCTGACCAGCAGGACACCGGCCACGACGCTCCAGACCTTGGCGTTCCCAAGGCCTGGGGTGACGAAGGGGCCGGTACTCTCATCCGCGTCATCATCTTCAGGGGTCGGGCGGGCGGACGAGGGCTTGGCCTTGGGGATCTTCTTTCCCAATGCACGCTGAACCTGCGGATCGTGGTCGAAATCCGCATCCTTCTCAAAGCCGCTGAGCACACCTTCCTTCTCGATGCGGGCATGGGCAGCGCTCCCGGGAGAAGGCACGGGAGGACGGACCGGATCGGGCGCCACGGGCTCAAGCTCGATCGGCGTGGCGTCTTCAGGAGGCCTGGGGGTTGGGTCCGGTGTTGCGGTCATGTCCGTGCGTGATTGTTGCTCCGTCGGCCCCCGCGAGCGAACCGGCCACGTGCGTTCTGAGACTTTCCAAAGTGCCGCCCTGAGGTGAGGGCGTGTTCATGAAGTCGGGCGTCTTTGGGCGTACCGTTGAACCCCTGGAGAAGTCCACCATGTTCGATCCTGACGCAGCGGCGGCGCCCGGCGCCGGCATCTTTGGTCTTCCTTTCACCCGTGAGCAGAGCCGGGTGGTGATCTTTCCCGTCCCGTACGACGCGACCACCTCGTATCGACCCGGCACCAAGGATGGACCCGAGGCCATTTTCGAGGCATCGCAGCAGGTCGACCTGCACGATGGGCGGTACGGGCCCATCTTTCAGCAGGGAATCTGGATGGACCGCGAAAGCGCGGGGATTGAAGAGATCCGCCGGCTTTCGGAGGAGGCCGCGGCGATCGCGCGGCCGCTGATCGAGAAGGGCGGGGCGGAAGAGTCCGACGCCGAGGCGCTGTCGCGGATCGATTCGACCGGTGTGCGTGTCGCCCAGATCATCCGCGAGCACACGCTGGGAGTGTTGAACCAGGGCAAGGTGCCGGTGCTCCTGGGTGGCGAGCACGCGGTGTCGTTCGGCGCCATCGACGCGGTTGCATCGAAGGGAAAGATCGGGATCCTGCAGGTGGATGCACACATGGATCTGCGGGATGCGTTCGAGGGGTTCCAGTGGTCGCATGCGTCGATCATGCACAATGTGCTGACGAGGATTCCCAACGTCGAGCGGCTGGTGCAGGTGGGTCTGCGGGATTTCGGGCAGGGGGAAGTGAAGTTCGCAAAGTCTCAGGGGTCGCGGGTGCATCCGCACACGGATGATGACTGGAAGGACCGCCTGATGGAGGGTGAGAAGTGGCTTGACCTGTGCCGGCGGGCGATCGAGCCCTTGCCCGACCGGGTGTACATCAGCTTTGACATCGATGGGCTGGATCCGGCGATGTGCCCGCACACGGGGACGCCGGTGCCGGGTGGGCTTTCGTTCCATCAGGCTGTGACGTTGCTGCACACGGTGAAGGAGTCGGGGCGGAAGATCGTTGGATTTGATCTTGTGGAGGTGGCGCCGGGCCCCGACGCGGATGAACCTGAGTGGGATGCGAACGTGGGCGCTCGGCTGCTGTACAAGATGTGCGGGCTTGTATAAAGCGGCATCGCGGCATCGCGGTATCGCAGCACAGCCGCACAGCGGCACATGAGATGGAGGAGAAGGGGTGTAGCCTGCCGGGCTCCGGGAGGGTTGAGCAGGGCTCGGGAGCGGTGCTGCACGTGGTTTGAGTTCACAGTTCACGGGAGCATCGTCATGTCGATCGGGCTGCATCGGATGGACGCGGGTGAGGCGGGGGACGTGGTCCGGTATATCTGCCGGTGCTTTGCCGCGGAGGCGGAGGGTGCGACAAAGTGGATGGATGCGGCGGGGCACGAGAACTTTCGCGTGGTGCGCGATGACGGCCGCATCGTCTCGAGCCTTCTGCGGATCCCGATGGGGCAGTACTTTGGCGGAAAGTCGGTCTCGTTGATGGGGATCGCGGGTGTTGCGGTGCCGCCGGAGAATCGGGGGCGCGGGTATGCACGGGCGATGATGCGGCTGGGAATGGAAGAGGCGCAGCGCGAGGGGTTTGCGCTGGGCGGGCTGTATGCATCGACGCAGACGCTGTACCGGCAGATCGGGTTTGAACAGGCTGCACACCGGCACCGGGTCGAGGTTCCGCTGGCATCGCTGGGCGTGGTCGAGCGTGCGGGGGATGTGCAGGTGCTTTCAGCGGCGCAGATGGATGAGATTCGCGCGTGCTACAACGAGTTTGCGAGGATCTGGAACGGGCCGCTGGATCGCGGGAGCTACATCTGGGCGCGGATCCAGAGCACGCGCGGCGTGACGTACGAACCGTTCGGCGTGCGCGGCAAGAATGGCACGCTCGACGGGTATGTGTATCTCGCGCTCACGCGGAAGGCTGATACCGGGAGGCAGTCGATCGAGATTTCGGACATCGCGTTCACCAATGCGCGGGCGGGGCGGCGGTTGCTTGGCATGCTCGCGGACCACGCATCGATGGCGGATGAGTTCGTGTTTCACGGTGGTCCGACGCACCCCTTGATGATGCTGATGCCCCAGCAGCGGTACAGGACGATGTTCAAGGACATGCACATGACGCGCGTGCTTGATTTCAAGCGTGCGGTGGAAGGTCGCGGGTATGCACCCAGCGCACGCGCGAAGTTTGAACTGGAGATCGGGGATGATCTGATCGCGGAGAATGCTGGGCGGTGGGTGGTTGAGGTGGAAGGCGGGAGCGCGAGAGTGGTCCGCGGCGGGAGCGGCGCGATCAAGACGGATATCCGCGGCTTTGCCGCGGTCTTCGGCGGGTATGTGACGCCCATGCAGGCGAAGCTGGCGGGATGGGCGGAGGGGAATGAACGGGACCTGCAGAACGCGGATGTGTTCGGTGCGGGTGTGCCGTGGATGAGCGACATGTACTGAGCAAGCGGCGAGCCGCGAGCGGATCGCTGTTAGCGCGACAACGGCCCCGGGGGGCTGCGAGAATTCGTGCGAACGGCGAACGGCGAACGGCGAACGGCGAACGGCGAACGGCGAACGGCCCGCACCTACTGCAGGATTCGCCGACGTCCCTTGACGTAATCCCACAGCACGACGCGGGAGAGATCGTTGCCGGCGATGAAGAAGACGCGTCCGCCGGTCGACTCGGCGAGGCGGTGGCCGAACTTGATGTCCTCTTCGGACTGTGACCAGTTGGGGAGCAGGAAGAGGTTGATGGTGATGCCGTCGCGTGCACACAGGCGGGCTTCACGCATGGTGGCTTCTTCGGTGCGCGGATCGGGTGGATAGAGCAGGTAGAGCATCGAGCCTTCGAAGTGTGCGGTGGGCAGGCCGTCGGTGATGAGGATGACCTGGCGGTTGGGCGTATCCTGGACGCTGAGCATCTGGCGTGCGAGCTGGAGCCCGCGCTGGATGTTGGTGAAGTGGGGAGGAATCTGCGATTCGGGGAGTTCAGGATCGGAGAGGTCCGCCCGCAGGCGCACGACGGGCTGGCGGATGGTCACCGGCTTTGGCATGAGCGAGGGCAGCTCGCTGATGTGCCGGCGCTTGGCGAGGCTGTAGAGCTCGATGAACTCGAGATAGTCGCCGGGGTACTCGCGGCGGATCAGGCCGTCGAGGGCGAGGGCCATCTTCTTGGCGCTGATGTACTGGCCATCAAACCGCATGGAGCCGGACATGTCGAGGAGGACGGCGGTCGCACACCGCGGGTTGTTGCGCGTGCGGTGGATCTCGATGTCCTCGGGTCCGAAGGCAACGCCGCTCCCTGCGCGTGGAGCACGGGAGTCTTCGTCCGCACGGCGAACGGCGGCGTTGATGAAGGTCTGGGTGACGTCCATCGAGGAGGCGGGATCGCCGAACTGGTAGGGACGGGTGGCGGGGAGTTCGACCGCGCCGTCGCCCTCGATGGGGCCTTGGTGACGACCGGTGCGGGACGCCTGGAGCGAATCGAAGATCTCGGTGAGGAGCCTGTTCTGGAAGAGACGCAGTGCCTTGGGTGTGAGCGTGTACCCGCGCGAAGATTCTTCCAGTCCCTGCTGCTGCGCGAGCTGGCGGAGGAGTTCGCGTGCACGCTCGTGCATCTCCGCGAGGCCTTCCATCTGCTCTTCTGAGGCAAAGCGGGCCAGCTCGTCCATGTCGATAATCGCGAGGCGGGCGTTCTTGAGCGCTTCTTTGAGCTGGCGAAGGAGCTCATCGATCGATTCGAGCTCTTCCTTGAGTTCAAGTGCACGAGTTGCGTCGGTGCGCGTCGTGCCGGTGAACGTGTAGCCGGCAAGAAGCTGCTCGACCTGGTAGAGGTCGCCCAGTCGCTCGGCGACGCGGAGTATGTCGTTGGCAAAGTCGGAAGTGTCGTCGCGGAGGTCCTCGTAAAGGCGCTCGAGGTCGCGGATCTGCTGCGAGCGGGTCGCGCTGTGGAACCGGTCTCGGTGCTCCCGGGGCGGGCGGGCTTCCCGCGTGCTCGACTCGTACCGCCGCTGTGCATCCTTGAGGGCCGACTCGACCTCGTACGTCTCCAGGATCCTGCGTTTGCGTTCCTCGAGCATCGCGATCAACGCATCAAGGGAAGGGCCGAGCCCTGCGATCTGCGTGATGTCGAGCTTCACGGCGTTTGCGAGGTCTTCCTCCGAGAGATGTCGGAGCGAGCCGTAGGTCAGCATGTGGTCGAGTGCTGCGCTGGCGACGTCGGGAGGCGGTGCGGTAGGGGAGGGGAAGGTCTTTGGGTCGTAGGCGAGGTAGGTGTGGATGAGGCCGGGGGGCGTTCGATGTTCGGAGGTGTGCTCTGACATTTGGAAATCCCCGGCTTTTCAGGACAGCAAGGCGGTGCATCGGCTCACCGGCACATCAAACCTCGACGGCGCTCAGGTTTCGTAGGTGATGCGGCCGTACTTGGTGGCGCGGGAGATCCTGTCGGAGGCGTACAGCCCCGCGAGGACGAACTCGACGCAGGATGCACGGACGGCGGGGTCGGCGGAAGCGTTCACCTCGAATGCCTTGTCCCACGCAGGCGGCACGCGCTTGAGAAGACCCGCGTAGTGCGAGCTTGGCAGCATGTCGCCGACTTCGATTTTGACGCCCTTTGCGAAGATATCGGCGATCTCGGCCAGGCCATGGTCGGTGACGTACTCCCCGAAGACCACCTTGATCGCCTGCGCACAGATCGCGTCCAGGGCCTGCTTCTCTGAAAGCTGGTGGCTCCCCATGAGGTCGAGCTCGATCTTGCCGAGCGCTGAGGCGTGGAAGTGCGCAAGATCGCTGATGCGGGGGACCGCGGGCTTCTCGTTGAGCAGGATCGCTCGCCTCCTGCTGCTCGCGACCATGGTTCGATAGTTGGCGATCGAGAAGCGGGCGCTGACGCCGGATTGATGATCAACGTACGGGCTCTTGCGGGCCTCGATCGAGATCTGCTCGCAGATCTCCAGCATGAAGGGCGGGATGATGACGGGGAACTCTCCGCCGAGATCAAGGCCGCCCGCGCCGGGCGACCGCTCGTGCGCTTCCTGCTGGACGATTCGGATGCCCAGCTCGCGCTCGCGCGGGTAGTGCGTCTGGATCGTGGAGCCGATGCGGTCCTTGAGCTGGGGGATGACCTTGCCGGACCGGTTGTAGGTGGAGGGATTGGCCGAGAAGATCACCAGGACGTCGATGTCGAACTGGACGGGCACGCCGCGGATCTGGACGTCGCGCTCTTCGAGGATGTTGAACAGGCCCACCTGCACGGAGTCGTCGAGGTCGGGAAGCTCGTTCATGGCGAAGATGCCGCGGTGCATGCGGGGTATGAGCCCAAAGTGCAGTGCTTCCTCCGTCGACATGCTCGCGCCGCGTGCAAGCTTGGCGGGGTCGATCTCGCCGATGATGTCGGCGAACTTGGTCCCCGGCGCAAGGCGCTCCGCGTAACGCTCCGAGCGGTGCCACCAGGCGATCGGCGCGTTCTCGCCGTGTGCGGCGAGGAACGAGCGTCCGGCGGCGGTGATGGGATTGGTGGGATCCTCGTGGACTGGCGGGATGCCGGACGCGCCGGTCTCGGGGCGGATGTCGAGGTACGGCGTGTATTCATCCAGGAAACTGACGAGCTGGCGCATGAGCCGGCTCTTTCCCTGGCCCTTCTCGCCCAGGAAGAGAAGATCGTGCCCCGCCAGGATCGCGTTGACGAGCTCGGGGATGACCGTGTCGTCGTAGCCCAGGATCCCGGGGAACAGCTCGCGTCGCTCCTTGAGTGCGTGCGTGAGGTTATCCCGGAGTTCCGCCTTGACGGATCGGGAGCGCCAGTCGGAGGCGCGGAGTTCGGCGAGGGTGCTGGGGCGGTGCGTCATGGTGAAATCGCGGGACGTTTGCAAGAGATTCGGGTCGGCACGAGCGGTGGATTCACGGTGTCCATCGAAGCGTATCTATGTACGCCGAGCCACCACGTTTGGATGATCGTGGAGCATGAACAGATGCACATGACGCAGCGCGTGTGCATGCCGAGGAAATGCCTGGGGTCAGAAACAGGCATGGTGGTGATTTGATTCAAACGCACATGCTACAAACCAAATCCAAACAATATCGGACGCCAGAACTCCCGGGTCGGTTTTGGCATCTCGCACGGAACAATTGCCCTCATCCCGCGTTCAACGTGGTAGATCAACTCGGGCGCGGCCGGACGGGCTTGGCGGACACGTGCAGCGTGGCGTTTCACGCGTGGCTCATGCACCAGGGCCTGAAAACAGAGGGGCGGCTCGAAGGAGTTCATGACATGTTGGGCCTTCAGGGGTCGGGCGTGGAGGGAACCGGTCTGGTCAGCAACGCACACGGCTGGATGCTCGCGGGCGCGTGTGCCTTGGCGCTCCTTGCAGGGGCCGCCACCTCGGCCTCGGCCGAAGGAGCACAGATCCGCGGCAGCCGCGGATTTCAGAGCGATCGTGGCCCCGGCGCGGGGTACGGCGGGGGCCACGGTGGGGGCGGCGGCCATGGCGGCGGGTACGACCGAGTTTCGCGCGGTGGTTCGCGTGGGCATGATTCCTACGGCGGCTCGCGCACAAACGTGAACATCAACATCGGAAGCACCTACGGGAGCTGGAACCGGCCCCGGTCGAGCTGGGATTGTGACCCTCCGCGGTATAACTCGCGGTACGACGTCGGGTTCAGTGTGCGGATCGGTTCCCCGGCGTACTGCCCGCCTCCGCGGGTCTACTGCCCTCCGCCGCGCGTGATCTGTCCTCCGCCGGTGGTCGTCGCGCCGTGTGCACCCGTGATTGTCCGGCCCTGCCCGACCTATGTCATCTCGCGGCCGGTGGTGTACGCACAGCCTGTGTATGCACAGCCGGTGGTGATTGCTCCCGCGCCCGAACCGATTTACGTGACGCAGCCCGCGCCGCAGGTGATCGTCCGGCAGGAAGCGCCCGCGCCGATCATCGTTTCGAGCAGGCCTGCCGTTGTGCAGACCCGTCTTGATGAAGTCCAGACGACGTCGATGACTTCCACGGGGAGCGCGGTGATTCAGACCGCCTCCACCAACCCGACGACCATTGCACAGCCGCTGACGGGGGCTGCGCCTTCGCAGGCGACCGTGGGCGGCGTGGCGGCGACGGCGACGTCTGATATCGTGCCCGCCGAGCTTGCGATCTCCGCCCTGCGGACGGGGGCGGACTCGGTGGTGCTGTCGATCAGCGGGATGAACGACTCGGCGACGTACCAGACCGGCCTTGCACTCGAGGGTGAAACGGCCGGCACGCCGGTGATCCGTCTGCGCAACGCACCACCGGTGGTGTCGGCAGGAACGATCGGGGGCTCGGCGGTGGCGGCGGCGAAGACGCCTTTTACGCTTAACGCAACGGTGCGCGCGGCGGCGACGGCGGGAACGCTGAACGTCCGCATCGCCGACCGTGAGTACCAGGTGCCGATCGTCGACGCGCCCCGGCTTGGAAACTGATTTCGAGGAATTGTTGTGGAGCACGCATCGTCCGCATGGGCGGTGAGGCACGCGGCGGGTTGGGATTCAATCTCCTCATTGAGCACGCGTCCGCAAGCCCGGGCGCGTGCTGTTTTTTCTGCCGGCTGCGATTCGAGGGCACGTTACGAATCGCACATTATCAAAGGGCCGCGGGCCAGATCCGGACGTGGGCGGCCCCGCGGGGACATGGGGCTTCCGCGGCGCTTTGCTGCGTTGGCCCCTTGTCCTGCCCCTGGGCATACGCTTGGCGTCCCTTTGGAGCCCCTGTATGACGACTGAGAACGCCCCCCCATCCGGATCGCCCGTGAAGTCGATGGACGCCATCATGGCGCTGTGCAAGCGGCGCGGGTTCATCTACCAGGCATCCGAGATCTACGGGGGCATCAACGGCTTCTGGGATTACGGCCCCTTGGGGTCGCAGCTCAAGAAGAACCTGCGCGAGGCGTGGTGGCAGGACATGATCATGCGGCCGTGCTGGGGGAAGCCCGGACCCGATGGCAAGCCCGTGCGCTGCGTGCCCGTTGAGACGCGCATCATCCAGCATCCCAAGGTGTGGAAGGCGTCGGGGCACATCGGCGGGTTCAATGATCCGATGGTGGACTGCCGCGAGACCAAGGGTCGCTATCGCTATGACCACGTGAGCGTGTATGTTCCTGCGTCGGGTGATCCGGGTGACAAGCCCGTGTTCGCGTTCATGAAGGATTCGCCGAGCGAGAACAAGCAGTTGAAGAAGGCCGAGAAGGCCTTTGGCGAAGTGAAGATTGTCCCGCTTACGACGATCCCGGTCGCGAACTTTGCAAAGGTGCTGGGCCCCGATGCGGAGAAGGTCGGAACGTTGACCGAGCCTCGCCAGTTCAACCTGATGTTCAAGACCTACATCGGCGCTACCGCGACCGAGGATGACGTGGCGTACCTCCGCCCCGAGACTGCACAGGGCGTGTTCGTGCAGTTCAAGAACGTCGTCGACACGACGCGCGTGAAGGTGCCGTTTGGCATCGGCAACGTCGGGACGAGCTTCCGCAACGAGGTGACGCCGCGCAACTTCACATTCCGTTCGCGCGAGTTTGAGCAGATGGAGCTCGAGTTCTTCTGCCATCCCGATGAGTCGGTCGCGTGGTACAAGTTCTGGCGCGACTACCGGATGGAGTGGTGGAAGGAGATCGGGCTCGCGGGGGAGAACCTGATCCTGCGCGAGCACGAGAAGGATGAGTTGTCGCACTATTCGTCGGGGACGAGCGACGTTGAATATCGCTTCCCGTTCACGGCGCCGGGGTTTGGCGAGCTGGAGGGGATTGCACACCGCGGGAATTACGATCTGACGCAGCACCAGAAGGAATCGGGCGTGAAGCTCGAGTACAACGACACCGAACGCGGCGAGGTGCTCCCCAACGGCGGGCGTCGCGGCGAGCGGTATCTGCCGCACTGCATCGAGCCCGCGGCGGGTCTTGATCGGGGTGTGCTCGCGATCCTCTGCGAGGGGTACACGGTCGATCCATCACGCCCGAGCCCCGAGTTCATGAAGATCAACCCGCGGATCGCGCCGATCAAGGCGGCGGTCTTCCCGCTGGTCGCCAAGGACGGGATGCCGGAGGTCGCCGAGAAGCTGCACGGCGAGCTTGTCGGGAAGTTCTGGAAGCTCGGCGGGATCGAGATGGATGAGAAGCAGTCGATCGGCAAGCGGTATGCACGCATGGATGAGGCGGGGTGCCCGTACTGCTTCACGGTCGATGGCGACACGCTGAAGGACCAGACGGTGACTGTGCGCGACCGCGACACCGGACAGCAGCAGCGGATCGCGATCTCGCAGGTAGCAGGGTTCCTCGCCGAGAAGCTCGGCGGGTGAGCCTCTCCACCAGCGGGTGCCGAGGGCGCTGCAAACTGGGCGATCTTCAATGCACAACAGCCCCGGCGATGTCGCCGGGGCTGTCGTGTTTCAGCGGTGGGGCTTTGCATTCGGCGCTGATCAGCTTCCGATCTTGAGCTGGGCGCTCGTCGACGGCCGGGCAAGCAGTTCGGCCGGCAGTTCGACGACGTCCTCGACCAGGTATGGCGAGATCTGGAGGACGTTCTGGTCGACGCACTCGGCCTCGATCAGGAGCTGGGGGGTGACGAGCAGGAGCGTGCTCATGACCTCGACGGCCTCGGTGGGGGCCACCGGTAGGATGGCGGTGATGCGGGTCGGCCCGGCGCCGCGTGCTTCGGAGAGCAGCCACTCCACCTGGGGAAGGACCCTGCGCGGGACCTTGACAAAGAGCTTGCCGCCGAATGTCCGGATGTCCGCGCGGCTGCCGTCGTTCTGCCGCCAGAGTTCGGGCTCGACAAGCCCGGTGATGAGCGAGGCGATCTCCTGAGCGCCCGCGGCGACCGCCTCATCGGTCACGAGCTTGGGATCGAGCCGCTTGCCCACCAGGTCCGCGACGTCGAACGTCGCAAGCGCGACGTCGTTTGCATCAAAGTACGCGGTGGACGCGAACACGATGCGGTCATCGACGAACCGATACTCAAGCCGGTTGGACCGGGAGAGCCGAAGCTCGGCGTTGAGCATCTCGATGCAGCTTTCGAGGGTGTCGCCGCCGGTGAAGTACTGCGGGAGATTGCCCCCGGGAACGAGGAGGGTGTCGAGCTCGGCCAGGGGCGTCCAGTAGATGGTCGCCTTCTTCTGGTGCAGCTCGGCCATGCGCTGGAAGAACTCGTTCCACTCCAGGGGCGCGCCGCCGAGCTCGAACTTCACCGGTGCGCCCGCCGGCTGCTGAGCCTGCGGTGGGGCGTAGACCGATCCTTCCCCGCGGCCGCCCTGGTGCTGCAGAAGCGTCGTGCCCGTGATCAACGCCGCAACCGCAAGTCCGGCCATCGCAATGTTCATGATGCTTCTCCTTCGCGGCGCTGAGTGCGCTGCATGAAAGCGGCGTGCGAGCGTCGAGGCATCCCCCAGCTCGGCGATCGCACGGACCGCGGCCTGTTCCTCACCCATGCCCGTGACCATCAGGTCGCGGACCCTTTCTTCCAGGTGGCATTCGAGTTCGTCGCGGATCTGCCGGCGTTCTGCCTCGGGGAGGCGCAGCATCGCGAAGAGTGCGCTCAGCCATGCACTCGTGAGCGAGCTGCTCACGCCCGCGTCCGCGCCGGCGCAAGAGTCCGATGGTCGTTCAACCAGCCTGAGCGCGTGACTCATCGGCCCGCCTCCTTTGACTCGCCGTCGCCCGCGGCGCCGGAGGGCCCGGTGATGAAGAGATCGATCACCTTCCGCCATGTCCGGTGTGCGTCAACCCGCGCTGCAAGGCGCTTGCGACCCTTGGCGGTCAGCTTGTACCACTTGCGTTTGCGCCCCTCTGATTCGGGCCCCGACTCATCGGCCGACTTGCGGTCGCTGTGCACTTCTTCCACGCTCCCGGAGATCAAACCCTCGGTCTCGAGTTCGCGGAGCAGCGGGTACAGCACGCCGGGCGTCATCCGGAGCTGCTGGTCTGAGCGGGCGGCAATCTCCTTGGAGATGGCGTAGCCGTACAGGGGGCCTCCGGCCTCGAGCAGTGAGAGGATCACAAGTTCAGAGTTCTCTCTCGTGGAGTCCTTGCTGAGCATCTTGAGTCTTCCTTCAGACTGGTTTTCAAGCTCGGGGGGGAGAGGCGATCCCCGCCCCGAGCACGCGAGTCGCATCGGGCGGACTGGTGTGTTGTCGCGAGCGGGCGGAGGTTGCCCGCACGCCGGCCCGGCACTCTCCGCGCAGCGTGCCGGGCGTTCCCGATGCCAAACCCCGCGAACCGATGATGGGCGCCGTTTCCATGGGCGCTCACCATCGTTATCCAATGTATCGGACTCCGATATATCTGTCAAGAGGCATCCTGGCGGGAATTTCTCGGGATCGAACATATCCTGCCTCACCCGTCCTTACGGTCGCGTGTGCGTCTGAAGGGGTGGGGGCCGGCGAAGGGCATCCCGCAAGCATCACCATGAGCGATTTTGAACGACTCCCGATCGATCCTTCCCTCCGGCGCATCGCGGTTGTGACCGGTTCGCGCGCCGAGTTTGGCCTTCTGCGGACGGTGATGCACGGCGTCGCGGAGCGTCCGGAGCTGCTGCTGATGGTGATCGCGGCCGGATCGCACCTCATTTCCCCAGCGCAGACTTTCTACGACGTCAAGCGGGAATTCGCGATCGCCGACACCGTGCCGATGCAGGTCGCGGGGCGTGAGGGCCGGCTGGAGGATGCCGAATCGGTGGGCCGGGGTGTGGCGAGATTCACGCGCGCCTTTGCCAAGCTCGCGCCCGACTGGGTTGTGGTGCTCGGGGATCGCATCGAGGCCTTTGCGGCGGCCGCCGCCGCCTCGATCGGCGGCTACGCGCTGGCGCACATCCATGGGGGTGACCGCGCTGAGGGCGTGGCCGACGAGGCGATGCGGCACGCGATCACCAAGCTGGCGCACCTGCACATGGCCGCGACGGCGCAGTCGGCGGACCGGATCATCCGCATGGGTGAGCCCGCGTCGCGCGTGCACGTGGTCGGTTCACCCGCGATCGATGAGCTGGGCGGAATTCCCCCGCTCGATGATGAGGCATACCGGGCCCTGGGTTCACCGCGTGCCGTCGTGCTCTTTCACCCGATCGGCAGGCACGATGAGGCGGAGGAGTTTGCCGCCGCGGCGTTGCTCGACGGCATCAGGCAGGCGGGGTTCGCGGGCCACACCGTGGCGTTGCACCCAAACCACGATCCGGGCCGGCGCGGGATTCTGCGTGCACTGGAATCCGGGCTCCCGCCGGCGGCGCTGCACTCGCACATGCCGCGCACGCAGTTTGTGGGTCTCTTGAAGCGTGTGGCGATGGCGGGCGGTGTGATGGTGGGCAACAGCTCGGCGGGATTGATCGAGGCGGCGGCCCTGGGGCTTGCGGTGGTGGACGTGGGAGATCGGCAGGCGGGAAGGGAGCGTGCATCGAACGCGGTGCACACGAGCGACCGGGATGGCTCGACGATCGCGGCGGCGATTGCACAGGCGTGCGCCCTGGACCGCTCCCGGTTCACGCACCCCTACGGCGATGGCTCCTCCGGAAAGCGGTGTGCAGCGCTCCTGGCCTCCATCGACCCTCGCGCGGGCGGGTTTTTGCGCAAGCACAACGCGTACTGAGGAAGCACAGGTATTGGCGGTCCGACCCAGCGCTGCACGGTGCGAGGGAACACCGACGTCTATTACATTCGCCGCCGCACGATGGTCATCGGGAGCTGGCGCGTCTGGACATCGACCTCAAGCCCGAGCTGTTCGCGCAGGGCGGCGGAGGCGCCATCCAGCGATTCATCCCCGCAGCGGACTGTCCAGTCGTATATTCCGGTGAGGCCCGTCTCGTCCGCGACGGGCATGCGCGTCATCGCGCTGATGCGCTGAACAAGCACCGAGATCGGCTGACGGATCCCCGAGATGGTGCCAAGCCCCCACGAGAGCGACGATGCGCCTTCCTGGCCGGTGACGTCGCGCAGCGTGCCGTTGCCCCGCCCGCGGATCACGGCGACGGGAACGATCCGAAGCTCCTGCGCAGACCACAGCGAGAGCCCATCCTGCACGATCGTGAGCAGCGTCGAGCGCAGTCGCGACCGGTGTGCGGCGGGATCCGCGCCCGGCGACGGTGGTATGCGCACCACCGCGTCGTAGCGATCGCCGTCCAGGTTGACCAGCGAATCCCCATCGCTGGTGATGTGTCCCGGGCTTGCGTCGAGGGCTGCGGAAAGCAGGTCGCGTGCCGAGCATCCAGAGGCGATGAGCGCCTCGCCGGTAATCTCAAGGCGGGGCGAGACTTCCGAAGATCGCTTGAGGGATACCTCGTAGAGAACCGCCCCCGCCGGGGCGCCGGCCGAGGCGGATAAGGCCGGAGACTCACCCTCGACGACGATGGTCAGCGGCCGTGCGGAGTTCTGCACCGGTGGAGGGACGACCGGGGCGACCGCCGACCCGGGCTCGGGTTCCAGGGCCAGCGGGTCTTTGCCATCGAGCACGGCGTCGATCATCCGCCCGGTCAGCGCGGAGGGCTGGGTGATCGCGCGGATCACTCCATCCTTGTCGATCAGGAAAGTGCGCGGGATCGCGCCGATGCGGAAGTTGTGAAAGATCGAGCGGTCGGTGTCGAGCACGACCGAGCCGTGGATCGGACGCTTCCCGAGAAATGGTTCAACCTGCTCGGCCGCCTCGTCGGTGATCGAGATGAATACGACCGGATCATCGGCGTGCGCGGCGACGAGGTCGTTGATGTGCGGGATCGCCCCGATGCACGGTGCACACCAGGTCGCCCAGAACTCCAGCACCACGACCTTTCCCCGGAGTGAGGCCGGTTCAAGGTCCGCCACGTGCGTGGATGCGAGCTTCCCCTGCCTCAGCACGGTCTCGGCGGAGAGTATCGGCGACATCATCCCGACTTCCGGCACCGGCGGTGGTGGAGGAAGCTCCGCGCTCTGCGCGTGAGCGGTCGCGGCAAGGGATGCGAGCGCAAGGAAAGCGAGCATATGACGCGCGGCTCGGCGGATAGCCGGGAGAGATCGACTGGACATCGAACAGAGTGTATCGGGGGTGCGAAGTCAAGCACCAGAACGAGGGGCGGACGAGGGTCCGCTCAGCCCGCGCCGCTTGGCTTGTTGCACTTGGGGCATAAGGCCGGCCCCGTGTGCATCGATGCGGATCGATCGGGGGACTGTGCACGTGCAACCTTGGGGATGATCTCCTTGCACGCTGCACACCGCATGGCGCGGAGGCTTCCCTCTGATTTGCAGTGAGGGCAGGGTGGCGCAGCGCCGGGATGGTCCTGGAGGAACGCGCCAAGCTCCGCGAGGGATAGCTCGTATCCCTTTCCGCACGCCGCGGACGTGCAGAGCCAGTAGCTCGCGGTCGGATCCGCGTACCCCGCGGATTCCTCGGGCGTTTGCGGATTGGGGCGAAGGAGCAGGTAACCCGCGACCGCAAGGAACGCCAGGGCGATCGAGGCTTTGATGATCGTGTGCTTGTTCACGTCGAGGTTACTTCCAGAATTCCTCGTGCGGCTTGCCGTCGGAGTTCCACAGCCGCTTGGCGGCCGGGGTGGGTGCGATCAGGTCCCGCTGCTTGTGTGCATTGGCGTGCCCGTCGGCCCAGACGACGTTGGAGCTTCCAAAGTGGCGGGGGCTGGGCCACTCCCCATCCGTGGCGTCGGTCGGGTCGATCGCGGTATCCCAGTTGAAATCAGACTTTGAATCGGCGATGCAGATCATCTCGGAGGGGAAGACGATGCTCGACTCCTTCACCTCGCCGTACTGCTTGTGTCCGATCCAGGCCCCCAGGCCAAGGTGCGGCGTCGTGAACTCCTGTACACCCCAGTCGTTGTAGCCGTAGCTGAACCCAGACCCGTTGGTGAGGCGGCGTTCACCTTCTTCATAGCCGTACTGAGCGGTCGTCCCGGCCTTGGCGCGAACCCACTTGAAGACCGGGTCGTTGCTCGGGCACCAGAAGATCTGGTGGTTTCCGTCGGTGTACATGCGAAGCCGCGGGGGCCAGACGATCTGGTTGCCCGGGTAGGTGTGGTGCCCCGGAAAATACGTCTTGTTGTCGTTCTGGTAGAAGGTCAGCGCGGTGCCCATCTGGCGGACGTTCGAGAGGCACAGCGTCGCCTTGGCCGACTTGCGCGAGTTGCCAAGCGCCGGCAGCAGGATGCCGATGAGCATCGCGATGATCGAGATCACGATGAGCAGTTCGATCAGCGTGAAGCCGCGGGGTGTGCGTTCACAATTCAACGTGCGTTCCATGCGGCGATTCTCCTGCTGCACATCATTTCATCATGAACTTCGCTTTGTTGCAATGGCCGCCGACTTCATGAAGTCGCTCGCCGAGGCCCGTTTGACGGCGGCCTTCACTTGCCTACGCAGAAGGTTGCGAAGATCCGCCCCAGGACATCATCGGGCGCGACCCTGCCGGTGATGTCACCCAGCGCCTCGGCGGCGCCCCGGAGCAATTCGGCGATGACCGTGGGGTCGCCGAGCGAGCGAGCACGCGAGGGCTCCCGCAGATCGCCTTGCAGCAGTTCACGGCACTGGCCCAGCAACCGGCTCGCTTCCGCCAACGCACGGTGATGGCGGGGGAGCAGCAGCATCTCGTGCCCGCGGGCGCTCGACATGGCGGCATCCGCGATCGCCCGGCGCAGCACCGGCAGATTCCAGCGGTCCAGCGCACAGACCGCGACGCCCTGGGATTCTGCCGCTCCCTCAAACGGAAGGTCCGCCTTCGTGCGCACGCGGATGGTCGGAACCCCCGCCGGAATCTCGGGTCCTGGGGCGAATCGGCCCGATGGATCGCAGTAGAGCACGGCGTCGGCGGCCTGGATCGCCGCACGCGCTGCGGCCTGCGCTGCACGGGCGCTTGCGACCAACTGATCGTGTGCATCCAGACCCGGAAGATCAACGAGCCAGACCGTCCCCGCGCCGGGGATCTCGCGCGAGAGGTCGAGCGATTCCCGCAGGACGTCCCGGGTTGTACCGGGCGCTGCATCGGTCACCGCACGCTCGATTCCCAGCAGTGCATTGAGCAGTGTGCTCTTGCCCGCGCTGGGAGGGCCCACCAGCACAACCTGGGGGTGCGAACTGCTGGATGCCTCGCCGCCGATCTTGGCGAGCGTTGCCGCGATCTTCCGCTCCAGCACATCAATCCGCCGGTTGAGTTCTCCGGGCTCGATCGCGACGACATCCTCCTGATCGGTAAAGTCGATCCCCGCTTCGACCAGCGCGAGCAGGTTGAGGATTTCGTCGGCCCAATCGCGATACTCCGCCCCCTGCGTGCCGTTCATCAGCCGTCGGGCGGCGTCGAACTGCGCCTGGTTCTCGGCGGCGATCGTCGCGGCGATGCCCTCGGCCTGTTCGAGGGTCAGCCGCCCCGAGAGGTATGCACGTGCGGTGAACTCTCCCGGCGTCGCCAGCCTCGCCGCGTGCGGCGTGTTCAAGAGGGTCTGGAGGACTCGGTCGAGCAGGACGGGGTTTGAGGGCAGAAGCAGTTCAAAGGCTTCCTCGCCCGTATAGGTTCGGGGCGAGCGGTAGATCAGGATGATGACCGGGAGCAGATGCGGGATCTCGGATGCAACGTTGCGGATTTTCAGCACGCCTGCATGGGCGCCGCGCGAGCGCGGGGTCGGCGCTGCACACACCAAGTCGAGCAGTTCGAAGGCTCGCGGACCCGCCGCGCGGATGATGGCGCGCGGTCCATGGCCGGGCGCGGATGCCTGCGCGAGGATGGTCGGTGTCTGGGTCAAGATCGCCCTCCCCGCTATTCCGCCTCAGGCTCACCCCAGAGCGACTTACCTTCATGGCGGGCCGCGAACCAGTGATTGGTGTTGCGGCGGAGCTCGGCGAGAAATCCCACGCAGGTAAGCCTGTCCGCGTCGAGCGTGATCGTCACCGACGATTCATCAGCGCTGAGCGAGAGCAGGTGCAGCCCCGTGTGCTCGGCGATCGCTCCCGCGGTCGCGATGACCGTGGCCCGGGTTCTCGGGTCCGCCAGGGGCCTTCCCGCCAGCGCGGTCAGACGCATGGAATTGGCAGGACGCGGGGGCTGGAGGATCAGGTTCACCGCGGAGGCAAGGTCGGGCGTCGCCGTGTCCTGTGCAAGCCGGAAGCACCGCTCTGGCGCGATGGATGCCGTGATCGCCGCATCGACGTCGCGCTGCATGTCTCCGACCGCCCAGGACCGGTGAAGGTCAAGCGAGAGTTCCGAAGCGGCCGCGAGGATCATCCCGGGACCGGGCTTCCGCCAGGAATGCTCCCTGATCCATGGGGCGGCTTTTCCCTTGGGATGGAAGGGACAGACATAGAACGCCTGGATCAGGCCCGGATCGAGCAAGGAGCGGAGCCGGTCGTTGATGGCTTCCACGGTCCTGAGGTTGATCGCGCCGCGTGCCACGCCTCCCTGGTTGCTGTAGATGACCAGCGCAAAGCCCGCGTCGCGCAGGCGTCGAAGTGCGTTGTGGACCCCGGGCAGGAGTTCAACCTGCGCGGGATTCACCACATCACCGGGATTGGCGGGCGGGGGCGGCGGCGGCAGTGAGTTGGCCCGGATCAGCGTCTCGTCGCGATCCAGGAATACGGCGGGCTTCATGCAAAGGAGCGTAGGGATGCCTGGAGCGATTCAGGGAAGCGACTGCGCGTATGTGAAAAGCATGTCGACCAGGTACAGGATCAGGATCAGCCCGAGCATCACAAGCCCGACCAGGACGATCGTGACCTTGAGCCACCGGACTTCGCGGTCGATCGCAAGCCGGCCGACGGGTCGATTCACCAGGGCCATCAGCCGCTGCTGGCGCGTCCAGATCGATCCGTGACGCCAGGTGAACTTGCGGATCGGAAGCCCCGAAGCACGCGCAACGGTCGTGAGTGCGCCGTGCAGCGCCGCCACCGCCTCGGCGGTGATGGTCGTGCTTGCCTGAAACCGCGAAAGAGCTGGTTCAGCGTGGAGCACAGGTCCTGCGCCGTCGGGCGCGGGAGAAGACGGCGGAGGTCGGCGGCTGATGGCGCAGACCGCATACGCGTCGGCCTGCCATTCAAACCGGCGAGAGACATACCCCAGTACGACAAGCGCAAACAGGAGCGAGAGCAGTGCAAAGAGCGCTTCGGTCGCCGGGGCGGCGGCCAGTTCGGGCCAGACCAGCAGCAACGCCAGGCGAGCCACCGAGAAGAGCACGCTTCCCAGGAGCAGGGATGAGAGCATCGTGACGCCCAGCCAGATCAGGTGATGCCGCCGGACGTGCCCGACCTCGTGTGCAGTCACCGCCTCAACCTCCGCCGGCGTCAGGGCGTCGAGCAGTGCATCGGTGAGGAGGATGTATCGCAAGGGCCAGAAGAGCCCGATGACCGCGCCGTTGAGCATCAGTCCGTGGGTTCGCCAGACCAGGAGATCACCCACGCGGCAGCGGCACCGCCGGCACAATCCCTCAAGCGAGGCTCGCATCTGGCCGGGGCCCAGGGGCACGGTGTCCCACACCACCCGCAGCCCGATCGGCATCAGGACAAAGAGAAAGAAGACCCCGCAGAGCTGGATGATCGTCGCGACCGGCGCCATCGCCGGGTCCAGGACCGGCGGGCCGCCCCCCTGCGATGGAACCGAGCCAAGCATCCTCGGCGCTGCGCGTTCGACCGTCTCCGCCCACGCCAGCAGCAGCAGCATCGGGACCAGGAGCAGGAATACGTGGTACCGCAGGTTGCTGAAAACAAACTGCCAACGCGTCACGATCGGGTAGAGCGGCTTGCCGGCGTCAAGGTCGCGGACCAGCGAGGCCTCGCGGAGCCTTCGCTCGATCGGCTCGACCGACCACCACCCCAGCGACCAGGTCACGAGCACCGGCGAGATGATCACCAGTTCGTCGATCATGATCGTGTCGCCGATCACCGAGCGAACCGCGTCGGGCCAGCCCACCAGGAGGACGTTCACCAGGTGAAAGAGCACGGCGAGCAGTCGTCCCCGCGCGATCAGAGCGTCGGCGCGGC
>DATGXW010000014.1:0-15182 GCA_035298585.1 Phycisphaerales bacterium
GTTCAGCGCGCGGGCAAGGCCGGCGAGTTTGACGTCGTGATCCTCGATGGATGGATTCCAGGCCAGCAGGGAAGCGATCCAAAGCCCGGGTCGGCGCCGGGAGCGCCCGCGCTCCCTCCGGGGCGATACCTCATCCTCGGCGCGGTCCCGCGCGATCTTGGGATCACGGACCTCGGGCCCGCGGGTTCGCCCTCCGCCGGCGACCCCGCGCAGCGCGTCGGCGGCGAGGCGGTCTTCATCGACTGGATGCGCGACCATCCCGTGCTTCGCAACGTCACGCTCGATCCGGTCGTCATCACGCAGATGCGGCGGGTGGAGCTGGAGCGTGGTTCGGGCGCTGTCGCCATGGCCCAGACCAGCAAGGGGCCGGGCATCATCGACACAGCCTCGTCCGATGGCCAATGGCGGGCGATCGTCGTTCCGTTTGATGTCGCCGACGGCAACTGGGCCTTTGACGTCAGCTTCGTCGTCTTCATGGCTTCCGCTGTGGATTACCTCGGCGGCGCATCCGACGCCAGCCCGGTCGGCGCTGCCGCTTCCGCCCTCCCGCAGGGAATGGTGCAGCCCGGATCCGTGCTCGCCGACCGTCTCCCGATCGGGATTGAGCGGGCACGGATTGCACTCCCGCCTGAAGCAGGCCGATCCATTCGCGAAGACACGCTCACCGTCGCCCCCGACGGTCGAATCGTGTACGGTCCGATCCGGCTGGCGGGGCTCTACCAGGTCTCGTGGACTGGCGCGGCCGGCTCGATGGATCAATCCTCGGAGGGCCGTGCGACCCGCTCGTACGCGGCCAATCTCATGGATTCGGCGGAATCCGACGTCGCCAGTTCCGATGAACTGGCGCTGGCCTCGCGCGTGGTGGCCGCCTCGGCCGGCAAGTCCAGCAATTCTGAGCAGCGTCTCTGGCCGTGGCTTCTCCTGGCCGCGCTGGTGATCGTGATGCTCGAATGGTTTGTTTACAACCGCAAGGTGCACATCTGACCCTCGCGCGGTGCATGTGCACATCGCCGCCGATCATCGCCACCCCGGGAGTTCGCGTGCGATCACCCCTCTACCTGCTTCTGTGCTGCACACTGCTTGCGCTCACATCCAGTGATGCATCGGCGCAACAGCTCCGCGAGGCCAACCCCCGCGATAACCGCCTTGCGTACATTCGCTCGGTCGATCTTGGCTGGCAGAACCTGGTCGTCCATGATCGCTGGAACCCCGTTTCGGTCTGGGTGCACGGCGGGGACCGCGGCTTTACCGGCTTCCTGCGGGTCTCGTACGACCAGGATGGAACCCAGCTCGGGTCGATCATCGTGCCCGCGGCGGCGACGCCGGGGATCGCCGTTCCGATCGACTTTGTCGCAGCGCTCCCCCGGTCGTGTGCGGTCATCGATCTTGAACTTGTCGCCGACAACGGCAGACCCGTGGATCGAACCCGTGCGGTCTCCTTTGGAAGCACCGGCGACGAGTTTTCGCTCGGACTCGACTGGTTCGAATACGGCCAGGGACCCATCCTGAGCATCGGCCCGACTTCGCTCGTGCGCACCCCGCTCGCCGAACTGACCCGCATCGACCCCAACACCCGCGAGACGTGGAACCCTTCAGAACGCCAGCGCACCGCCCCCGAGCGGTGGAGGGATTACCGCGTGGTCAGTGTCGAACCCGACCGTGCGCCACGCACATGGGCTGGGTTCGACGGTCTGACCTCGGTCGTCATAGATTCAGTCACGCTGGGCAAACTCGCAGCGCGGGAGCGGCAAGCGCTCTCTCAGTGGCTTCTCCAGGGCGGGCATGTGGTCGTCATCGCGGCATCCCCCGGGGCGGAGTGGCGATCACTTCTCCCCGCCGAGTCAACCTACGACCTCCTCACGCTTCCGCCGCCCGCGTCTGTCGAACTCTCCGGGACGCTCATAGACCGGCTGCGATCAAACCAGGTTGAGCTCGGCGCGAAATCCACGACAGAATCGCTGGATGAACCCGGCCCGGCCTCTGCGGATCCAGCCCCTGAGCCAGCCCAGGCCCAGCCAGTCGCCGCCGAGGACCCGGGGTCAGAACCCGAGCCAGAGCCCGACCCCGAGCCACCCTCCGAAACTCACCCGCAGATCGACACCGCCGTTGAGGCGCTGGAAGACTCCATCGAGTCGGGCGGCAAGAAGGTCGACCAACCCGCCAAGGCGCCGTCCATCATCGTCAACACCGCGAAAACGGTCCAGGCGCGTGCGATCTCGCTGACGCCACTCGCGCGGCGAGCGGGGTGGCAACTCCGCTGGGAGCTTGGGACCGGCGCAGGTCTCTGTGCAGAAGGTCCTGCGGGCCTTGGCACACTGACCATCGTGGGCGTCGAACCCCAGCGACTCTTTGAGGTCATCTCCAGGGATGCAATTTCATCGGCGTGGTATGAGATATTCCAGTCCAAGGTCCGCCCGGCGATCGCCCCCGCCGCCGCGAGCATCTTCCAGATGGGATCTGGTTCGAGCGCTGATGAAACCATGGCGATCAACGCCGCCATGGACACGCTCGTCACAGGCAAGGCGATCAACCTGGCCGCACTCATCCCCGTGTGGCTGTGTGCAGGTCTCCTGGCGATTCTCATCGGTCCCGTGGATGCACTTCTTCTGAAGAAGCTCCAGGCACGCCAGCGCTCGTGGGCCACGGCGATCGGCTGGACGCTCCTGGTCGGTGTGCTCGCGGCGTACCTCCCGACCATCCTGCGCTCGGGCCGAACGACCTTCGACCGCTACACCGTGCTCGATGTGCGGATCCCCGATGACGCCGCGCTCCCCCCGCTGGCCGTCGCCAGTTCGATCAACGTCATCCTCGGCGGCGCTGTCGAGACGGTGCAACTCCCCGAACTGGATCCGGCGGCCTTTGTCCAGGGTGTCTCCGCCGTCGCCACCAATTACTCATCACGCGCCCGCGTCCTTCCTCCCCTCGACACGATCTGGCGAACCCGGACCGACGGCGACCTGCAGGCCCCCACGCTCGTCCCGCACGAGACGCGTGTCGGACAATGGGTGCTCCGCGGGTACATGGACCGCTCGCCCGCGGTTCTCGCCCCGATTCGCGCATCCTTTGCTCGGTCCGACACTCCCGGATCATTGACGTTGACACTCACCGGTCTGAAGCCGGGGTCCACGCTCCAGTACGCCGCGTTGACACTCGCGCAGTCGAACTACTCCTCCGCGGAGCCCATCACGGCCGACCCGTCGGGAACGGCGGCCGTCAGCCTTGTGAGCACGACCAACCCCCCCGAGTTCACCGGCGAGGAACTGAGCGGGTCCCATGAACGCCAGGCCGCGCTGAAGATGTATGCCCAGTCGCCCGCGTGTGCAGTCGCCCGCGTCATGCTCCGCGAGCCGGGCTTGGCCACGCCGGGCGGGACCGCCGCGACACAGACCACGCTTCTTCGCATCGTCCTTCCCGTTCCAGCGGATATGCAGCCTTCTCCGGAGAGCGCCGCGCCATGATCGAAGCAAAGGGTCTGACCAAGTCCTACGGCACGCTCACCGCGCTTGATGATCTCTCGCTCTCGATCGGTCCCGGCGAGGTCTACGGCTTCATCGGGCCCAACGGCGCGGGCAAGAGCACCACCATGAAGATCCTCTCGTGCCTGCTCAAGCCCGATTCGGGACGGGCCTCGGTCTGCGGGCTCGATGTCAGGACCAGGGGCGACGATGTCCGCCGCGTCCTGGGCTACATGCCCGATTTCCTCGGCGTTTATGAGGATCTCACGGTCGACGAATATCTCCAGTTCTTCGCCGCCGCGTTCGGCATCGAGCGTCGCCGCCGGCGCGCCACCATCGACGGCGTGCTCGAACTCACGGACCTTGTCGCCAAGAAGAACGCCCCCGTGGAAGGCCTCTCCCGCGGCATGCAGCAGCGGCTGGGGGTGGCGCGGGTCCTTGTCCACGATCCCAAGGTCCTCCTGCTCGATGAACCCTCCAGCGGCCTGGATCCTCGCGCCAGGATCGAGATGCGAGAGCTCCTGATCGAGCTGGGAAAGATGGGCAAGTGCCTGATGATCAGCTCGCACATCCTGACCGAGCTCGCCGAGATGTGCACAAGCATCGGGATCATCGAGCGGGGCAAGCTGCTGTACACCGGATCGATCAAGGATGCCTATGCACGTGCCCGCGGAGGTGAGCGCATCTCCGTCCGCCTCGAAGAGGGTCCGGTGACGCCCGCGCGCGTTTGCGAGGTCCTTGCACAGGATGCCCGCGTCCAGCGTGCACGCGTCGAGCCGGCGGTCCCCGACGCCGCGGACATGGGCGCACAGATCGGGGGTGAGATCATCCGCGTCGATCTCAACCCCGGCGAGCACGGCCACCACTTCCTCCTTGAGATCATCATCGCCACCGGCGCCCGCATCGCGGCCTTCACACCCGAGGGGATGAAGCTCGAAGAGGCCTTTCTCAAGCTCACGACGGGAGCGCTGCAATGATCGCCCTGCTGCGCAGGGTGCGCTCGCTCAACCCCTTCGGCATGCCCGGCGCGGGACCCTGGGCGGTTTTCCAGAAGGAAGTCCGCGCGTCGGGACGTCGAACCTCCACCTACTGGGCGCGCGGGCTTTACGCCGCCGGCTTCTGCGCCTTCATCGGCTTCGTCCTGCTCTCGGTCGTGTCCGAGCAGTTTGTCGTCCAGAACTCCGCCGCTCGTCTCCAGCAGCTCCAGTCGATCGCGCCCATCATCGGACTGACCATCATCTGGTTTCAGTTCTTCGGGCTCACCTTCTGTGCGCCGCTGCTCCTGGGCCCCGCCCTGTGCGATGAACGCCGCAACAAGACCCTCTCCGCGCTGCTCACAACGCCCCTCACGGCCGGGCAGATCGTCGCCGGGAAGCTCTTGGGCCAGTTGATGCTGCTGGCCGTCTTTGCACTGGTGCCGGTCCCGATCCTGCTTGCCATACGTGTCTTTGGCGGCCTCGATGCACAGATCATCATCGCGGCGACGCTCGTCACGCTCGGCGCCGCCGTTCTCGCGGGTTCATGGGCCTTGATGCGATCACTCACCGCCGTGCGAGGCATCTCCGCGGCGCTCTCGAGCTGGGCGATCCTCCTGCTCCTCCACGGCATCATCCCCGTGATCCTCACCACCCTGGGCCCCTGGCTCGTCACCCGCCTGGGTTTGCCCTTTGCGTTCCCGTCATGGCTCCCCATGGCGCTCTGCCCGCCGTGGGCGCTGGGCATGATCTCGCGCGAGATCACCTCGGTCGGCGTGGGGCAGTCGATCGGGATGACGGTGGCGACCAGTCTTGGCGGGTCCCTGGGAGTCAGCGTGCTTCTGTGGATCCTGACGGCGGCGAGGCTCCGCCGCGCCGCCGCCAAGGGAGGGGGCGAATTCTCCGAACCTGTACGCCGGTCGATCTTCCGCCGTGCCGCACGGCCTGCGGGTTCCGCCGCGCTGGCTGCCACCTCCGCCCCGCGCGCTGAGCGTGCCAGCCGGGTTGTCTCCGACGCTCCTGTCCTCTGGCGGGAGATCCGCCACCGGTCATCGCACTCGCGGTGGCGCGTCGTCGGCGCGGTGGCCCTCGTCCTGGCATGGTGCGCCTTCCTGCTCTACGCCGACCTTTTCACCGACATGACCGTCCACGGCGTCACCTGCGTCCTGGGCGCCATCGCCTTCACCTTCGTGTGCACCGTCGTCACGACCTCATCCCTCGGCACCGAACGCGAGGCCAGGACGCTCCCCGTCCTGCTCATGACCCCCATCTCTGAACGACAGATCGTCTGGGGCAAGTTCTGGGGCGGCCTCGCCAGGCTCTGGCCGCTTCCCGCGCTCCTGGCCGTCGAGTGCTTTGTGCTGATGCCCCTGGCGGGGCACTTTCGGCCGTACTGGGTCACGATCTACTTCCTCAACCTCCTCACCGCCGCCTGCTTCCTTTGTGCACTTGGTGTGCTCTGGAGCCTCCTCATCCGCCGCGTCACCATGGCCGGCGTCACCGGACTCCTCTTCGCCATCGCCATCTGGTTTGGCATCCCGATGGTGATCGCCATGGTCACCTCCTTTGGCCCGGGCGGCAACGGCGAAGACGTCCTGACCTTCTTCTTCAGCTTCAACCCCGTCGCCCTGGCCATCGCGTGCATCGTCGGCGGCGCCACCTGGGAACGCAGCGGCCTCATCGAAACCGTCTGGGTCGGCGGCGCCAGCTACACGCCCGGGGAGTTCCTTGCCCTCTGCGCCTTTGTTTGGCTTGGGTACGGATTGGTCACCATCCTTATCCTGCAGGTCACCGGCCGACTGCTGCGTGCACGCCGCGACCAGATGGCATGAGCCGTGCGTAGTCACCCCGCGTGATCCGGTCTCGTACAAGTTCGACCGACAACGGTCCGATATCACCACCGATGGCCCTTCTCCCACGCAGGTCGACGGGCGGCGTGCGCGCGCTGGTGGCGGCGGTGGTCGGGCTCTGCGCCATCCTTGCGCCCGCGGCCCTTTGCGCCGCGCCGATCGCGCAGGATCCGCCGACGGAGGGTCAAACGCCCCCACGCAAGGACCGCCGGCCGGCGTTCGCGCAGCGGGTGGCCCATCTCTTTGACTTTGAAGAGATCGAGACCAGCTCCGCGCCCGTGCCCATGTACTGGGTCCGCGCGCAGGATTCGAAGGATGCCGGCCGCGAGCGGCCTGGGTTTCCGATCTGGAATGCGGCGGAGCTGGATGGAACCCACACGCACGGGGGGGTGGGCGCGGTCAAGCTCCCCACCCGCGGCGGGAGCACCAGCCTGCTCCTGGAACGCGGTGTGCTCCCCGTCTTCAACCGGGCGGACTACGCACTGACCGGGTATGTGCTCACCGAGCAGATCCGCCATGCACGGGCGCGGATGGTCGCCCGCCTGCTCGACACCGACGGCAATCCCATCGTCGAAAGCCAGAAGGCCAGCGACCTGGTCGTCTCGCCGGGCACGTGGACGCCCCTGCGCATCGAGATCGAGGGGGAGTTCGCCAAGGCCGCGTTCCTGCAGCTCGAACTTCAGCTCCTCCAGCCCGTTGAGTTCGAGCCCAGGACCCTCGGTCCCCGGCAGGTGTATGACGAGGACTTCGAGGGCGCCGCGTGGTTCGACGACATCAAGGTCTCGCAGGTCCCCCGGATCGACATCTCGACCGCGGTGTCGAGCAACATCTTCCTCAGGCCCGCGCGGCCCGACCTCAACTTCATCGTGCGCGACCTTACCGGCGAGAAGCTGAGCGTCCGGCTGACGGTGTTCGACGCCGCGGGGGAGATCGTCGACCAGCAGGACCGCAACCTTACCACCGGTCGCTCGCAGGCCGCGTGGCAGCCTCGGATCGAGCAGCTCGGCTGGTACCGGGCCACGCTGGAGGTCCTGGGCGAAGGCAAGACGCTCGCGACCACCTCGGTCGACTTCCTCTGGCTTGATGGCCGAGCCGCCGCCGCCTCCACCTCCGGCATCCGCTCGGAGCTCGACGGAACACTCTCGGACGTGCGCAGGTTCGAGGTCATCGCCGTCCGCCCCGAGAAGTCGCTGGGCGCGCTCCTTCCCGAGTTGCTGGCCCGGACTGGCGTCGGCGCGGTCACGGTGCCCCTCTGGGAAGGCCTCTTTGATGAGAACGCCGCCGACGGCAAGGCCGTGAGCGGCACCGGTTCACTCATCGCACGCCTCCTGGAGCGGGGCAAGCAGGTCACGCTGAGCATGCCCCGGCTTCCCAAGGAGCTCGCCGACGCCGCCCGCGTCGATCCCGGTGATCCCTGGGAGCTCGCACGCCGCGGACCGGAGCTCTGGGCTCCCTTTGTCGATCGCTACCTCGACCGGTTCGGCCAGAGCATCCGCCGCTGGGAAGTGGGGCCCGCCTGGGATGACCGCATCTTCTGGGATTCCAACCGCGCTGCGACGCTCGCCAACGTCCAGAAGGTCTTCGAGCGCCTCGTGCCCGGACCGATTCTCTGCGTCCCCTGGCGGGCGGACCTGGCGATCACCGACGACGTCCTGCGGAGTCTGCCCGACGAGGCTGCGCTGCGCGTCTTCGTTCCTGAAGATATGCCCGCCGGTTCCATCGCCTCGCTGAGGCCCAGGAGCGGCGCGCCGCAGGCCGGCCGCAATGGACCGGAGATCTCGCTCGTCCTGGGGACCGCCTTTGATGATCGCCATGAACAGCGTGACGGAGCCGCGGAAGTCGTCCGCAGGCTCGCCGAGTTCTGGCGCGCCATGGGCGATGATCCCCGTGCATCGGTCGCGCTCCACGAGCCCTGGGAATGGAACGAGTTTCAGGCACGCAGCCTGAACCCCAAGCCCGAGCTTGCCGCCTTCAGCGCCATGATCCCCAAGCTGAGCGGGCGGCGCTTTGTCGGTGAACTGCCCGCGGGTCCCGGCCTTCGCGCCCTTATCTTCAGCCCCGAGGGAAGCCTCGACGCCACCGACCAGGGCCTCATGATCGCCTGGAACGAGTCGGGGATGCCGACCCAGACGCTCCGTGCGTTCCTGGGCCTGGCAACCCCCAGGGCCTACGACATCTTCGGCAACGAGATCCCCATCGCCGAGGAAGCAGACGCCGGCGCGATCCTCCGCGTCTCGCGGCTCGCCAACGGCAGGACCCCCGAAGTCCTCCTCTCCCTGGCCGATGAACCGATCATCGTCGAGGGCGTTGACCCGCGGCTGGCGCTCTTCCAGGCCGGCGTGCGCGTCGATCCTCCCTTCATCGAGGTCAATGGACCGGGAAACGATCACGCGATCGTCGTCTCCAATCCCTGGCCCGTCCCGATCGACGTGAGCGTCCGCGTCGTCAAGCCCGGCGGTGTTCAGGGTGAAGAGTCGCGCCGCGACCGGAGCTGGCGCATCTCGCCTCGTCAAGCCCGCGTGGTGGTAGACCCGGGCAAGGAAATGAGAATCCCCATCGAGATGACCTTCAGCCCCGGCGAAGAATCCGGGAAGAAGGAGTTCGTGCTCGATGTGGAGGCCGCCTCCGACCAGACGCTGGGCGCCATGCGCATCCACCGCGAGGTCGAGCTTGGTTCATCGCTCCTTGACATGCAGCTTGCGGCAAGGCTCGATGAAAATCAGAACGTCATCATCGAGACCTACGTCTCCAACCGCGGTTCGGCCCCTCTTGACCTTCAGCTCACCGCCTTTGCCCCGGGCCTGGCGCGCAGCAAGGCCGTGATGACCAACCTGATGCCCGGCGCGGTGGGCGTCCGCGCCTTCCGGTATGAACGGGCCGGCGGCCTCCGCGGCCAGCGCGTCTATGTCACGCTCGAGGATGTCGCGGGCACCATCCGGCTCAACAAGGCGATCGATGTGCAGTAGTCCCGCGGCCCCGACCGCGTCCATCGAGGGAGAGACTGGTTGAAGGCGATCCGCGCGGTACAAGGTCGGTGGATGATGACCGAGAGTGCGCCGACGCCGATCGCCGCGGCGGGAGAGGTGGTCGTCCGCCTGAACCGGGTGGCGCTCCACCGCCTCGATGCACTCGCCCGGCCGGCGTTGACCCCCGGGCGCGAGGGGACCGGCATCATCGAGGGCGGCCTCGACCGATCGGGCAAGCCCATCCCGCGCGAGATCCTCGGCCGCCGCGTGGCGATCGCGCCCGCATGGTCGTGCGGAACCTGCGATCGCTGCCGCCAGGGTCTCTCCATCCACTGCAAGCAGCGCACCCAGCTCGTCGAGACGCGTGACGGCTGCCTCAGCGAGCTGGTCGCCGTTCCGCTCGCCGCGACGTTCGAGCTCCCGTCCAGCGTCCACGATGATGACGCCGCGCTCGCCGCGGTCCTGGCGGCGGCCGCACACCTTGCACGTGCACTCCCCGCGACCACCAAGCCGTTCATCACCGTGCTGGGCGATAACCCCGTCGCCCTCCTGACGGCACTGCTGATCGGCCGCCGGCGTGACACCGTCCGGGTGCTGGGAGAGACGCCCGGCACCGCCACCGTGTGCGAAAAGTGGGGGATCAGGCACCGGCCCTCCCACGAAGCGGGCCGACGCGCTGACCAGGATGTCGTCCTTGACGTCACGGGCACGGTCGAGGGGCTGCGCCTGGCGCTCCAGCTTGTCCGCCCGCGCGGGAGAATCCTGCTCTCGCATGCCGTGGGATTCCGTGCATCTGTGGTGCCGGCCGAGGTGCTGGAGCAGATTGCACACCAGGAGGTTGAACTCGTCGGTGTCCGCGGCGAAGACTTCGCCGAGGCGGTTTCGCTCCTGGGATCGGGCACGATCGAACTGGCCCCGCTGGTCGGGAGCAAAATCCCCTTCGAGGCCGCGCCCAGCGCGCTCAACGGCACCGATGCACAGGGCCCGCTCAAGACGATCGTGGTGATGAAATAGCGGACAGCAGACAGCAGACAGCAGGCCGCATCGGGCGGACAGCCGGGCACTGAGAACCATGCAGCCGCTGGGAGTTACGGTCCTTGTTGATGGGGCACGAGCGTTCCGACAGGGCGGTTTCAGGTGCCCCCATTGCCGCCATGCACTCGTTGCAACCTTTGAAACGGTGGGGGGGGGATTCGAACCCCCGGTACCCTGACGGGTACACCAGATTTCAAGTCTGGCGCGTTCAACCGCTCTGCCACCCCACCTCAGGGTGTTTTCGTTCCGATTCTAGCTCGATGCACACTCAGCGAGGCGCGGTGGCGGCATACTCGGGGACCGGCCCGGCCAGCCGGGTCCGCAGGTTGTCGAGCACGTTCATGAAGTTGATGTACGAGTCATAGGGGGAGTCGTACGGGTTGAAATACTTGTGAACGTCGCCGTCGGCGAAGTACTTGGTGCACATGTAGTAGAAGTGGTCGCTGGTCGTGAGCTTGCGCCAGTCTTCGAGTGCATACGCCAGGTGCGTGGCCCGCTTGGCGTCGCCCTTGGCGGTCGCCTCGGCGAGCTTGTTCTTGATCTCGTGCTCGAGCCTGTATGTTTCCTCAAGCGCGTTCCACTGCATCGCGTTGCCGCGCCACGCCGTCAGGTCGCGCTCGGTGTCCGCCCACGAGATGAACTCGTGGACGTCGTACGTCCCGACCGGATCAAACCGGGACAGGGCTTCGGAGACCGTGTTGAAGTGGTTCTCGCCCGGCGCGACGTCGAAGATCGCCTCGGGGAGCTTGCTGAGGAACTCAAAAATCCCCGTCTCGGCCCACTGGTGCTCGCCGAAGGTCTCGTAATCCATGAAGAGGTTGCAGAGGTAGCCGTCCCCGTTGATCTGGTGGACCCACTTGGCGAACTTCTCCGCGCTCAGCGGCCACTCGGCCCATCCGCGGTTGCTGAAGCGGAAGGCGATGTCGTCGCTGAGGCGATAATTCTTGAGGAGCAGCCCGAAGGGCCGGCCCCCGACCGACTTGAGGTTGCGTCCTGGCATCTCCGGCGGCTGGTACACGTAGTTGGGCGAGCGGAAGCCAAGATGCCGATCGACACCCTCGCAGAGGGCGCCCAGGAACCGCGGCGAGCCGTCCGGCAGACGCATCTCGGCCAGGTAGGCCGCAAGCTCGTTGCTGTAGATCAACTCGGTGTTGCGGAAGACCCGGGGTGTCTGGCCGAAGAGGTCCTTGATCTTCCGGGTGTGCATCTCCACCTGCTCCTTGAACTCCTCCTTGCTGTAGAGGAACGAGAGCGAGTGGCAATAGGTTTCGCCGACGAACTCGCAGCACCCCGTGTCGGCGAGCGCCTTGAAGAGGTCGATCACGTCCGGACACCAGGCCTGCATCTGGTCGAGCACCACGCCCGTGATGGCGTAGCTGATCTTGAAGTTGCCCTTGTGCCGCCGGACCAGGTCGAGCATCAGTGCCGTCGCGGGGCGATAGCACTTGTCTGCGACCTTCCTGCAGATCTCCGCGTTCTTCGCGTCGTCGAAGTAGAAGGGGTCGGTGTGGAAGACGGAATAGCGCTTGAGGCGGTACGGCTGGTGGACCTGGAAGTAAAAACAGACGCTTGCCATGGTCCCATTCTAGTGGAATGGCCGGACCCGGGGCGGAAGAGGGCGTGAAGAGCATTTCATGCGAGCCTGGAGGCGCTTGACCGGTGTCGCGTGCAGGTCGCCAGCCCTGCACACCCGAGCATCACGCCCAGCGAGGCAGGCGCAGGGACCGGAATCTGGATCGGCGTGTTGGGCGTGGTCTCGTAGGCCCACATGAGGGGCTTGGAATAGTCTTCAAAGAGCACCCAGCCATAGGTGTAGGTGTTGTCGGCGTTCTTGATGCGGACGCCGAAGTAGGTGAGGTCATCGATCCAGGGAAGGCCGCCGGTCATGCCGAAGGAGAAGGGGAGGGAGTAGTAGTATCCCGCCCACGTGAACCACTTGCCGTCGCCCGACACAAATTCGCTGGATTGGTATTCCCGGATGGGCACCGTGGAATGCCAGGAACCATTCCAGAATCGATCTTTCCACTCATTGCTGTGAGTGACTTCGGCACCTTGGATACCGCGAACATCCCAAATACCGGGACTCGATCCTGTAAACCCATACGAGAACCACTTGTGAATTGTCCCCGGTCCCGCCTCTCCACTTTGACTTGGCGACTTTCTGATGTCCAAAAAAGTTCCGTAGATGGGGTTGCTGTCTCCGAGATACACGGTGGGAGTCCACTGGAACGTGCCGTCGCGGTTGTCGTGGATGACGACGGCGGCGTGGGAATGCGGTGCATACGCGGCAAGCATCAGCGCAGCGATCAGCGTGGCAATCCCCGGGGGCCGCATCAGCGCTTCCTCCGCAGGGTGAGCGTGGTGCCGGCGAGCATCAGCCCCAACGCGTTCGGTGCGGGGATCGGAATCTGGATCGGCGTGTTGGGCGTGGTCTCGTAGGCCCACATGAGGGGCTTGGACCAGTCTTCAAAGAGCACCCAGCCATAGGTGTAGGTGTTGTCGACGTTCTTGATGCGGACGCCGAAGTAGGTGAGGTCATCGATCCAGGGAAGGCCGCCGGTCATGCCGAAGGAGAATGGGAGGGAGTAGTAGTAAACAGCGTAAGATGCCCAGTTGTCATGTGATTGCACCGACTGTCCCCACTCGTACTCACGCATGGGCACTGTCCAGTGATTGGATCCGTTCCAGTACACGTCCTTCCCACTTTCCGCATCAGCGATTTCAGTTCCCTGCTCACCCTGCATCAGCCATATTCCAGGGCTAGAGCCAGTGAAACCATACGAGAACCATTGCTGAAGCGTGCCGGCCTTCTGCTCGCCACTCTGCTCAGGGGATTGCCGGATGTCCAGAAAGTTCCCGTAGATCGGATTGCCATCTCCCAAGTAGACGGTGGGGGTCCACTGGAACGTGCCGTCGCGGTTGTCGTGGATGACGACGGAGGCGTGGGAATGCCTCTCTGTCGCAACGAGCAAGGTGAGGATGCAGATCACAAGAGCCGTGCTCGATCGATTCGTGTTCATGAGTACATCCTCGGGTGCTCTGAGGTTCTGATGCTCGCACAATCTGCCTCTCGTCGCAAGGAAATCTCACGTGCTCGCCGGATTAAAAACACCCGGGCAATGTGCTCCGCGTGATCGCATCCACGGCGTCGGCGTCGTTGCACTCACCCAGGTCGATCGGCAGGTCCATGAGGTAGTAGCTCGTAAACTTGTTGTAGTCGCGGATGTCCACATCGTTGTCCTGGTCCATGTCGCCGTGTGCGTAGTTGCACCCGCTGGTCATGCCGACGTGGCAGTTGTACGCCGCACTGAAGTCGGTGACATCCTGTGCGTTGATGACATCATCACCGTTGAAGTCGCCGGGCCGGATGATCCCGAAGTCGTAGACGCGCTTGATTCGGTTGATCAGGACGCTGCTGAGCGCCTGGTCGGGATTGGGGATGCATGGAATAAAGCCTCGCTGGCTCCACCGAAGCACACCCTTCAACGTGTTAAGTCCCATGAAACCTTGTGAAGGATCTAGGACGGCGACAAGCTCGGTCGACTGAGATTGCGCGGAGACATCCCAGTTCTGGAATCGGTCTCGATCAAAGAACACGTTCGGAAACGCAATCGCCGGCGCGACCACCGCCCGGCCCATGTCGATGACGCCGGGTCCCTGCGGTCCGCCCAGCCCGATGTCGTCCGAAGGGATCGACTCCATCCCCAGGAAGTGCTTGGAGCCGATCCCCTCCTTGTACAGCGGGCAATACGCGAGTTCCGTGAAGTAGGCGAAGAAGTTGTCAGCCTCGCGTGCAGCCGAGTCGAGCCAGTACCGCTTGATCCCAAGATCCTGCCACGGCTTGATGTTGGCGTCGAACGCACACACGTCATCCTGCACGAACGGCGATGGCGCGAAGACCGTGCACCCGGCGTAGGGACACCCTTTGACCTTCACGCCCGATGTACATGTGCCTTCGGGAACGATGATCGTGTCGGTCGGGAAGTAGTACTCCGGGAAGCGCTGGCTGGGTCCCAGGCAGCGTTCCTCGGGGTTGTTCATCGTGGCGATGGTCCCGTAGACCTCAACCCACGCGCCTTGATGGGTGGAGATCCACCCGGCGAGCATCGTGGCCAACTCTTCCCACTTCTCCGGCGGGATGGTTTTGGTCTGTGAGCTGGCGAGGTACTCCTGTCCGGCGGTATCGGGCTGGCTGCCGGCATCGGGTCCATCGGGGAGACTCCCGCCCCACACCGTGCCGGCCGGGGCGTACAGCATGAACCTGCGGAAGCCCATGGCCCACGCCGCGTTCATGTAACTTTCCAGCACTTCGACGCCGGTCAGTGAGTTCTCCAGTGTGCAGTTGGGATCATCCACCGGATCGCACCAGTACTGGTTCAAACCCCGGTAGTTGCTCTCGGCGTTGGCCGAACAGAAGTTGCCGTTGGTCAGCATGAACGCCACGCCCGGCAAGCGGTTGGGAGTCCACCCCGGGTTGGCGGTCCAGGTCTGCCCGGGCAGGAGGTACGGCATGTCGCCGCAGTTGAGCAGTGGGATCTCGCAGGGCTCTGATTGCGCGCACGCAGCGCCTGCACCAAGCCCGAGAACCAGCGCGGATAGAACCATACCCCGATTCATTTGATTGTGCATGACAAGCTCCCCGGAATAGACACCGTGTGCATGTGCGTGCACACGGTTTGTCACCATGCGCGGCCACCCGTGCGTGTGCGTCGCGCGATGAAGTGCAATGTTCCCCAGCGCAGCCCCCGCGACGATTCAAATCCCCAGAACCCCAGAACCCCAGAACCCCAGAACCCCAGAACCCCAGAACCCCAGAACCCGGACAACCCGCGCGATGCGGGGACTCCTCTCATAGTGACACAGCTTTGCGAGGTTGCCAGCCAAACCCGAGAACGTGCGGAA
>DATGXW010000015.1:0-27263 GCA_035298585.1 Phycisphaerales bacterium
GTTTCATGGGAGGTTCTGTGATCGCCGGGAAAAGATCGAGCGGTCGTTCCTCTCCGATCTCCGCACCGCGTCTGGCGCATCGGATGAGGCCTGGCGAAGATACCTCTCGCACCGGACCATGTTCGCGCTGCGGCTGGGGGCGGACGGCCTGGGCGCGGACTTCGAAGCGCTGCTGCGTTCGATCCCGCTGACCTCGGCGGAGCGCGCCGCGGCCGATCTGCACATCCGCGAGCTGTACGAATCGATGGAGAAGCCGGCCACGGAGCTCCTGCGGCTGCGGGCGATCTACAACGAAAAGGTCGCGCTGATCGAGCGCACCGGCGACTGGGAGAATCCCAAGGTGGCCTCGATGTACGCGGAGCTTGAGAAGCTCTCGACCCGGCGCCAGGCCGAGGTCCAGAGGCTGAGCGAGCTGGTGGCCCGGGGCGTCAAGGTGATCTGCGCGGACCTCTCGCCGGAGAACGCCGCCGAGTTTCAGCGGCTGCTCGACGTCTGCAAGCTGCAGAGCGCTGCGCAGATGATGCGCATGCTCGACGACTCGGTCGTGGCCGACCTCCTGCGGATCAGCACGCTGAGCAAGGAGCAGCGGGCCGCGATGCGCGCACAGGTCCGGCGTGCACAGTCAGAGGGCGCTGTGCAGTTCAAGCCGATCATCGCCGCGTACGAGGCGTGGGCGTCGGGAAAGGAATTTGACGGCAGCGCCGACTTTGACAACGCCGGCGAGCGGCAGCAGAAGATCATGCGGGACCTCCGCGAGAAGCTCATGGCCGAGTTGACGCCCGCCCAGCGCGAGGCCTTTGAAGCGGGGCTCGAACCGCCCTTGGGGTGGAGCGCCCGCCGCGCTGGAGCGGAGGTCGAGCGTGAACGCTGAGACCCGCCGGACACGGCGTCGATCCTCGATCGTGAGCACGGCGGTCCTTTGCGGCTCGCTGTGGCTTCTCGGGGCCGCCATCGGGCCGGTCGGCAAGGCCCATGCACAGGAGACGCTCGCCCTCTCGCGTTACAACCAGCGCGATCCTTCCTGGCGCGACGAGATCGAGCTGGTCCGAAACCACTTCGCACTCGACCAGGAACAGCTCTCGATCCTGCGAACGATCACCAGCGGCAGCATGTACGAGCACATGCTCCAGCGTCGGCTCTACGACCGTCGGCGGGAGGATTACGAATCGCGGATGGAAGAGCCCAAGGTCAAGGACCTGAACACCGCCGAGAACCAGCGGTTTGCCGCCCGGAGAGCCGCGATCGAGAAGGACTGGCTCCTCCAGGTGCGGGACGTGATTCTGACCCCCGAGCAGCTCACGCGCTGGAGCACCTACGAGCGTGCACGCAGGGTCAGCGACCTGATCCAGTCCCAGCTGAACAGCCAGCTTGAGATCGATTCACTCCTCCACGAGATGAAGCTCACCGACCAGGAGCGTGCGGCCGTCGAGCCGTCCGTCGACACGGTGATGCAGTCGCTCGACGTCATCGCCCGCAAATACCTCGACGCGACGGGCAAATGGCTGCAGGCCCGCTGGGGGGTGACCTCGGGCGATCTTCAGCAGCTTGAGGCGGCCCAGGCGCAGTCGGTAGAAAAGCTCTCAGAGACGCTCAAGACGGGAGTCAGGACGATCGCCGGGAGCCTCTCTCCCGAGCGGGGCGACGAGCTGCGCACGCGATTTGAGGTTCTCTTTGCACGCAACGAGATGTACATGACCGACCTGACGGATCGGTTCCCCTTCGATTCGCTCGTCAAGATCAGCACCTTGAGCACCGAGCAGCACCGCCGGCTCGTCGAACTGGTCTCCGACGCCAACGCGGCGATCTATAAGCGGGTCAGGAAGTTCGTCGAGGACCGCAACGCGACGCGAATCTCCGATGAGAACGCGGATTACCAGAACCTCCTGAAGATGCGTGAGTCGTACCAGAAAGATGAGAACAGGATTCAGCGAGAGACCTACGAGTCGATGATCGCCGTGCTCACCGCCGAGCAGCGCAAGGCGTTCGAAGAGGGACGCGAGCCCCGCATCGAAGAGAATGACCTTCTCGACCAGTTTGAGGAGCAGGATGAGCGTGCCCGGCTCGAGCAGGAATTCGAGCAGTAAAATCCCGGCGGGTTTGCCTGAAACGCAGCGTGCCGGCCGGCATCAGATACCCGGGGTTGGACAGGACTTCTCTGTTCGATCCCGCATCCGCGGCGACGGCGGACCCGAACAGTTGATGGGAAGGAACCGGAGCCAGGTCATGCACACGACAGCGAGGGGTTCGGCACTGCTTGCAGCCTCGTGGGCGGTTTTCACCGCCGCGATGTTCTCCCTGGTGGGGTGCGGCACTTCTGAATCTCCCCAGGCCGATTCTTCATCCAAGAGAAGCACACCCAGCAGCGCGGTCCAGCCTTCGGCAGCCTCCGGCGAGGCTTCCTCGAAGCAGGCGGCGGGCGCTGATACCGGAGGCAAGATCATCAAGACCGATGCACAATGGCGGGCTGAACTCTCCCCAGAGCAGTACCACGTGCTCCGTGAGAAGGGCACCGAACGGGCCTTCACCGGGGCTTATTGGAATACCAAGACCCCCGGCGTCTACCGGTGTGCAGGGTGCGGGGAAGTTCTCTTCACCTCGACGGACAAGTTTGATTCCGGCTGCGGCTGGCCGAGCTTTTCCGAGAAGGCCGGCGGCATCACCGAGAGCGTCGACACCAGCTACGGCATGGTCCGCACCGAAGTGACGTGCACACGCTGCGGCGGGCACCTGGGGCATGTCTTTGACGATGGACCCGGCCCCAAGGGGCTGCGGTATTGCATCAACTCGGCTTCGATCAAGCTCGAAGAGACCAAGTCCTCGCCCCCGCCCGCCGCGGCACCCGAGCAGGCTCCGACTCCCGCCACGTCCGAGAAGAAGTAGGCGTGTGCGGGTTGCCACAGCGGGTTGATGAAACCGTTCGCCCGCTCCTCCGAACAAATCCCCGTGCCGGTCGGTTGGGCCGGTATGGGAGCACGCCATGGGTACTTTGGGGCTGATCTGGCGAATCGCGACAGGACCGGTCTGGATCCTCTGGAGCGGGTACAAAGGCCTGTGGTGGGTCTTTGGCGATACGCACGAACCGGCCGCCAAGGCTTCCGGGAAAGCTCCGGCCGACCCCGCACAGGACGCGTCGTTCCAGGTCGTTGATTCGGGCCCCAGACCTTTGCCGACGCCGGTGCGTGCACTCCGCGGCGGCTTTGTCGGGTCGCTCATGGCCTCGGGTGGGTTGCTCCTGGCGACCAACGCGATGGCTGCCTCCCAGGTGATGGAGCCCGGGCGAGCGGTGGTCTCATGGCTGTGGGGGAGCGCGATCATCGCCGTCACGAGCATTTTCATGGTTCGTCGCGCGGTGCGGCTCGATCGCCAGAGGCAAGGTCTCAAATCCGTGATCCGGGGTGCACGCGACATGGCGCAGAAGGCGGCGGTCGCCTGCACATGGGCGACGCAGGCCGCCGTCAAGCGTGCCGCGGGGAGCGTGGCGGGGTGTGCACGCGCGGGCGTCGACAAGGCGGGTGAACTCAACCAGCGTCACGGCATCGCCGACCGTGCCCGATCGAGGGCGGGGGCAGCACTCTCCTCGCTCCGTCGACTGTGGGCATCGGTCGGCCGGGGCACGAGCCAGACCAGGTCCGCGGCCTGAACCGCCGGTCTGCAGCGCCGCCGGCCCGAGAAGATCCGGCAAATCCGAGCAAAAATCCAGGTTGGTCGGAGCGCTGACGACCAAACCACCGAATCCATTTCGCCCTGCGTGACGCGGGGCTTTGGTGCTTCCAGGTCGGCTCCTTCCCGGGTCCGAGAACCGGCGCTGAAGCCAACTCCAGACATATACTCGCCATGCATCGCGGCACGTGGAGGCCGTGTGCATGTTCGGGGGATCAAGAGAAAAGGACAGTGACTATGACGCGTGCTTCGGCAGGTTGTAAACGCGGGATCCAGGTGACGGTGGCCATGCTGGCGGCGGTGTGCGGACTTGCCGCCTCGGCCCGCGCTGACCTCCCTCCGATCATGGACAAGGCCCCCGAGGGCGCCTTGGGCGTCATCGCCATCCGCAACATGGACCAGCTCCACGGACGCGTGATGAGGCTCGTCGAAGTCTTCGAGGCGGATGTCGAAGGCTCCCCGATCCAGATGATGGAGCAGATGCTCAACACCCCCGGGCTCACCAAGGACGGCTCGGCGATGATTGTCCTCCTCACGCCCCAGGGCGGCGGGACCGAGGGTGAGCCCCGGCCGGTGATGGTCGTCCCCGTGAGCGACGCCAAGGCGTTCACCGGCGCGATGAACGCACAGGGAACGGGCGTGATGACCGCCGACCTTGATGGCCAGCCGGTCTACATGAAGGACGGCGGCAACGGCTACGTCTTCATGAGCCCGGTCGAGGGCGTGGTGGACACCTTCACGCTGGGAAAGAACTCCTCGGCCGGTCTGAAGAAGGCGATGGGGTCTTCGGGTTCCAAGGCCGCCGACACGGCGGACTTGGTTGTCTATCTGACGGCGCAGCTTGCCAACGAGGGTCTCCAGGCCGGCACCGGCCGGCTCAAGCAGCAGGCCGAGGTGATGATCCCCGGCGGGCCCGATGGTCAGAACCCGGTCGCCGGCATGGCCGAGACGGCCGACCACGCCGCCGATGCCTTCGAGAAGGAAGGCCAGGCGGTTGTCATGACGCTCACGATGGACGACGCCGCGGTGGTCTTTGACATGATCGGGCAGTTCAAGGAGGGCACCGAGCACTCCAAGATGTTCCAGATCGACGGCAAGGCCTCGACCCTGAGCAAGACCTACCCCTCGACGCCCTTCCTGCTTGCGATGTCGATGGACATGTCCTCGCCGCAGGTCCGTGAATGGGTGCGTGCACTGGCGCCCCAGAACGGCGAGGTCCAGGCGGCGGGTCTTCCCATGGACAAGTTCATGGGCCTTTACGAGAAGGCCGAGGGCTATTCCATGCAGGTCGGCATTCCTCCCGCCGGGCTGATGGGGGGCATGCTGACCTCGACCACCGCCTTCTACCAGACCAAGGATCCCGCGGGCTTTGCCGCCGATGTCAAGAGCGTGATGGAGTCGATCAACGGCCTTGAAGTCCAGGGGATGAAGTTCAAGTCGACGTACAAGGCCCAGGCCGTCGAATCCAACGGCAAGAAGTTTGATTCCTGGCAGATGGTCATTCCCCAGGACATGAACGATCCCACTGCACAGCAGGCGGCGATGATGATCTGGGGCATGGGCCCCGGTCCCTCGGGCCTTGTCGCCCAGGCCGACAATGGCGTCATCCTGACGATGGGTTCGAGCCCCCAGAACATGTCGGCCGCGATCGACGCGGCCAACGGCAAGACGAGCCAGCTCTCCAACGATGAGTTCGGCAATGTCGTCAAGCGTCTCCCGCCCGACCGGCTCGTCGAGGCCTTCGTGGGCGTGAAGGGCATCATCGACATGGTCGGGCCGTTCATCGCGATGCAGACGGGGGGAGCGCCCTTCAAGACCCCCGAGAAGATGGGCCCTGTCGCCCTTGCCGGCGCCATGAACGGCGGGGCGATGAGCCTGCGCATCGTGATCCCCAACGACGTGATCGAGACGATCAGCGACATCGCGGCCGAGATGCAGGCGATGGGCGGCGACGCCGAGGAACCCATGGAGGGTGACGAACCCGCTCCCGAGGGTGAAAACCGGCCTCCGCGCTTCTGATCACGTTCGGATTGACCTATGGATTGGACCTGCAGCCCCGCCTCGAAGGCGGGGCTTTTTCATGGGCGGGTTTCACCGGGGGCGGGCGGGCTTCTTTCGGAGTCGCGGGAATTGTTCGGGCGCGGGACCGGTTCTATCTTTCCCCCTCGCGCGAGCGTGGAGCACGCACACGGGGGCCGGATTCCGTACGGGGACTCCGGTGATTGCGGCGTCGTGAAGACAGGACGCCCCGGAGTACCTGATGTTCTGGTTGTGGACCGCATTCATCACCTTCGTACTGACGCTGCTTGCGCTCGACCTTGGCGTGCTGAGCCGCAAGTCAGAATCCGTGAGCGTCAAGCGGGCGATGCTCTTCACGGCGGTGACGGTGGTGCTGGCGCTGGGCTTTGCCGGCGCGGTCTACTGGATGTACGACACCAACTTCCAGAACATCGCGACGCTCCATCCTGAGAAGGCCGGGGCCGGCTCAGAGCCTCTTCCCAAGACCGGCATGCAGGCGACGGCCAAGTTCCTCAACGCGTGGCTCATCGAGTACGCGTTGAGCATGGACAACATCCTGGTCATCGCGCTCATCTTCCGGTTCTTCAAGATTCCCCAGAAGTTCCAGCACCGCGTGCTCTTCTGGGGCATCATGGGCGCCCTGCTGATGCGCGGCGCGATGATCGGGGCCGGCACGCTCTTGGTCCAGCAGTTCAGCTGGGTTCTTTACGTCTTCGGCGCGCTGCTGATCTACACCGCCGTCAAGATCCTCATCTCCGACGAGGAGACGATCGACCCAGAGAAGACGATCGCGGCCCGGATCGCCCGACGCCTCTTTCCCCTGACCAACGAACTCGACGGCAACAACTTCTTCACCCGCATCGACGGCAAGCGCGTCGCCACACCCCTCTTCCTCGTGCTCCTGGTGATCGAGGGGACCGACGTCATCTTCGCGATCGACTCGATCCCCGCGGCCTTTGCGATCACCTCCGATCCGTTCCTGGTCTTCACCTCCAACATCTTTGCGATCCTGGGCCTGCGATCGATGTACTTCGCACTGGCCGCCGTGATCGACCGCTTCCACTATCTCAAGATCGCGCTGGTCTTCGTGCTGGCCTTCATCGGCGTGAAGATGCTCATCAGCAAGTACATCCACATCGAGCCGCAGGTCTCGCTGGCGATCGTCGCGGGCCTCCTTGCGACGGGCATCATTGCCTCGCTCCTGGTGCCCGCCAGGAAGTCCGAAGCAGTCTCCGCGGCCGCCGACGACGCCAGTTCCTCCCCCGAACTCGAACCCGCCGAGAGGGGGCTTGATGAGGGCGGCACATCCCGGTCGGCGGAAGTCCGGGAGGGGTGACCGGGTCGCGCTGTTACTTCCCGGGCGACGGTGAGGCGGGGTTGATCTGCGGTATCATGCGTCCATGCAGAGCCATGCACATCGGACGTGTTCATCCCTCATCGCGGCCATGCTTGTTTCGGTCGCGGGCGCCATGCACACGGCCGGGTGTGCAGGCCGTGAGCGCGACGAAGAGGAAGGGATCGATGTCCCCATCGGCCTTGCGCCCGACGCCAGGAGTGTGATGGTCTTCCGCGGGGACGGCTCGCCCTCGCGGTGGGATGAACTGGTCGATACCGCCTCCGGTGCGGATGTCATCCTGGTCGGCGAGAACCACGGTCACCCGCTGGGTCTTGCCTCCGCGGCCGCGCTGTGGGACGATGTGCTCCAGCGGTCCCGCACCGGCGCATCGCCCGCGCTCGCGATGGAGTTCTTTGAACGCGACGAGCAGGATGCGCTGGATGATTATCTCGCGGGGATCACCGATGAGGCCGCCTTCCGCAAGGCCGCCGGGCGTTCGGCGGGCAATTATCCCGCCGGTCACCGCGCGATGGTTGAAGCGGCCAAGGCCACGGGCGTGCCGGTCATCGCCGCCAATGCCCCGCGGCGCTATGTCCGGATCGCTCGCACGGATGGATACGAGCGGCTGACCACGCTGACGGCCGAACAGCGCAGGCTCTTTCGGATCCCCGATTCTGTCCCCACCGGCGCCTACCGCGATCGCTTCAACCAAGTGATGTCTCCGGATTCAACGCCCGCGGGGGAGAAGGCAGCACACGGGGATGAACCGTCGGCGGCGGACTTTTCGCGTCTTGACCCCATCTTCCGAAGCCAGTCGATGTGGGACTGGACGATGGCAGAGTCGATCCAGCGCGGGCTCGAGGCAGGTCGACGTCCCGTGCTGCTGGTGGTGGGACGGTTCCACGTTGATCTTGAGGGCGGAACGATCCTGGCGCTGCGTCAGCTTCGTCCATCCGCGCGGGTGGTGACGGTGAGCTTCGTGGATGCACACGCGTGGTCGATGCCGGAGGAGGATAAGGGCCGGGGCGACTTTGTCGTGTACGTGGGGAAGGGTGAGGAGTAGGGGCGCGTGGTGGCGGGGCGGCGAAGCGGCGAGGGACCAGGGCATCAAGACGTCAAGGCATCAAGGCATCAAGGCAGGCAGGGCGGCGGGGCATCGAGGGGACCGCAGCGCGTGTGTCCATGTGCATGAAAAAGCCCCGGCGTGTGCCGGGGCTCCGTGTGTGCGTCATGGGGCTCAACCAGCTCAGCGGAGCAGATTGCGGAGGCGTTCTTCCTCCTGCTCGAAGAAGTCGCTGTTGAGCTGGTAGAACATCACGAAGATCGGGAACTTGCGTGCGATGGTCTTGAGCGTGTTGAGGTGCCCGCGTGCACGGTTGACGAAGGATGCACGGGTCTGGCGGTCCTGCGAGCTTGCGGCCTGGGCGACCGAAGTCTCGTAGCTGACGCGGATGCGGCCGAAATTGGCCTGCGCTTCCGAGATGCCCTTGCGCCAATCGAGCTGGACCTGCTCGGCGTCAGAGACGGGCCACGCCGTTCCCTTCACGGGCTTGCCGACAAAGACGAACTCAGAGTAGCCCATCTTCTTCGCCAGCTCTTCGTGCGTCGCGACCGTGCCGGCCGAGAACTTGAAGCGTTCCGCCTCGATCGAGTCGAAGGTCAGGATCTGGACGCCGTGCTTGGGGTTGAGCACATACTGGCCGAGCTGGTCCTGCGACCACTTCACGTCGCCGGTCTCGGGGTTGATCGTCGCCGAGAGCTCGCCCGAGGGGGGGCTGATCTCAAGCTCCTGCATCACGTCGGTGGCGCCGCGGATCTGCATCGCCCGCATGATCGCGGGGTCGCGGTTGGCCCGCGCGGAGATCCGCTCCATCATCAGGAGCACTTCTTCGAGGCCGCGGCCCTTGACGGCGGTGCCGTCTCCCGACCATCCGGTGCATCCGCCGAAGTTGCCGTTGGGCATGAAGTAGATTTCTTCGATGCAGTAGGAACTCATCGCCGCGGCGGAGATGGCCGACTCGATCCAGGCGACGAGCTTGAACTTGGGCTTGTACTTGAGGTGCAGGACGTCGCTGATCTTCTGGATCTCAAGCAGGAACCCGCCGCCGGAATTGACCTTGTAGACAACGTCGGTCACGCCGTCCTTCTCAAGCAGCGGGATCGCGTCCTCGAGCGGCTTGGCGGCCATCTGCATGCCCACCATGCCCTCGCCCGTCAGGATGGCGATGCGGCGGACGCCCGGGGGGAACTTGGAGGCCGCATCGTCGGCGGGCTTGGATGACTCCGCGGGCGCGGCCTCCTCGGCCGGCTTCTCCTCGGCGGGGGCGGCCCCCGCGTCACGCTTGAGCTCGATGATGTCGCCGGGACCGAACATCTTCTCCTGCTCGAGTTCACCGATCTTGTACTTGAACCAGATGTACCCGTTGGTCTCGCGCGTCACGGTGCCCGTCAGCGTCCGGCCGTCCTTGAGCTTGAGCGTGTCGGCACGCGCGACGCCGGGCGCGAGCATCGTCGCCAGCGCCACGGCGAGGATCGAGAGAGTCCGAAGCAGTTTCATCCAGAAGGCCTCCGAAGAGTTCGTGTTCAGGTCGTGGTTCTACGTGGGGCAGGAGTCTTGACGCCCAGCGCCGGTCAGCGGCGGCGGTTCTCCTGTGCGTCGCGCTGCTGCTCCTGATCGATCAGCTCGATCTGGGTGCCGATCCGGGCGATCTCGCCGTCGGCCGTCTCTTCACCGAAGACCTCGCGGTACTTGCGGAAGAGGTCCTGCATCTCCTTGAGCAGGCGCTTGCGCTGCGAGCGAGCCTTGCTGCGCTCCTGGAAATTGCCCCCCGCGGGGATCTCGGCCATCTTCTGCGGGATCCGCGTCCGGATGTCGCGGATCGCCTCCTGGAAGCCCTCGCTCCAGCGGTTCATGATCGTGCCGGCCTTGGCGTCCTTGATCTCGACCCAGTCGCGGGCGATCCCAAGCTCGGTCATCAGCTCCTCGACCGAATCCGCCGTGCCCTTGGAGACCTTGAGGTTGCGCGCCGTGGTCGCGTTGAGCGTCAGGTTGTCGTTGCCGTCACCCCCGACGATCTGCTTGACCGTGTCGACCCGGTCGTCCTTGCCGTCGTCGGTCAGGAGTTCCTCGCCCGGCCCTTCGGGCATCCGCTCGTGGAAGATCACCTCGCTGCCGACGTACGAGACGCTCAGGACGTACTCGGTCACCGTCATCGCGTTGATGATCTGCCACGGATAGCCGTACTTGTTCGCCACGCCGCGTGCGTGTGCAAGGCGCAGCGAGTACTGCTTGTCGCGGAAAGACTGGTCGCCGCGGCCGTCGAGCATCTGCGTCAGGGCGCCGATGCCGCCCATCCGGCCCTCGGAGGTGAAGTAGATGTTCTTTGAGTAAAAGGGCAGGAACGCCGCGCCGCCCATGGCCTTCTGCACCCACACGATCACCTGCGGGGGACGCTCCCACCGCTCGATCTCGTCGGAGATCACCGGCCCGATCTTCTCAGCTCGGAAGAGCTCGTCAAAGCTCGTCGCGTCATCGCCCGCGTCCTGGCCCTGGATCTTCCACTCGGCGTTGAGCTTCACGAGGATGATGTCGGCGTTCTGCTTCTGTGCATCCTTGAGTGCATCGCGGATGGGCGTCTCGGAGATGTCGCGGCCGAACCGCCCGTCAAGGTCCAGCATGTAGACGCGCTTCTTGCCCGTCACGTCCGGCGTCGCCGCCGGCGATGGAGTCTTGATCGGATCGGCCGCCGAGGCCGGGACCGCCGGGGCCGTGCTGTCGGTCGCCTTGGGGTTGGGAATCCCGCGGACGATCTGGAGAATCTCGGACTTCTCGTACTCGGTGTCGAGCGCGATGCCGTTGACCTCGCCCTTGAACCTGACCTTGGTCGCCGTCTCCGACACGATCTTGCCGATCAGCGTCGTGCCGTTGCGCATGATCAGCTTGTCCTGGGTCTTGTCGTCCTTCTTGTCGTCAGACAGGTAGGAAGGAGCGTCCGCCATCGAGGGCGTCGCACGGACGGAGGTCGTCCACGCGAGGCTGCCGCACGCAAGAACCAGGGCGGCGATCGAGGCGTGACGGGTGAAGCGGCTGGGCATTGCAAAGTCTCCTGCGAGCCTGGACTGGACAATCTCAAGAACGTGTTGCGGACCCTCTCGCGGCACCCCCCAGGCGGGGAGTTTGCGAGGCACGTGCAGATCAGCGATCGGAGGACCTGCGGCCCCGGTTTCCGACCCCTCTCCGCCGGGCAGGGCGGAGAGTTCTCAGATTCAGAGGGGCGAACCACGCACACCGACCGCTCGGTCGGCTCCAGAACGGACCCGATCCCCCGGGTTCGGCACGCGTGCCGGCCCGAACATACGGAGAATCAGACGCTCAAGGACCGTGCGAGTTCCAGACCCTCCTCCCGAGTCTGAATGCGACACTCTAACTGCGCATCGTAGATCAACTCAAGCAGGGTGCGAAACCGGGGACCCGGGGGAAGTCCTGCCTTCGTCAGGTCGTCCCCATTCACCAGACGCGGGGGGGCAAGGCCCGGGGGTGAGTTGGCGAGTTCCGCCGCGCGGAGCCTGATTTGTTCGGAATGTGATCGGAATGGCTCGCCCAGGGCTCCCAGCAGTGTGCACGCATGCCCGAACCAGGGGCTGGCCGCGGTCCTCCGCTGATGGGCCGGGGGCATCGCGCTCCACCGACCAGCAAGCAGGCCTGCCCAGTGCAGGATGGCGACCAGCGAGTCGCGTTCCTCGTTGCTCATGCAGAGTGCATCCCGCCAGCGTCCGGCGAGCGAGATCACCATCGGCGCGGGCATGCCCTGCCATTGGTCCTGGACCGGCATCTGGAGCAGGGGGGCCGGACCGAGCCCACGGTCGATCGCCCATGCGGCCAGCGCCAGGCCCGGTGCACGGGGGGAGGTGGTCCGCCAAAGCTCCGCGAGAACCGGGCAGTGTGCCGCGGCAAGCCGGGCTTGCGTGGGTTCCTGCAGCACCGCCGCGTCGAGGGAGAGCGCTGTCAGCATCGCGATCGCAGAACTTCCGGCGGGGAGATCGAGCATCATGCGGATCTCCTCGCCGATGCGTTCGCGGCTGAGGCCTGAAAGCTCGGCCGCGTGCCGCTGGATGGCGTTCCAGGTGCCGGGCTCGATGGAGAAGCCGAGCTTGGCGGCGAGGCGGACCGCCCGGAGTGCACGCAGGTGATCCTCGGAGAGGCGTGCGTCGGGGTCGCCGACAGCGCGGATGGTCCGCGCGTCGAGATCGGGCCTTCCGCGGACAAGGTCCACGACGGTTCCGCCGTGCGGCGCCCGCGTCAATTCCCGGCCGGGTGGAAGTCCCTCGTGGGAAGAATCATCAACGTCGTGGAGGGGATCGAGGAAGAGCGCGTTGACCGTGAAATCTCTTCGCTGTGCATCGGAGAGCGGGTCTGTGAACTCGACTCGGTCCGGACGCCTGCGGTCAGAATATGAGCCATCGGAACGGAAGGTGGCGACTTCGACGGCGCCGGCACACGCGCCGTGGCCGTACTTGACAAGCACGACGCCGAAGCTTGCGCCGACCTTGCTGGTGCGACGAAAGAGCGAGCTGATGCGGTCGGGCGTCGCGTCGGTGGCGACGTCGTAGTCGTTGGGCGTCCTGCCCAGAAGCTCATCGCGGACGCAACCACCCGCAAAGTATGCACGGTGCCCCGCGGCGTGGAGCGTGCGCACGACCCCGAGCGCCTCGTGGCGTGCGTGCTCTGCCGGTGTGCGTTTGGCGGGTTCGGGCATGAAGGAGGGCATTGGGGAGCTTGGGCGCCGCCGGATCTTGAGTTACGGCGTCCTGGCCGAGCGCGCCTGGTCCAGGAACTCGATCCCGCGGCGGAGGTGGGGGATCACGATCGAGCCGCCGACGATGAGGGCGACGTCGAGCGATTCCCAGATCTCTTCATCCGTGCAGCCGATGTTCACGCACTGGTCGATGTGGTAGGCGATGCAGTCGTCGCACCGCAGCACGGCGGAGGCGACCAGGCCCAGCAGTTCCTTGGTCTTGACCGAGAGTGCGCCGTCCTGGTACGTCTGGTGGTCGAGCGAGAAGAACCGCTTGGTGACGAGCGTGCCGCCCTGGGCCGTGGAGCCGTCGGGCCGCGCTGCGCCGGTGGCCGCGCGTGCGGCGTCATCCCCCAGGATGCGGGAGTTCATGCGGGTCCGGTACGCGTGGAACTGTTCGTAGCGGTTCATGTGCGTGAGTGTAGAACAGACGCACATGAAGTGCGGGCTCAGCACCCCGCCTCAAACGCCAGCACGAAGGCGGTGAAGTCGTCGGTGTCGACAAATCCGGTGCCGTCGAAGTCGGCGTTGTCTGTTCCCGCCTCAAACGCCAGGACGAAGGCGGTGAAATCATCGGTGTCGGCGAAGCCCGAGCAGTCAAAGTCCGCCGGGCAGACCGAGATGAGCGCGGGCTGCGTTTCGACATTGTCGCACGGGTTTGCGACGAGCATCCGCACCGAATACGAGGTGGTCCAGGGGAGCGTGCCCCGGTCGAGCGTCAGATCCTGAGTCTGCGCCCCCGCGGCGTTGAACAGGAACGTGTCACCGGCGAAGTTGGGACCGTCGATGATCGCCTGCCATTCTCCGGGCGCGGTTTCATAATCCCACGCGAACTCAAGGTTGGATCCCGCGCCCTCGGCGTGGACATTCACCACGCCGAACGGGCAGATCGTCACCGGGAGCGGATCGCGGCTGACGTATGTGCAGCAATCACCGGTGACGCACTGGCCTTCGACGACGACGTTGTCAAACGCGTGCAGGGACCCGCTGAAGTCGTAGACACCCGTCAACCCGCTCGGGAACGAGCCGTCCGTGAGCGTCGTGACGGGCGTGGGACTGTTGTTGATGAAGGCGCTGTACGTGCCGCCGACCACCTCGATCCGGACGTGGACGTTCTGACCGGTCGAGTAGACGCCGGTCGCGGGGTTGAGCGGGGAAGAAAAGATATCGTTGGTGATCGTGTGCCAGTACGCCTGCCCGCGCGCCAGCACGAAGAGAACCCCGCTGGTGCCCGTCGAGTTTGCGTGGAGCCAGATGCCCCCGTCGTCAGCGCCCAGGATGTCGCACTCAAAGGTCATGTCCGCCAGGTCAAAGGGCAGGCTGGAGAACGTGCACGGGTTGTTGCTGGGGATCGACGCGCTGTATCGACCCAAGGACGCGGACCAGTTCCCGCGTTCATTGCCCCACAGGAGCGAGGCGTCGTTATCGAACGAGTCCGAGAATATCGGCTGCGCGAGGGCCGGCGCGCAGCAGGTCGACGCAACAGCCAGGGCCGCGGCGGATTTCACCCAGTTCGTGCAACGCATGTTCAAATTCCTCAGGTGTCAGGATCGCGGGCTCTCTTGGTGCGCGGGGGGACGCCCCATGCGGCTTGGAGCCTATCTGAACCTCGGACCTTGATCAATGCAAATCGCTGCAGGACCGGCGTTTCGATGCGGGCGGCGGGATCAGTCGTCGTACGCCTTCATGAGGTAATCGCGGAGCATGCGCTCGGTCGTGAAGTACGACCCGTTGACGCTGATCGCCGACTTCATGATCTCCAGCCAGTCGCGGCGGCTCTTGTAATAGGTCGGCACGACGGCGTACTCGAGCTTGTCGTAGAGTTCCGCCTGGTCGCGGCGGTAAAGGTCCTCGGCGGCGGAGACGCCCAGCTTGTGGCCCGCGAGCGAGCCCTCGACCTTGGGAACCTCGCCCACACCCCACCCCGTCACGCCTTCGACGCACCCCTCGATCCACCATCCGTCCATCGTCGAAAGGGAGGGGACGCCGTTGAGCGCGGCCTTCATGCCGCTCGTTCCCGAGGCCTCCATCGGCGGCTCGGGCGTGTTCAGCCATACATCCGCGCCGGCCACCAGCTTGCGGGCCAGCCCGATGTCGTAATTGGGCAGGAAGACGATCCGGACGTCCGCGCCCGAATCTCCCATGATCCGCGCGATCGTGTCGTTGATCTGCTTGATGATCCCCTTGCCCACGCCGTCGTGCGGGTGCGCCTTGCCGCCGTAGACGATCTGGAGCCGGCCGCAGCGTTTGGCGATGTCCGCCAGCCGCTCGGCGTCACCCACCAGCATGGCGGCACGCTTGTACGCCGTGGCGCGGCGCGCAAAGCAGATCGTGAGGACATCGGGATCGAACGTCTCGCCCGTGAGCTCCTCGACGGCGTCGATCAGTTCGTGCTTGGACTCCTGGTGTGCTGCCCACAGCTCATCGCCCGGGATCGCGCGCGCCAGCCGCAGGTCGCTGTTGACCGTCCTCCATGCGGGCACGTACTTGTCATAAAGCTCCGCGATGGGCCGGGAGACCCAGGACGCGGCGTGGACGCCGTTGGTGATCGAATCGACCTTGTGCTGGGGGAACATGGCACGCGAGACCTCGCCGTGCTTTCGGGCCACGCCGTTGGCGAACCTGCTGAGGTTCAGCGCCAGGATCGACGTGTTGAGCACATCGTCCTTGCCGTACAGGTCCGCGCGGTGGAAGACGGGATGATCGCCGATGATCGCCCGGACGCGGTCGATCGGGAACCGGTCGTGCCCCGCCTCGATGGGCGTGTGGGTCGTGAAGACGCACTGCATGCGGGCGTACCGCACCGCCTCCTCATCGATGAAGCTCTTGTCGTACCGCGCCAGGTGCTCGCTGAGAAGTTCGACCGTGAGGAAGATGGCGTGGCCTTCGTTCATGTGGAAGCATGCGACGTCGTGCGTGAATGCACGCAGCATGCGCCGGCCTCCGATCCCCAGGATCGCCTCCTGCTTGATCCGCCAGTCAGAGTTGCCGGTGTAGAGCGCGCGGGTGATCTTGCGGTCCTCGGGGGTGTTCTCGGGAACATCCGTGTCGAGGAAGTACACCGGCACGTACCGGCCGGTGACGCCGCGGAGCATGAGCCGATAGGCGCGGACGTGGACCCGGCGTCCCTCGATCGGTACGTAGCCTCGCTGGGGCATCTCCTCAAGGACTTCGCCCGGGTTCCAGGCCGTGACGGTCTCGACCTGCATGCCTTCCACCAGCCGCTGCGTGAAGTAGCCGTCGCGGTAAAGAAGTGTGACACCCGCGTAGGGGAGTCCCATGTCCGCGGCGGCGCGCAGCGTATCGCCGGCCAGAACGCCCAGGCCGCCCGAATACGTCGGGATGTGCGGCTCGAGTCCGATTTCCATCGAGAAGTAGGCGATGAGGCGGTTGGGGTCGCGCATGGTGAGTGTTGATCGGCCGCAAAGGGATCATGGTCGCACCGGCGCGGCGGTCCCGAGTGCTGAAAACGACAACATGTCGAGGATATCGGACCTCGGGCCGGCGTGCGAGTTTCATGCACACGGTGGAACCACACTGGTCGGGAGTATCCGGCCCCGTCTCTCTCCAGGATTCCGCACATGGCGCTGGAGGCGATGACGCGGCGGCGTGCGTGCACACCCGGACCAAACTTGCGGGGGGGCGCAATTGATTACGGCAGGAACGTGTAATCGTCCGTCGTATTCACCACGCCCTGGGGAACCTTCACACGCAGCTTCACGTGGAAGTCAAGGAAGAGCAGATTGGCCTGGACCTGCGACTCGTTGAACCAGTTGGCCTTGCGGTCCCCGCCCTGCTGGTAGTTATAAATCGTGTGCGTGCCGATCACCCAGGTCTTGGTCGTGTCGCGCACCACGGGCATCTTCCCGCCCGGCCCTTTGGCCGTCATGGGGACCAGCGTCGTGTACTCCTCACCCTCGAGGGTGTGGTCGTTCATCGTGTAGCTTGAGCCGATGAAGTCGTAGTACGAGTCCGTCCTGTCGAGGCCGGGAACGGGAATCCCCGTCTCCCCCGTCCCCTTATCGACCGGCGACTGAAACTCGGGCATCTCGACAACCTGCGGATCGGCGTCGGGCGCGGGCTCGCGGCTGGAGACGTACTTGTTCAGGGGCCGGCGCTCGGCCCCGATCTGATCGATGTCGTAAAAGGGCAGGATCCCCTTCTTGCCGGCAAAGAGCGCCCCGATCACCGACTGACCGCCCCCGGGCAGCGAGCCGTTTGCCTGCGGCAGTGCATCCTTGAAGTCGTTGAGGTAGGTTGAAAGGCCCATCCCGATCTGGTGGAGGCGGCTTCCGCACACGGTGGTCTTGGCCGCCAGGCGGGCCTTGCCCAGCGATGGCAGGAGGATGGAGATGAGGATCGCGATGATGGCGATCACGACGAGCAGTTCGATGAGCGTGAATCCGCGGCGGGACATGGACGGATTTATAGCGATGGACAGGCGGCCACGCGAGACCTTGGTCGATGAAACACCGTGAATTCCGCGTGCTGCACACGACCTTGCGGAAAACCCGCCAGAGCGTGATGGGGGCGATCCACAACCTGCGCGTTGGGAAATTCACCTGGGGAGCACGACCGTGCCCGCGTCGCGGATCTCGATGCGGTTGTTGGTCTGATCCCAGAACAGGACGCGTGCACGCTGGGGCACGCCCTGGGTCGGATCAAAGAAGACCACCGTGTTGCCCTCGCTCGCGATCGCCTTGGCGACGCCCGATTCGGCGTCGTACTCCACGCGGTCGGCGATCAGCTCCTTGTTGTCGGTCGAGCGGATCCACACGTTGCCGACGGCGTCGGCGCCCAGGAACTCGGCCTGGAACTCCTTGCCGGTGCGCTCGGACTGGCTGACCCGCATGTTGCGGAAGCGGCCGATGATCGAATCGGATTCGATGTCGGTCGGGAGGCCGTCGGAGAGCCGGACATGCCGCATGTTGGCCTTGCCTCGCAGGGTGACGGTGCCCAGGCGCATGTCGACGTCCATCCCGTCCTGCCAGACGAACCGCGCATCCCCGCGGTCAAAGTCGCCGAAGGGGTTGCCGCCCTTCTTGGTGTCGATGCGCGGGGAGGGTTCCTGCGCGGCGGCCGCCGCGGGTTCACGCTTGCGGCTGCGGTCTGACATGAAGAGCCGGCCGGGGCCGGGAACGTTGAGCGTGCCCGCCGATTCGTCGCGGAAGATGTAATCACCCTCCAGGAAGCCGACGCGCGTCGGTCGCTCGCGCCCCACCGCGAAGGCCGAGCTGTACTCGCGGATCTCAAGCTGCGCGGGGCGGGGGTTCTCACCCTTGATGCCCCAGGCCATCGCCTGGAGGATCCGTGCCTGCGGGAGCTGGCCATCCAGCCCCGCGGTCCGCGTCGCGGGCGCTGCGGCCGAGGCCGGGTCGGCCGCGGTGTCGACGGCCGGATCGGCCGAACCTTCCGCCGGGACCGCCGCGACCGTCGTCGCGGAGTCGGATGCCCCCGCCTCGGGGGGCGGGGGTTCAAGGATCAGCTTGGCCCGATCAGCGCGGAGCGTCTGGAGGCTGAACGTGTCGGGGCGGTTGGTCGCGACGACGTTCCCCTCGCATTCGACGACGCCGGCCTTGTGGTCGTACGACGTGCTGCGCGTCCACGTCACCAGCGCCTCGGAGATGGCGTCAGAGTCCGCGGTCCGGCCGCGGTGTTCAAAGCGGCCCTTGCCGAAGACGTCGACATACTCGCGGACGCCGTCGATGCGGATCATCTCGCCCACCAGCATCGATTCCTGGTTGTAGGCGATGCTCGACTCCGGGCCGGTGAGCTCGACCATGTTGGTGGCGACGTCGACGCGCAGGTCATCAGACCGGGCCGTGATGACCTGGATGCTCCCATCCTTGCGTTCTTCCGCGCGGGTGAAGGATGCCCGGTCGGTGGCCTGGACATCAACCGGCCTGGGCTTCCCGTCCGCGTCGGTGGTCAGCGTCACGCGCAGCGTCTGCGAGCTGAGCGTCGATCCATCCTTCATCGAGCGGGCCGTCACATCGCCGCGTGCATCGAGCACTTCGGGCGTCGGGTTCTTCCCATCGGGGGCGTTTGCGAACGTCACGTCCACCGACTCGGCAAAGAGCTCTGCGCCCTGCCCGTCGCGTGCGGAGGCTTCTCCCGAGAACGAGAGCTTGTAGATGGACGTCTTGCCGTCGGCGTTGGTGAAGGCCGCCGAGAGCGCCTGGCCCTCCAGGCGGGCGGTGTCCTGCACCGCCAGGACGTCGCCGTCGGCACGTGCACTCTCAACAACCGAGGTCATCCCGCCCCCGGCACGGGTCGCAAACTGGAACTCCGCCCTCTCGCTCCAGGAGATCGCCCGGCGTTCACCACTCTCCAGCGTGCCCGGGCCCTGCACGGTCGTGAGCCCGCGGAAGAGGTCGATGTCCATGCTCGACGCGAGCGCACGCCCCTGGCCCTCGGAGGTCAGGACCACCCCGCCGGGCGTCAGGGAGCGAAGACGAAGCTCCTGCGACGTCGCCCCGTACTCGATCGTGGAGGCCGTGGCGGTCGCTCGTTGCTGAGAATCCCGGAATCGGCTCAAGGAGTCAGGGCCCGTCGTGAAGCGGAGCGTCACCTCATCCTTGGAAAGTTCCTGGGGACGGCGCTCGGCGGTGCGGATGACGAGTTGCCCCGGCCAGCGGATGTCGATGATGCCGTCGTCGGCCAGGGTCGATTCGGCGGAAGGTTTACGCCCGGCATCGGTGGCGGGGTTCTCAGGGCTCGGCGAGCCATCGCCCTGTGGTGGGGACGTCTTTTCATCCAGCAGCGCTGCAAGCCCCGTCGAGGGCGCCTGGGGAGATGCGTCTTCGTTCTCAGCCGCGGGGGGGGACGCGGGAGAAGAAGGCGGCTCATTCTTCTCGATCAGCCCGCGCGGGCCCCGCGCGATCGCATTGTCCGCCAGCTTGTTGTCGACGATCCGCAGCCAGCCATCGAGTGCGTCCGACTCGATCGTCTGGACGCCGCGAGTCACCACCACGCCCCCTGAGAGCGTGGCGACGTAGAAGGTCTCAAGCAGCGGTGCGGCGGGGGCCGGCGAGCTCACCCGGGATTGACCTTGCGGCGGGGCGGCGGGGGTTGGCGTTGGGGCCGAGGCCGGTTGGGGCGTGCGCGTGGTCCGCGATGAAAGGCGGTCCTTCGTGCGCGTGTCGTAGCGCAGGTGCTGGTCGCGCTGGGCTTCGAGATACTCCAGCCGGTCCTTATCCTGGTTGAAGACAACCCGAAGGCCCACCGCCGAATACTCCGAGGAGTCCGAGGTCACCTTGAATGAGCCTTCGGTCGTGACTTCTCCGATCGTGCTGTCGTACTGAACGGTCGAATCGGTCACGAAGCGGGCGAGTTCCTGGTTGTCGGACGAATCGGGGTTGAAGCTCGCGCTGGTGCCCGAGGCCTCAAAGATCCTGGCCAATACGTTGCCGCGCAGCGTCGCCTGCTGCAGCGACATCTTGTCCGACGCGGGGATGTACAGCGTGCCGCTGTCGGCACGGATGTGCGTCACCCGACCATCCTTTGAATAAATCAGCGCTGAGGGCTTGGTCACGATGTACCGACCCCCCGGCTCTGGCTCTGAGGACTCGGTCATGATCTTCATCTTGACCCGGGTCGGTTCTTCCTGGTCGAAGAAGACGATCTCGACGCCCTTGCCGGCGCCCAGCGACTGGCCGGGGACCGCGGCCTTGATGTCCGGCGGCTTGTCACCCTCGCGCTGGGGCTGGACAACCACCGGCGCAGTCCCCCCGCGGCCGCGGAGGTAGAAGTACCCCACCAGCGCGATGAAGAGCATCGCCGTGATGATCGAGACCACAAGCCCCACGGTCCGGGTCGAACCGCGGCGGAAATGCTGGCGAGGACGCTGGGGAGGCACCTGCGGTGTGGTCATCGCCGGATGGTACGTACCGAAGTCCTCCCGCGACGCCCAATAACACGCGGGGTGAGGGCCTTCCCGCCGGGAAGAATTCGCCGGGCGGCGGCGGTGGGCCACTCCTCGCTCGTCAGCGCCCAGTGCACATGGTCCTGGTAGCGCCCCGCGATCTGGAGGTACCGCCTCGCCGTGCCCTCTCTCCGGAACCCCAGCCGCTTCACAAGCGCGATCGACGGGGCGTTGGAAGGGATGATGTTGGCCTCGACGCGGTGGAGTTTGAGCGGGCCAAACGCATGCTCCACCGCAAGCGCGAGCGCCTCGGTCATGTACCCTTTGCCGTGGCTCCCTTCCCCCAGCCAGTACCCCAGGATCGCGTTATTGAAGGGGCCGCGGAAGATCTGGTTCAGGCTCACCTGGCCCACGATCGCCGATGTCGAGACTTCGCAGATCAGAAGCCGGCGCGAAGACTCGGTGTGTGCACTCTCCAGCAGCCTCTCAAAGACCTTCGCGGGGGATGGCAGAGCCCCGCGCGGTGTGTGCGGTTCCCACGGCCCGAGCAACGCTGCGGATCGTCTCCGGAGTGCAACATACTCCGTGCGATCAGAAGGCAGCGGCGACCGCAACAGGATCCGGGGCGTTGACAGTGCGGGAGTGGTGGAGCGCGGCATGAGCAAAGTCCCCCGGAGTGGCAGGCTCCCGCGTGCGACGGGCACGGATGTGCACACATCAACACGCTTCATCCTTCCATGAAAAAACCCCGGCGAATACCGGGGTCTTGATTCGAGCTTGCGGGCCCTTGAAGGCCGTAAAGACCTGCCAAACTCTCGCTCAGGCGGTCTTGGCCGGGAAAGCCTTGGAAGCCTTGACGGCGGTCTCGCAGATCTTGTCGAAGAGCTTGGGGTCTTCGATCGCGATGTTCGAGAGCATCTTGCGGTTGAGCAGGATGCCCGCCATCTTCAGGCCGCTGATGAAGAGGCTGTAGCGGGTCCCGCGCATGCGGCACGCCGCGGTGATACGCGTGATCCACAGGGCGCGGTAGTCGCGCTTGCGCTGACGGCGGTCGCGGTAGGCGAAGACGCCGCCGCGGATGATCGCGTTCTCTGCGCGATACTTGTGGATGTGTGCGGTGCCGTAATAGCCGCGGGCTGCACGGAGGATCCGCTTACGAGCCTGGGCGCGAGCCGCACCCTTACGAACGCGTGGCATACTTCAAACTCCTTCGGTCCTGGCGGGGCGGTCATGATCGACCGGCTTGGATCCCGACGGACACGGTGCGTGAACCGGTGAACCTTCCGTGTGCATCACCCAAACGGGACGCCACGGAAACCCTGATCTACGGGCTGATCTACTTGCAGATCTACTTGCCCTTGGCGGCCTTCTTCTCGGCCTTGAGAGCCTTGCTCTGCGCGGGCGAGGGGCTGGGCTTGACGGCCGAGCGGGGCTGCGTGCGTCCGCGCAGGCGGCGGAACAGCAGCTTCTCAAGACGCTTGGCGTCGGGGTTGGCCATGAGCGGATCCTTGCGCATCTGGCGAAGGCGCTTGCCGCCCTTGCCCGAGCGAAGGTGCTTGTGGCCCGCCGTCTTGTGGCGAACCATGCCGGTCTTGGTGATCCGAACCCGCTTGAGCAGGCCCTTGTGTGCTTTGTTCTTCATGACGAACCTTCCGAGTGCCGCGAACAAGCGTCCGCGGCGATCCAGGCGCAATCTGATACCCGACCGGGAGATCCGGGCAGGGCCTCAATGTTAGACCCCGGTCAGGTTGGAGGCAAAGGACCTGGGCGAGTTCTCCCGCCCGGTTCCCGCCTTTCACACGCCCGAACGACTTCCGATCATGGACTGGGATTGAAATCTTGAGCCGGTGAAAACAATCCCGCCGCCTTTCGGCGGCGGGGGAGTGATCAGAAGAATTTCAAGCGTCCGCTCAGCGGCGACGGCGGGCGAGTGTGCACACGCCCAGTGCGGCGAGCCCCATGGCTCCCGGCGCGGGGACGCGCTGGTAAAGCTGAACTTCAGAGAGCGAATAGAAGCCATCCCCGCCGGTCGCGTAGATGCGGACGCGGTCGGTCGAGCGGGGGGTATCCAGGATCGCCAGTTCCGAATCGTTGTCGGGGTTGGGGCGGGTCTGCATCCCAAAGCCGAAAGCGTCGTAGTTGGGAACATCCCAGAGCAGGGCCCAGGTGTCGGAGATCGGGTCGTGGTAGTCGATCCGGTAGCCGTCGTTGTCGTCGGCCTGGACGATCGCGGCGAAGATGTCGTACGTGCCGCCGAGGTCGATCTCGAGGGTCGTGTCGATCTCGGTCCAGAAGACCGTGTTGGTCTGCCAGTCGTTGAAGCGGGGAAGGAACGCCCCGTCGGTCAGGCTTGAGAGCGTGCCGCCGTCGACCTGGTCAGAGACGACCGAGACGGTCTTTCCGAGCGCGACGTTGACCTGGGCCAAGGACTGTGAAGCTGCTGCGGCAAGAACGCCCGCCGCCGAGGCAAGAACAAAGCGATTCATCTCTCTTCTCCCTGATGATGCGATCGCGCGGGAGGGGGATGATGCACCCTGTGCCCGCACGAGTGCGGGCCTATACGCATACCGGTGTCCGATGGATCCACCACGCAAACGGTGGTTTTAAGGGCCGAGGAAGACGTCCGAGCCGTCGGCGGGGAGTTCGCGTCCTGTCAGCGTCAGAACGTATCCGTTCTCGGACGGTTCGACCTTGCCCTCGATCTGGAAGACCGGCAGGCGGGGGAGCCATATGCAGTCCTGCGGCTGGTTGCTGGAGGGGATGAAGGAAGAGCTGAGCCAGGAGGCCGAGCCGTCGGAGTAGAGGGCGTGCTGTCCGGCGCCGCGATGGTTGGGCGAGTTTTCACGAGGATCGAGGAGTTCATTTCGGACTGCACGCAAGACGGCGGGTGAACGGTCGGCGAGGATGACGCGTCTGGCGTGGTTGTTCCAGAGCTTGGCCGTTCGACTGCACATGAGCTGGTAGCTGTAGGAGATCTCCTCCAGCGAGCGCCAGTCGCTGGCGGTGGGGTTGGCGCTGGTGAAGCAGGCCTTGGGATTGCCGGGGCAGGCGAGCGATTCGGGGCGGGTATAGCCGCCCTTGACGAGGGTGTAGAGGTTTGAGGAGTTGGCGACCGGCCGCTTCTCGTCCACATCCCACCAGCGCTGGGGCCCGAAGGAGGCGATCGCCATCGGGAGCGAATCGTGGTTCTGGCTGGCGTAGGCGGACATCGCCGAGGCGACGGCCTGCATGTTGGAGCCGCACTGGAGCTCCATGCCGCGCTGGCGGACGGCGGCGAGGACCGGCCACATGATCGAGGCGGCGACCATCACCATGGCGGCGGCGGCGACAACGTCCCACGCACGCTTGCGGAACCAGGCTGCCTTGGAGAACGAGATCGGTTCGAGATCCTGCGTCTCGGAGGCATCAACCAGGTCGATGAGCTTGAGCGTCCGGGAGGCAAGGTCGCCGCGGCGATGAACGTGTGCCGCGCCGCCGCGGAGGAGGTCTGCGATGTACTCGTGCGAGCGTGCACGCGAGCGGAGGGATTCCTCGACCCGCGAGGCGTCGTAGCCCGCGTTCACAAATGCGTCGGCGGCGAGGGACTCTTCCGCGGAAAGGGACTCCACGTGTGCGTGGTCATCCCGCAGGCTCATGGTTGACTGGTGCGAGGCGATCCTGGAAAGCGTCCGGGAAACCAGCGACGCCTGCGGCTGGGATTGAAATCCCGGCGCGGTCTGCTGAAGGAGCCCCATGATCACCATGGCCCGGGACGCGGCGGGGCGGAGTTCGGGAGCGACGCTGTCGAGCGACCAGCCGGCGTCGATGAGTGCGTCGAGCGCTGCCTCTGACAATGGGTCGAGTTCGAACGGGCTCTCAGGCTCGGACCGGACCGAGGAGGGGAGCGTGTCGGGACGATGTGCGTCGTCCGGGCCGGAAACGCCGGAAGCATCAGCGGTCATCGGGATTCATCCTCGGAATTCAGCGACTTCCACTTCTTGGCGAACGATGCCACGGCGGCGTGCAGGCGACTTTTGACGGTTCCCAGCGGTATCTGGAGCTCCTCGGCGATCTGTGCGTAGCTGAGCTTCTGGAAGTAGGACAAGAGGAGGATCTCCCGCAAGGAAAGGGGCAGCGACTGCACCGCTTCCTGCACACGTCGATCTCGTTCCTGAGAATCCAGGGCCTCACCGGGCCCCGGGGCATCGATCTGCATCAGGTCCACGAAAGTCGTTCCGGCCGAATCATCACCGGAAGAGCTTCCCCCAGACACCGGGGCGGAGAGATCCACCGTCCGCTGTCTTCCCTTCTTACGCAGGTAGTCCCTGCCCTTGTTCGCCGCGATCGTAAAAAGCCATGGACGGAACGATCGCTCAAGGTCGAACGACCCGAGCGACTGGTGCACCTGGAGAAAAGCTTCCTGGAAGACATCCTCGGCCGCGGCCCGGTCGCCCACCAGGCGGACCAGGAAGTTCAGCAGTTCGAACTCGTAGCGTTCGATAAGCGTTCGGAATGATGCACGGTCGCCCTCGCGGACCTGCTGGATGAGCTGCTCGTCGGTCAGTGAGGATGAAGAGGGCACGGAAAGGTCCGAGAAGGGCTTGGAGGCTGCCGACGGGCGCGACGCTGCACCCGCTGGCTCGCTGTCCGGAGAGCGGACACGATACCCGAACGCGAAGGGGCCCAAGGGTAGTCCTGCGGCGAGGAAGCTCACAGAGGCTCTACGCCCGACCCCGATCGAAAGATCACCGAACCGATCCGGCGTTCAAACCAAACCCCGGGGATCGATCCGAATCGGGCCGCGCCGTCGGCGCGGAGGGCCGGGGCGTGGACCTTCTCATACCGGTCGAACGCGGCCTGATCCTCAAACGAGTATCGGACCTCGATCCGGGGCCGCGGGTCGTCGGAGATCAGTTCGACCACCTCGACCCCCGTGGCGCCCCCTGCCAGCACCGCCTGAACGTGCCCCTGGGTGAGCCAGTCCTTGTAGGAACGGGCGGTCGGAAGGTCGGGGAGGGTGCAGAGGACCGAATAACTGACCGTGTGCATACTGTCGCCCTTTGCGGCGGTCCGCCGGAGACTGTCGCGTGTTCGGCCTCCGGATGGAGGCAATGAGTCGGCGGCTCGCTCGTTGTGCATTCTGGATGAACGTATTGGGGCACGCTCAAGGCCGAGACATTCCTTCGGATGCGGTGGGGCTGCCCGGGCTTCTGGCTCGCGCTGCGGCGGGTGACGCCGCGGCCTGGCGGGAGCTTGTCGGTTTGTATGCACGGCGGGTCTTTGCCATGGCGTTCAGCCGGCTGCGGAGCCGGGAAGCCGCCGAGGAGATCTCCCAGAGCGTCTTTGCGACGCTAGCGGCCAAGCTCGGGACCGGGATGTACACCGAGCAGGGGAAGTTCGAGTCGTGGCTCATGCGGGTCACGATGAACCGGATCCGTGATGAAGCCCGGCGGGCCCGGCGTCACGCGGTTCCGACCGATCCGTCGGTGCTCCTGGACGTTCGACAGACCGAGGCGGCCGCTTCGGGCGAGGAGCCGGGGCAGGACGAGCGATCGATTCAAAGGCTGCGGGAAGCGATGGAAAAGCTCCCCGACGCCGACCGGGAGGTGTTGATGCTCAGGCACCAGGGCCAGATGGGTTTCAAGGAGATCGCCGAACTGCTCGGTGAACCCGTCGGAACGCTGCTTGCGCGTCATCACCGTGCACTGAAGAAGATCCGTGAACTGCTCGACGTAGAACCCCAATCGGCGGATGGACGACCGGGATCCGGGTCAAGGTCCGCCGGGCGCGGGGAGGAGCATGGAAGATGAACGACACACGTGAGACACATGCCGGGTTTGAAGGGCTCGAATCGCTCGGGGCGGAGCTTCGAGCGATCGATGACACGCTGGCGCGGGTGGGTTCGATCGACCGCGACGCGATCCCCTCGGGCCTTGCGGATCGCATCGCCGCCGCGACCGAGCATCGCCTCGAAGCCTCGAACCGCGGCGTGATCGGCAGGATGTTTGCCTTTACGGGGGCCTCTGGGACCTCGTGGGGTCTTCGGATCGCGGCGATGATCGGGCTTGCGGCGGCGGTGGGCTCCGCCTGGCTGTCGATGCGGCCGGCCGCTTCGAGCACATCGACCAGCAGGATCGCGCCCGTCACCGTGGCGGTCGCCAAGTCGGTCGAGCAGGACATCGAGTCCTGGCTGAGCATCACCAACGCCACCGACTCGGAAGTGGCGCAGCTCTCGCTCGATTCGCAGGAGATTGACGCGGCGACGATTTCTGATCCGGGCGCCGATTCATGGATTCTCGACGGGGAGCCTCTCTGATGCTTGAGCATGTGCCCATGAACATCCGTGGCTTGCGACGCTTTGCCGTGATCGCGGGGATGGCCGCCGGGGTGTCTACCACGGTGGCCGGTGCACAGGGGGCTGCGCCTCCACCCGAGCCGCCGGCGAACAGCGCTCCATCGAAGGATGGTTCTCAGCCCTCAGAGCGCCGGACCGGGCGGCGAGCAGTCATGTCGCGTGATGAGATCCGTCAGCGGCTTGCGCAGCGGCGCGAGGAACTCAGGCAGATCCAAGGCAAGCTCGAAGAGGCGCAGAAGCTCGCCGATTCCCCCG
>DATGXW010000016.1:0-8763 GCA_035298585.1 Phycisphaerales bacterium
CGAGATCCACATCATCGAGGCAAGCCCGTCGGACCTGACGTGCGATGGGCCGATCACACCGACGCACACCCTTGACCGGATGATCGTCGACCGGATGTCCAACGACTCCTCGGGCGACCGCCGCCATCTTGACGCCGTCGACAGCTCGATTTCGTCGCGCGAGCGTGAAGGCCTGGGCAAGGTGCTGCGCACGCACCTGGCGTGGTTTGCCGCACAATGTCCGACCGAGTCGTATGTCCAGGGACTCGCGTACCCGGCGGTGGCGGGGCCGGAACTCACGCTTCAGTCAGATGGGGGCGGGTGGAAGCGCGTCTCCGACAAGGCCGGGCTCGTCTACTCGGTGCCGACGTTTGCTCGAAACGGCGAGCTGCGCGGGATGGTCAGCGCCGTGATCCGGGCGGGGACCATCCGCGAGATGCTCTCCGACGGCGCCAGCGCGATCCGTCATGCCGAATCGGACCTGGGGATCCTGCCGAGCGTCTTTGGCATGGTCCAGCTCTACCACGACAACGTGCAGGACCTCCGACCCGCACAGGAACTGCTGTACAGCGAGGTCGTCGATCTCAACATCCAGGACGGCCTGGGACACTGGGTCATGTGGACGGGAAGGCCCAACAGCGACTTCTCGGTGAGCGCTGACGTCCGCGCTGCGGACGCATCAGCGCTTGCCGCCTACTTGTGCATCGGCGCCGTGGCGGGCATGCTGCTCCTGATGATCCGCGGTGCACACCAGTCGCTCGAACGGGAGCGCAAGGTCACCGACGAGCTTGGAATCCAGGTGGAAGCGCGGACGGCGGACCTGGTCCAGGCGCTCGCAACCGCCGACCGTGCGTCCCGGGCCAAGAGTGATTTCCTCGCCAACATGAGCCACGAGATCCGGACGCCGATGACGGCGATCCTGGGTTATGCGGACCTTCTGCAGGATCCGGGCATCGACGCCGAGGAACGCGCTTCGCACATCCAGACGATGCGCAAGCAGGGCGAGCACCTCCTGATGATCGTCAACGACATCCTGGACCTCTCCAAGATCGAGGCAGGGGCGATGACGGTGGAATCGATCAGCACCGACCCGGTCCAGATCGTCGAGGACGTCGTCTCGCTCATGCGTGTGCGTGCAGCGCAGCAGGGCCTGTCCCTCAAGACCGAGTATGCCTGGCCCCTTCCCTCGGCGATCACGTCGGACCCGATGCGCGTCAGGCAGGTCCTGATCAACCTGGTCGGCAATGCACTGAAGTTCACGCACCACGGCGGCGTCACGATCCGGCTGGCGCACATGCCCGATGTCCAGCTCCTGCGTTTCGACGTGATCGACACAGGGATCGGCATCTCGCAGGATCAGCGGCGCGAGCTCTTCCGCCCGTTCTCCCAGGGGGATGCCACGATGACGCGCAGGTACGGCGGCACGGGCCTGGGACTCTCGATCTCGCGCAAGCTCGCGAATCTCCTGGGCGGCGAGATGTCGCTTGCCAGCACGCCCGGCGAGGGCTCGACCTTCAGCTTCACGATCGCGACCGGGCACGTCGACGCGGGGGCGCTGCGAAGCTCGATCGTCGGCCCGGGATCACCACCCGCGCCGGCAGAACTCAGCGCCGCCCCCGTCAACGCCCGGATCCTCCTCGCCGAAGATGGTCCGGATAACCAGAAGCTCCTGACCTTCCACCTCAAGCGCGCCGGGTACCGCGTCGAGGTCGTCTCGACCGGTCGCCAGGCCGTAGAGCGTGCACTCTCTGCATGGGGGCACGGCGAACCCTTTGAAGTCATCCTGATGGACATGCAGATGCCCGAGCTGGACGGGTACAGCGCCGCCAGCCTTCTGCGCCAGCGCGGCTATCGTGCGCCGATCGTCGCGCTCACGGCCCACGGCCTGGCCGGGGACCGCGAGCGCTGCCTCACCGCCGGGTGCAACGACCATCTCGTCAAGCCGATCAGCCCCTACAAGCTCAACGAGGCGTGCGTGCGCTGGTCGGGCGAGTTCCGGCGGCTGGTGTACGGCAGCAGAACGGCGGCGTGAAAGGTCGAGATCGGCCGGGCCTCTCCATACACTCCCGCTCCATGAACACGCACGAGGATGGGCACGGGAGTGCCGCCCTGGATACGGCGCCGGGCGTCATTTCGGTGCCGCGCGACCAACTCCCCCCCCTGCCCGACGACATCACCAGTTCGCCCAGCGCTGGTCACCTCGACCCCCGGCGATGGTTCGTCGATCCCTCCAAGCCCTTTGAGATCGAGATCGGGTGCGGCAAGGGCACGTTCATTCTCAACGAGTCGCAGGAGCGGCCGGACACCAACTTCCTGGGCTTTGAGTGGGAATACGAGTTTTTCGCGTACGCCTGCGACCGGCTGCGCCGGGCAGGCGTCACCAATGTCCGCATGCTCCACGCAGACGCCACCGAATTCATCCGCTGGCGCTGCCCGGGCGAGATCGTTCGCACGATCCACCTCTACTTCTCGGACCCCTGGCCCAAGGCCCGGCACCACAAGCGCCGCGTGGTGCAGGATTCGTTTCTGCGCCAGTGCCACCGTGTGCTGATTCCCGGCGGCGAACTCCGCATCGTCACCGACCACATGGAATACTGGGCCTGGATGCTCGAGCACTTCGCCCGCGTCAACGAGCAGGCAGGACCCAACGCACTCTTCCAGACGCGGGAGTTTGCGCCGCCCGCTTCCGCGGGGGAGGGTGAACTGGTGGGGACGAACTTTGAACGCAAGTACCGGCGCGAGGGCAGGCCGTTCAATTCCGTTGTCCTCCGCAAGCCATCGGCGGAGGAAACCACCGCGGGTCCTGCACGATGACCGGCCAGGGCGCCCACATCCCCGTTTCGGAGACCTTTTACAGCATCCAGGGGGAGGGGAAGCTTACGGGTGTTCCGTCGACGTTCATCCGCACGAGCGGCTGCAACCTGCGGTGTGCATGGTGTGACACGCCCTACGCGAGCTGGAAGCCCGAGGGAGCTCCCCAATCCATCCATGACCTGGTGGAGCTTGCTCGACGCGGCGCCGGGCACACGGTGGTGACCGGCGGCGAACCGATGATGTTCCCCGCGCTGTCGGAACTGACGGACATGCTTGCCCGCGCGGGCCAGCACATCACGATCGAGACCGCGGGAACGATGCACCGCACCGATATCCGCTGTGACCTGATGAGCATCAGCCCCAAGCTGGCGAACTCGACGCCCCTCGCGGGGGATCCGCGTGATCCCGCCGGCACATGGCGATTGAGGCACGAGGAACGCCGCATCAACGTGCCCGCCCTGCAGGGACTGCTCGACGGGCCGTGGGACCGCCAGCTCAAATTCGTCGTGCGCACGCCGGAGGATCTTCCCGAGATCGATGCGCTTCTGGCGCAGCTCAAGGGCTGGAGCACGCAGGACATCCTTCTCATGCCCGAGGGCGTGGTGACGCCGACCCAGGCGGCCAAGGACGCGGTGGTGTGTGCGTGCCTGGCGCGGGGGTGGAGGTACTGCACACGGCTTCATATTGAGCTGTTCGGCAACCGCCGGGGAACATGACCGAGCCCGGGCTCGCGCTGCGCGGTCATACCATCGGCGGTCATGGTGTACAGGATCTGCAAGGCGTTTGAGGTTGAGTCCGGGCACATGCTCTCCAAGCACCCGGGACGGTGCCGCTATCCGCACGGTCATTCGCGGCGGGTCGAGGTGGTGCTGGCGAGCGCCACGCTCGATGCCAACGACATGGTTTGCGATTTCTCCGCGGTGAAATGGGCCGTCGGAGACTTCATCGACCGGCTCGATCACGCCATGGCGATGAACAGCCAGGACCCGCGCCTGGCGGAACTGACCAGCGGATCGGATCCTGTTCGGAACCGGGTCGTTGTCTTTGAGGGTCAAGACCCCACGACGGAAGTCCTCGCCAGGAGCATCTTCGATTACTTGGTTGAGCTGATCGGATCTGGCCGGGAGATCGAGGGCGGCGGGCGCCGCTACAGGTTTCCGGCCGGCGTGACCGTGGAAAGGGTCCGGGTCGGCGAAACAACCACTTCATGGGCAGAGTACGGACGTTAGCGTGCAGGCTTCCCGGGAGAACATCCCGGTCGGCTTGCTGTCGCACGGAGAAGACAGATGTTCATGACCAAGGCTGAATCAACGCGTCGCGAGGGCTCTGGCGGGAATCGGATCATGTGCAGGCCGTGGACGAGGCTGGGCGTATCCATGTCGGCCGCGCTGTGCCTCTTTGTCTGGGCGGGAACCTCGGCCAGCGCACGCGGGCAGAGTTCGGCCCCTCCCAAGGAGCCGACGGCCGAGATCGAGCATGCGCGGTCGATGTCGAAGGCGTTCCGCTACGTCGCCCGGACGGCCGAGCAGTCGGTGGTGCACATCAACGCGATGAAGACGATGGTGCGGCGCGATTTCTTCGGGCGCATCATCGAAAGGAGCGAGCGTCCGGTGCCGGCGGGGGTGGGGTCTGGCGTGATTCTCTCATCCGAGGGCAGAATCCTGACCAACAACCACGTGATCGCCGACGCGGATGCCATCCGGGTGCGTCTGCACGATGGGCGCGAGTTTGACGCCAAGATCCTGGGCAGCGACCAGGCGACGGATCTTGCTTTGATCAGCATCGAGGCGGACGGGCTGAAGGCCGCCGAACTGGGCGATTCGGACGCGATCGAGGTGGGCGACTGGGTCGTCGCCGTGGGCAACCCGTTTGGCTTTGACAACACGGTCACGGCGGGGATCGTCAGCGCCAAGGGGCGTGCACTCTCGGGATCCGAGCGCGCCAACGAGGACTTCATACAGACCGACGCGCCCATCAACCCGGGCAACTCGGGGGGGCCGCTCTTTGACCTTGAGGGCCGCGTGATCGGGATCAACTCGGCGATCGCGACGCGGTCGGGCGGTTCGGTGGGGCTGGGCTTTGCGATCCCCAGCAACATCGCACGCTACGTGGCCGACACGCTGGCCCGCGCGGGCCGCGTGGAGCGAGGTTACCTGGGGATCGACATGGCGCCGCTGACGCCCGAGCTTGCGGCCGGCGCGGGCATCAGGCCCGCCGACGGCATCGCGATCCGCAACGTCGTCCCAGACAGCCCCGCCGCGCGCGGCGGGCTCCGGGAAGGGGATGTGCTGGTGAAGTACCAGGGACGGCCGATCGACCAGGTCTACCGCATGCGGACCGCGATCGCCCTCACGCCCCCCAACACCGACGCATCGATCGAGGTGATCCGCGACGGCAAGCGAGAACTCGTCCAGCTCAAGGTCGGCGATCGCGAGCAGGCGTGGAAGGACTCGCTGGGGATGCAGGTTGAGGAGCTCACCTCCGAACAGGCGCGCGTGCTGGGATACCGCAACGTCAAGGGCGTGGTGGTGAAGAACGTCCTCCGCGGGGGGCGTGCGAGCCGCTCGGGACTTGAAGCCAACGATGTGATCGTCGAGATCGACCGCCAGCCGGTGGACAGCATGGAGAGCTTCTACCGGATGCTGCTCGAGACCGACGACGACAACGGCGCACGCCTGAGCGTGCTGCGCGGGGGCGAGTCGGGATGGCTGATGCTCGAACGCTGAGAAGCCGCTCCGGCAAACAGGATCAAGAACGCCCCGTCGGCCATCCTCCACGATGGTCGACGGGGCGTTGTGTCATGGTCGCGGATGTGCGTTCAGCAACCCCGCTCGAAGGCGTGCACGAAGGCCGTGAAATCATCGGTGTCGACAAACCCCGAACCGTCAAAGTCCGCGTCGTCGTCGCCCCATTCAAAGGCACTGACGAAGGCCGCCAAGTCGTCGATGTCCACCGCGCCGTCTGCATCAAAGTCGGCGGGGCAGAGAACAAGGCTATAGAGCTCGCGGCCGCGTTCAGGCGTGTACGCACTGAAGTAGAGCGAACCCTGGTGGAAAACGGCGTTGCCTTGCGGGTATGAACCCGCGATCCCGGGCCAGAGATCCTGGATCAGGCGGGTTCCGGCGCCGGTGCCATCGGTTGTCCAGAGTTCGAGCCCGGTCACGCCATCATCGGCGGTGAAATAAGCCCGGCCCGCGCTGCTGACAAGGACACGCTGAAGATCGATCGATGACGCCGGACCGGGACGTATGTCCTTGACGATCTCCGTCGTCTCCGGTGTGCCGCGAGTCACCCAGAGCTCGGTGCCGTATTCGGGCGTGGAGAGAATTGCGTAGAAGACGCCGTCGGAGGCCGCCGCGCCGCGAACGGCGCTCGAGGTCTGGCCGGGCGAAGCGTCCGCAAGAAGCGTCGTGCTGTCCGGAGACCCGTCCGCGAACCAAAGCTCCGCGCCGTGTGCAAAGTCAGCAGCGCTGTACAGCACGCTCCCCTGATTGACCGCACGGATCGTGATGCTTGCGCTCTGGCTGGTGTCGGGACGAGGATCGGCGAGCCGAACGGTGCCCGCCTCGGTACCGTCGGTACGCCAGAGGCTGTCACCCGTCGGCTCAATTCCGACGAAGTAGACGAACGCTCCGTCGCTGATGAACTGCGTGCCGACGCCGCTTGCAGACCCGTTGTTGAGCGACTTGAGGAGGCGCGTCCCGGCCGGCGTGCCGTCGGAAACCCAGAGCTCAAACCCCGAGTTGTTCACATTGGCCGCAAAGACCAGCAGATCGCCGATGGTCGCGCCGCTCCCGACAAAGGGGGTGTCGTTCGTCGCCGCCGAAAGCGTGATGTAGGTCACATCGCCCGCCGTCGGTCCGTGGACCACCAGTTCTCCGTTCTGGTTCTGACACCCCCGCGCTGAATAGATACGTGTTTGACCCGCGATGGGGACGCCCAGCGATCCATCTGAAGCACCCGGGCAGGAATCCGAGAGAACAACCGTGCCCCCGACCGTGCCGTCGGTGCGCATGACCTCGCGACCGAGGCCGGGGCTGGTCGAGTCGAACGCCATGATTCCACCGCCGGTGGTGAACCATGATGAGGTTGCCCGCACCTGTGCACTTGAAAGCTTGGTGACAGACCTGTCGGCGAGCGAGACGGCCCAGGGAGAAAGATCTTCGGTCAGAAAGTTCAGCACGAGCGAGCCCTGAACCACGTCGCCGACGCGCGGGCGGGATGACCCCGGCCCGTCATTGATGTCGCACACCAGTCGCCGCGACTGTGGAGCACCATGAACCGCCGAAAGTTCGTGGCCCAGGCCCGCCAGGTCATCGGCGTACAGCAGGGTGCCGTCGGCCAGCGGCTGGAGGAACGGAACATTCGCAGGATCGCCCGTGAGCTGGAAGGTGCCTTGGGGAGTGCCGTCCGTGCCGATCACCTCGTTCGGAACAAGCGTGGCATCGTTGCGCGCCGTGATGTAGACCGAGCCCCCGGCGACCGCGCGGAGCGAGTCAAGATCGGCGGAGGACGTCTGATAGAGCACGCTCGTGCCCGCGGGGGTTCCGTCGGTGCTGCACACGGCCGATTGGAAGTTCTGAAGCTGAGAACTGAAGATGATGCGTCCACCGACGGCCGCGAGAATGCGGAAGCCGGTTCCGGCCGCGGCGGGTGAAAACTCCGCGCGAGTTCCCTCGACCGTGCCGTCGGTCGACCAGAACTCCTTGGGATTCTTGTCGGGCACGAACCAGAGACGATCACCCAGCATCGCGAAGTTGCCGCAGCCGCCGGAGGTTGTATCCGCGGAAAAGTCCTTCAGCAGGTACGTACCCTGAGCGGTGCCGTCCGTCCGCCACACCTGTCTTCCGAGCGATGGGATCGAGAGTGTCAGCACCGCCGCGCTGTTGATCTCGCCGGGCGCGGAACGCAGCGGGAGTGCTGCACTCACGTCGAGCAGATTTACCGTGCCTTCCGTGGTTCCATCGCTCACCCAGAAGCGGGTGACGCCGCCGGGCTCGGTCGCGGTGAAGTAGACCTTCCCGCCGATCTCAAAGAGCTCGCTGAACGTGCTCGAGAGTGCATCGACGGCCGTAATGTCCTTGACGAGGTATGTCCCCTCCGGCGTTCCATCACTCCGCCACAGTTCGCGCCCGTGTGCGGGATCCGTCGCCGTAAAGAGCAGGATGTTGCCGATCGCGACGCCGGGGCTCGACACGCCGCTCCCGGTCCCGGGCAGGACGTCGGCCACCATGTGCGTTCCCGCGCTGGTTCCGTCCGTCACCCAGAGTTCTGACCCGCTTGCATTGGTCGTCGCGGTGAAGAAGACCTGGCCGCCGCACGTCACAAAGCAATCGGGATTCGATGACCAAGAGCCTGGCTCAAGATCCCTGACGAGGCGAGTCGCCGTCTGTGTGCCGTCTGAGTACCACAGCTCGATCCCGTGCTCTTCGGTCTGTGCGGCAAAGACCGCCCCGATCCCGATCGCGGCGGAACGGACCCGGGTGAGGTTGTTCGGGCTCGACACGCCAAAGGCCAGCGAGCTTTGATCACCCACCGCGCGATCATCAAGCTCGGCGACGAATCGGATGACCTCGGGCTGTGCGCACGCATGGTGTGCACTCATCACCATGCCAGAGCAAACCAGCAGCTCGGCTGCACGTGAGAACTTCATGGAGTGATCCTCAGTTTCAGGTCTTGCGAGGCTTCCATTCCGCCGGGTGCTTCCCCGGGGGTGCCGCGTTTGGCGGGCCAGCGGATGACTCGCTCGGGCGAACCTGGTGAGATGTTCAACCCGTGCGTTCGCCGCAAGTTGCACAAGCGGTGACTGAGATCGCAGAAAACAAAGCACGCCCGGACGCCGATGGCCGGGCGATGCACACGATTCTGGTTATCGCGCTCCCGGAAGGGAGCGGCACTCGGGCCGGCTCACGCCACCGCGGCAAGCTCGCTGCTCTGGGCGAACTGGACGCCGATCGACTGGTGATGAGT
>DATGXW010000017.1:0-2638 GCA_035298585.1 Phycisphaerales bacterium
CGTCGACGTGATCATTCACCTTTTCGAGCCCACCACGCGTGCACACTACGATCTTGAGATGATGTGGGGTGATGCCCCCCGCGTCGCCTGGGAACGCCCCGACCAGGTGCAGCGCAACCGCGCAGGCCTCTGATACCTCCCCCCTCGCCGACTCGATGCCTTCCCTTCCCGTCCAGACCTCCTCCGCACGCTACGAAGTCCTGATCGGTTCGGGCCTGGTTGATTCCCTCGGCGGCCTCATCCAAGAGCGACTTGCACGCCCGGCACGGCGTGCGTTCCTGGCCTACGACTCGGGCCTCCCTGCCCCATGGGTGGCCCGCGCTTCCAGGAGCCTTTCTGCCGCGGGCTTTAAGCTTCACCAGGCGCCCCTCACCGCCAGCGAAGCAGGCAAATCGCTGGCACAACTCGAAACGCTCCTGGCCGCGATCGCCGCCAGCAAGCTCGAACGCTTCGAACCCATCATCGCACTGGGCGGCGGCATCGTCGGCGACCTGGCCGGATTCGCCGCCGCTTCTTACCGCCGCGGCGTGCCGGTGATCCAGTGTCCCACAACCCTCCTCTCGATGGTCGACGCCTCCGTCGGCGGCAAGACCGGCGTCAATCTCGACGCGGGCGGCTCGCTCAAAAAGAACCTCGTCGGCGCTTTTCACCAGCCCGCGGTCGTCGTGATCGATGTCGACTCCCTCTCCTCGCTTTCAGACCGCCACCTCCGCGCCGGCCTTGCCGAGTGCATCAAGCACGGCCTGATCTCCGCCGGCCCGGGAGCGCTTTCCACCGATCCCGAACTCTTCGCCTGGACGCAGGCCAGGATGCCGGCGTTCCTCGCTCGCGATCCCGCCGCGCTCACCGAACTCATCACCCGCAACGTCCGCGTCAAGGCCGCCGTCGTCGGCACCGATGAACGCGAGGAACTTCCCCCCGAACAAGGGGGGCGTGCACTCCTCAACCTCGGCCACACCTTCGGCCACGCGATCGAGACCATCCCGCATCTTTCGCCCGATGGTTCCCCCGCCCACGCGCCCCTGCATCACGGCGAAGCGGTCGCCGTCGGGCTGATCGCGGCTGCACACGCCGCACACGCCGCGGGCATGTGCTCCGCCGAGATCCCCCTCACCGTCACCTCGGCGGTTGCATCCGCCGGCCTTCCAACCAGGCTTGCGGGCCTTCCCCCAGGCGATGAACTGCTCGCGCTGATGTCGCATGACAAGAAGGTGGTGGGGGGCAAGCTGCGGTTGGTGCTACCCGTCGGTGCAGCGCCGGGCACGTCCATGGTGGTGGAAAACACGCCCGCATCGGACATCGTTCAGGCCTGGCAAGCTGTTCGCGGGGCATAACTTCCCGGCAAAGCGTGCACGTGCATCGACGCAACGTACTCGTGGTGTCCAAGTCCGAGCAAGGTCGTCGTGAACTTTCGATCCCGATCGTTTCTTGACGCTCGCGTGCGGAAAGTCCCGGCAAGTTCCCGTGGCGGTCGCCTTAGGGGCTGAGCCTGACATACCCCCGCAATCCCTGCATCCCGCCTTCACGCCCAAATCCTGATTCTTTGAACCCGCCAAACGGCGATGCCGGGTCAAACCGGTTGTACGTGTTGCACCACACCACCCCCGCCTTGAGCTTGCGTGCGATCTCGAAGATCTTCGAGCCCTTGTCGGTCCAGATTCCCGCCGCGAGCCCGTACGGCGTGTTGTTGGCGCGGGTGATTGCCTCTTCGGGGGTCCGGAACGACATCACGCTCAGCACCGGCCCGAAGATTTCTTCCCGTGCAATCGTGTGCGAGGGCTGCACACCCGTGAAGAAGCAAGGCCTGCAGTAATACCCCTTCTCCGGCAAGCCATCGCGCGTCGCCGCCGTTGCCCAATCCATGTCTTCTGCGGCCCTTTGACCCTTTGCCGCGGTGCTGCTTTGCGTCCCGCCCACGTGCAGTTCCGCCCCTTCCTCGGGCCCCACGTTCAGGTAATGGCGGATCCGCTCAAGCTGCGCTTTGCTGTTGATCGCCCCCACATCCGTGTTCTTGTCGATCGGATCGCCCACCCGCAGCGATGCGAGCCGGATCTTGAGCTTGTTGATCACGTCTTCCAGGATCGACTCCTGCACAAAGAGCCGCGATCCCGCGCAGCACACCTCGCCCTGGTTGAAATAGATCCCCCCGATGATCCCCTCGACCGCCTGATCCAGGCTCGCATCCTCGAAGATGATGTGCGGGCTTTTCCCGCCCAGCTCCAGCGTCAGCTTCGTCCCCCGCGCGGCCGCCGCGATCGCGATCTTCTTCCCGACCTCCGTCGATCCCGTGAACGCAAGCTTGTCGAGGCCCCCGTGATCGACAAGCGCAGAGCCCGTCGTGCCGTCGCCCGTCACGACATTCACCACGCCCGCCGGAAGCTCGATCTCTTCAAGGATCTCCGCCAGCCGAAGCGCCGTCAGCGGCGTCGTCTCGGCGGGCTTGAGCACCACCGTGTTGCCGCACGCCAGCGCCGGCGCGAGTTTCCACGCCGCCATCAGCAAGGGAAAGTTCCAGGGGATGATCTGCCCGCACACGCCCATGGGCTCCGGCGTCGCGCCCGCGAAGGCGTACTTGAGCTTGTCCGCCCACCCGGCGTGATAAAAGAAGTGTGCGGCCGCGAGCGGTACATCCACATCC
>DATGXW010000018.1:0-3023 GCA_035298585.1 Phycisphaerales bacterium
CAGACCGCGTGGACTCCCGAGGAGCTCGATCGTCTCGAGGCTGCGATCTCGCAAGCCGACGTGATCGTCATCCTGATGGGCGAGGACGCGGTGAGTTCACTCCGCGTGGAATCGCTGCTGTGCCTGGGAAGGATCACCGACGCCGAGTCGTTCACGACCAGCGCCGAGCCGTGGTTATCAGCGCTTGGACGGTCGGTCGACAAGCCCTTTGCACACGCCATCCTTGAAGAACTGCGGAGACGCTTCGAAGGCAGGCTGACCGATGCCCAGAGCCAGCGGCTTGAGGGGCTTGCGTCACGCGTCACCCGGCCGGAGGCACAGGGAACGTCCCAGGTTCCGCCCGTGCGCTGAGTGCACTACGCTCGAAGCGTGTTCGGCTCACACCTTTCCATCGCCGGGTCCATGAACAACGCCCTGACCGAGGCGGTCCGCCTGGGTCTTGACACCGTTCAGGTCTTTACCAAGAACCAGCAGCAGTGGGTTGCAAAGCCTCTTGAGAAGGAGGCGATCGACCTGTGGACGGGGGAACTCCGGCGGCTGGGTTGGCAGGACCGCACCGTCTCGCACGCGTCTTACCTCATCAACCTTGCGTCCTGCAACGATGAGCTCTGGGAAAAATCCATACACCTGATGCGGGAGGAGATCGAGCGCTGCGAGGTGCTCTCGATCCCGTTCCTGGTCCACCACCCCGGCTCGTGCGTCGGCTGGACGCGCGACGAGGGGATCCGCCGGATCGCGGAGGCGTACGCGCGTCTCTTCAAGGACACCAGGGGTTACAGGACTGTTTCGTGCCTCGAAGGAACGGTGGGAGCGGGCTCGACGCTCGGAGGCCCCTTTGAAGACCTTGCCGAATTGCGGGCACGGATCGTCGAACGCTCGGGGGAATCGTCCCGCGTGGGATTCTGCCTCGATACCTGCCACCTGCACGCCGCGGGGCATGACATGTCGACGCGCGCCAGTGCACAGGGTGTGCTTGATCGCTTCGACGCGATGTGCGGACTCTCCAACCTCAAGGTCCTCCACCTCAACGATTCCAAGGGCAAGCTCGCGAGCAAGCTTGATCGCCACGAGCACATCGGCGAAGGGTGGGTGGGGGGCGGCGCCTCGATGCACACGGGCAAGGGAACATTCTCGGCGGAGGTCCTGGCCGGCAGCGGCTTTGCGGCGGTCGTCAATCACCCCGCGCTGTGCGGCGTCCCCAAGATCATGGAGACCCCCAAGGAAAAGAACGCGCAGGGTGTCGACATGGACCTTGTAAACGTCGCCCGCCTGCGTGCGTTGCTGGGCATCGGTTCTCCCGCGCCCTCCAAGGTCGCCCCCGCGTCGGTCCTCCTCACGCCCGCGGTCAAGACCAAGCCGGCGGCCGCCAAGAAGACCCGTGCGGGTTCGACCCAGGGCGGCAAGGCGAACACCGCGAAACAAGCGTCCGCGGTCAAGAAGACCGCCAAGAAGTCCTCCGGGCCCGGTGGCGGGGCCGGCAAGACCGCCAGGCGTTGAACGCGGAGGGTCCTTCTCGCAGAGATTGTGAACACAATCTTGAACGCCAGAGCGTCAGAGTTCGAAGGAATCGGGGTCCATCGGTCGATATTGATTTGTTCGGGTGTACTGGGAAAGCCCCATCACCGGCAGTGCATTGAGTTTCGGGAGTGATGATGACGGACGTACACGCTTTGATCCGCCGCCTGATCAGCCGCACGGGCCAGCCTCGCATGATTCTCGCCGGGGCGGGAGCATTCATCATGGCGGCGGGCGGGTGTGCATGGACCGGCGAATCAACCGACTCCAAGGACAGCGCGCCCGCCGCTGCGCCGGCTCCGGCAGCGCAGGTCAACACGCCCGCGGCCGCCGACAGCGTCTCGCGGGCCAAGCTCGCGCAGCTCAAGGGCGACCTCGACACCGCCCGAGCGGAATTTGAGCGGGCCATCGCCGAGAACCCGACGATGACGATCGCGTACATGGGCGCGGCGGACATCGATCGCGAGCGCGGCGATTTTCGAGGCGCGGAGCGCAACTACGCCAAGGCCGCCGAGCTCGAGCCGGGGAACTTTGACGCACAGTACGGCCACGGGCTGATGCTCCAGACGCTCAGCCGCCTCAACGAGGCGGTGCGTGCGTACCTGCGTGCGTTGACCATCCGCCCCGACGACCTGAGCGCGAACCTGAACCTCGGCACCACGTACCTGCAGCTCGGGGAGCCGGCGCAGGGCCTGGGCTATGCACAGAAGGCCGCCCGCATCGACCCCAAGAACGCCGCGGCCCGAACCAACCTGGGCGCGATCTACGCCTCGCTGGGAAGGCACAGCGAGGCGGTGATCGAGTATCAGCAGGCGTCCGAGCTCACCGAGCTGACGCCGCCCTTGCTCCTGAACCTCGCCGACAGCTTGGGGAAGATCAACCGGCTCGAAGAGATGGTCAACACGCTCCGGCAGGCGATCGAGATCGAGCCCAGCGCCACCGCGTACGAGCGGCTCGGCTCGGGTCAGTTCCGGCTTCGGTATTACGATGATGCGCTGATCTCGTTCCGAAAGTCGGCCGAGCTGGACCCGGGCTTCTACCCCGCGCTCAACGGCATCGCGGTCTGCCGGCTCAACCAGTTCGTCTGGAGCAACCGGACCGATCAGGCGGCGCGGGAAGAGGCCCTCCAGCTCATGCGGCGGAGCCTCCAGATCGAGCGCCGGCAGCCCAAGATCATGGACCTCTTGAGCCGGTACCAGTGAGGCGACGGCGGCGAACCGCCGGCAGCCGGCCGCTATCCTTCCGCCATGCCCAACCCGTCCCTGCTTGAGATGTTCCCGACGCCGACCGACTCGCCGTTTGTCATCGAGCACATCGCCGATGAGTTCACGTCGACCTGCCCCAAGACCGGGCACCCTGATTTCGGCACGATCACCATCCGCTTCGAGCCCCGCCCCGCCAAGGATGGGGGCGTGTGCGTCGAGCTCAAGAGCTACAAGCTGTACCTCCAGTCGTTCCGCAACGAAGGCATCTTCTACGAGGCGGTCACCAACCGCATCCGCGATGAT
>DATGXW010000019.1:0-10144 GCA_035298585.1 Phycisphaerales bacterium
ACCTTCTATAATCCAAACATCAACCCATCCCGATCATCACCATCGCCCGCCCCCCAACCGTCCTCCAGCCGCTCAGAACCTCCACCGCACCCGGCCCACGTCCCTCTCTGCCGCCGCGCTGATCTCCGTACCGTTCCTCCCCCATGCACACTCCCGCCGCCCGACCCCAGACCTCCGGCACGCTCCGCACACGCATCCGCTATTGCGAGTGCGATCCCATGGGCGTTGCACACCACGCCGCCTACGCCCCCTGGCTCGAGATGGGCCGGACCGAGCTCCTCCGCACCAGCGGCGTGAGCTACGCACAGCTTGAGTCCGCCTCGGTCTTCCTGGTGGTGGTCCAGCTCGAAGTGAAGTACCGCCGACCGATCCTCTACGACGACGTGATCGAGATCCAGACCCGCGTCACCGGCGGCGGACGCGTCAAGATCACGCACGAGTACGATCTGGTCCTCGCCGAACGCACACCCGGCTCGCACACCGGCCGCGCGGCAATGATGGCCGCCTCCGCGCAGGTGGGTGAATCGCTCGCCACCGCCCGCACCATCATCGCGTGCGTTGGCGCCGAGGGGACCATCCAGCCGCTTCCGGAGTGGCTTGTGGGAGACTGATGAATCCCGCCCAGGTTCTCCGCCCACCGGACTCCATGCCCTCGGTACACCGGCACATCCACGCCCTGATCATCCCCGCCCTGCTCGGGGCGATCGCCATCACCCTCGCCGCCCAGATCGCGATCCCCATCAAGCCCGTCCCCATCACGCTCCATACCGCCGCCGTGCTCCTGTGTGCATGGATCCTCGGCCCCTATGTCGGCATGCTCTCGGCGATCATCTACCTGCTCCTGGCCCTCGCCGGCCTGCCCGTGCTCACAGGCTGGGGACGCTCACCGATCGGTTCCTTCCTCAACGCACACTCCGCCGGATACGTCGTCGCCTTCATCCCCGCGGCCTTCATCTTCGGCCGTGTGCTTCTCCGCACACCCCGCTCCGCCTTCCTTCGCCTCACGCTCGCCGGCCTGCTCGGGCACGCGATCATCCTCGCCATCGGCTTTGCCTGGCTCGCCGCACGCATCGGACCTGCCGACGCCATCTCCGGCGGCCTGCTCAACCTGCTCCCCGGCGCAGCCCTTAAGTCACTCCTCGTCGCCGCCATCATCTGCACATGGCATCACCTGCGAACCCTCAAGACGTCCCCCCGTTCCCGCACGCGGTGAGGTCTTTTCCGCGTGTGCGTGAAAGCCGCCGCCGCGCGCTTACGATAGGGTCTCGTTTGGGATTTCCCGAGGGGCCCGCGGGATCCGGGGAAGGGTGGGTTGTACAAGGACGCGATGCATGCCGCGTGCACACGCTGCTTCACAAAGCTCGGCCACGGAAGGTGGGACCAGAGAGATGATCGAGACCAAGAACGGGGTGTCCACCGCGCAGTCCGCGCTCACCGCGATGGGCATCGAGCACCGCGCAGGACGTGCACCCCTCGACCACCGCTTCATCCGCGTCCGCGGCGCCCGCGAGCACAACCTCAAGAACATCGATCTCTCGCTCCCGCGCGAGCAGCTCGTCGTCATGACCGGCCTCTCAGGCTCGGGCAAGAGCTCCCTCGCTTTCGACACGATCTTCGCCGAGGGCCAGCGCAAGTACATGGAGTCGCTCTCGGCGTACGCGCGCCAGTTCCTCGAACAGCTCAAGAAGCCCGACGTCGATGAAGTCGAGGGCGTTCCCCCCACCATCGCCATCGAGCAGCGATCCGCCAGCGGCAACCCGCGCTCGACCGTCGCCACCACGACCGAGATCTACGACTACCTCCGCCTGCTCTTTGCACGCTGCGGCACACCCTACTCATGGTTCCCGACCAAGCTCAAGAAGGACGTCGTCGTCGAGCGCTCGGGCGTCCCCATCAAGGCGACCACCAGCACCCAGATCATCGACTCGATCATGAACCTGGGCGGGAGCGATCTCCGCCTCATGATCCTCGCGCCGGTCGTCCGCGCCAAGAAGGGTTTCCACCGCGACGTCCTGGAGGAAATGTCCACCCAGGGCTGGCAGCGCGCTCGCGCCAACGGCCAGATCGTCGAGCTCCGCACCGTCCTCAAGGAGCCCGGCGAGAACCCCCTCAAGCTCGGCCGCTACGAGAAGCACACCATCGAGGCCGTGATCGACCGCCTCGTCCTGGGCGCCGACATCCGCCAGCGCCTCGCCGAGAGCGTCGAGGCCGCCCTCAAGCTCGCCGAGGGCGTCGTCGTCGTCTCGGTCGAAAACGGCGGCCAGTGGAAGGACATCTCCTACTCCACCCGCTTCAGCGACCCCGAGCACCCCGAGATCGCCCTCGAAGAACTCGCGCCCAGGCTCTTTTCGTTCAACTCTCCCCAGGGCGCCTGCCAGACCTGCCACGGCCTGGGCACCCTCCTCGAACTCGACGAGGCGATGGTCGTCCCCGACGATGCCAAGTCCCTCAGGGAAGGGGCCATCGAGGCCTACGCCAAGAACGTCGCCATCCGCGGCTGGTTCAACAAGCAGCTCAAGCGCTTCTGCAAGCACTACCACGTCGACTACGACGCGCCGCTCAACACGCTCAGCAAGGACACCCGCCGAATCCTCCTCTACGGCGCCAACAAGGAAGAACAGCGCGCCGCCCGCTACGAGTGGGTCGGCGTCATCCCCGAGCTCACCCAGTGGTGGGAGAAGACCGACAACACCTCCGTCAAGGAATGGCTCGGCCGCTTCATCACCGACAAGCCCTGCACCGTCTGCCACGGCGACCGCCTGCGCATCGAGGCCCTCCACGTCCTGCTCAAGAGCACCCACAAGGCCGACATGAACAAGGCCCTGGGCGGCTCGGTCATCGGCCGGCCCACCGACGACGGCACCATGCTCAACATCGCCGAGCTCTCGCGCCTCAACATCCTCGACGCCATCGCCTACGTCACCGGCCTGGTCCTCTCGACCGAGCAGCGCGTCATCGCCGAGCCGATCCTCAAGGAGATCAACAACCGCCTCCGCTTCCTCACCGGCGTCGGCCTCGAATACCTCTCCCTCGACCGAAAGACCGCCACCCTCTCGGGCGGGGAAGCCCAGCGCATCCGCCTGGCCTCGCAGGTCGGCAGCGGACTCGTCGGCGCGTGCTACGTCCTCGATGAACCCACCATCGGGCTCCACCAGCGCGACAACGACCGACTCGTCGCCACCCTCCGGCACCTCGCCGACATCGGCAACACCGTCCTGGTCGTCGAGCACGATGAGGACATGATCCGCGCAGCCGACCACGTCGTCGATGTCGGCCCCGGACCCGGCGTCCACGGCGGACGCATCGTCGCCCAGGGCACCGTCGCCGAAATCTGCGCCAACCCCGCCTCGCTCACCGGCGATTACCTCTCAGGACGCAAGAAGATCGATGTCCCACGCTCGCGCAGGCCCCTGAGCGAGAAGAAGGCCATCACCATCAAGGGCGCCAAGGCCAACAACCTCAAGAACGTCGACGTCACGATCCCCCTCGGCGGTCTCGTGTGCGTCACCGGCGTCTCAGGCTCGGGCAAAAGCACACTCGTCAACGACATCCTCCTCCAGGCCGCCCTCCAGACCGTCGGCAGCATCCGCACAACCCCCGGCGAACACTCCAAGATCACCGGCCTGGGCAGCATCGGCCGCGTCATCGAGGTCGACCAGTCCCCCATCGGCAGAACGCCCCGCAGCAACCCCGCCACCTACACCGGCATCTTCGACGACATCCGCAAGGTCTTCGTCCAGACCAAGGAATCCAAGATCCGCGGCTACAAGCCCGGCAGGTTCAGCTTCAACGTCTCCGCGCAGAACGGCGGCGGACGCTGCGAAGCCTGCCAGGGACAGGGCCTCAAGAAGATCGAGATGCACTTCCTCCCCGACGTCTACGTCGAGTGCGAGGTCTGCTCCGGCAAGCGGTACAACCGCGAAACTCTCGAAGTGAAGTACCGAGGCAAGAACATCGCCGACGTGCTGGAGATGACCATCGAAGCCGCCTGCGGCTTCTTCGAAAACCATCCCAAGATCGTCCGCTACGTCGAATGCCTCCGCGATGTCGGCCTCGACTACCTCACCCTCGGCCAGCCCTCGACCACGCTCTCGGGCGGTGAAGCCCAGCGCATCAAGCTCGCGACCGAGCTCGGCAAGGTCCGCGGCGGCCACGAAGACCCCGCCGCGCAGACCGACGACAACACCCCCGACGCCGATGGTGACGATGCATCCCAAGAAGCGGGCACGCACACCCGCGCGGGCCGCCCCCCGCGCTTCAATATCACCCCCGGTGGCACGCTCTACATCCTTGATGAACCCACCACCGGCCTGCACTTCGAAGACATCCGCAAGCTGTGCATCGTCCTCGACCGACTCGCCGACGCCGGCAGCACCCTGGTCATCATCGAGCACAACCTCGACGTCATCAAGCGCGCGGACTGGATCATCGACATGGGCCCCGAAGGCGGCGACGGCGGCGGCCGCGTCATCGCCAAGGGCACGCCCGAGCAGATCGCCAAGGCGGATGGAAGCCACACAGGGCGGTATTTGCAATCAGTACTGCGAAAGTGAGAGGCATCCATGGACATCGAGATTCTCACATGTTCAAATGAGACGGAATTTCTTGCAACACTACGCCCATCTAACCGCATTTGGATGTCTCACCCCCCATCTCTTTGTTCTTGGCTGTTCAGAGGTCAACGAGACGCCACTTGGGGTGTTCAGCCCAAGATTTGGAGGCCGCAGTGGTGGCAAGAACAAGGGGGCAAGGTCGCCCAACGTGCGACACGCGACGCTCGCAAGTACATTTTGCGCGCTGAGGCTCACTGGGCTACTCGTCAGAATCAGATTGCTAGGTCAAAGGAGTGCATAGCTCACATATTGGCAGAAAGAGATTATGTACGACAATTTTGGACTTTGGCCGACGAACTGGGCTTTGACATTGGTGAACTTGAAGAAGTCAGCGACCATGACCTTCGAATGCAATGCAGGGGAATTACATTCAAAGAGAAGTTTACGCACCCATCAACGCTAGCGGCAATTGCTCAGCATCACGGCGTTGCAACGCGATGGGTTGATTGGACTTTCGATCCACTCACGGCAGCCTTCTTTGCCGCAGAGGACTTGATCACTTCAAAACTCAAAGATAACAGCAAGAGCATCGCCGTCTGGGCTCTCGAGTATATCCATCTGCGCCCAAAATCCAGACTTGTAATTCGTCGTATCCCAACCTTTAAGAGCAGGTTCATCAATGCCCAGCGCGGCGTATTCATCTTTGACAAATATGCCGACGATGATTTTCTTGAAACAGGAACTCGACCTTGCATGGCGACAGCGGCCATGTATGAATGCACACACTCACGACCGATTGTGCGAAAAATTGTATTGAACTGGAAGCACGTACGCAAGCTATACGCGTTATTGCTACTTGAAGGCGTGAATCGTGCTCGGTTAATGCCGACTTTGGACAATGTCGCCGTGGTATCGCGTGCCCAATTGGACGCTCACCCAGCATCGCTTCTCTTGCGGCAACCGAATGATGATAAACTCGTAGATTGATCTAATGTGGCGCATCACCGCGCCTTCCTGATCTCCGCATATGCCTCTTCCGCAGGCCCGATCAATTCACTCCGCGATGACAACCTCTGCAGCGCTTCCGACTTCCTCCCCCGGATCGTCAGCACATACGCCACCAGTGCATCATGGCTCGGGTACCGGATCCAGTACCCCTCGTTCTGCCAACGCACACCACCCGCCAGCATCAGCGTCTCGGCCTCATCAAACCGCTTCTTCTCAAACGCCACCTCCGCCGCCTTTGCCGCAAGCCTGCCGACGCGCGTCCAGAAGATCTCAAACTCGCCCCCCTGTGCAAGCTCACCCTGCACACCCTCGATCATGTCGAGCACCGCCCCCGCAAACGCCGTCGCATCCTCACCCTTCTCAAGCTTGTCAAAGGCGTGCGTGATCGCGTCGTCCGCCGTCACCTGCCCCGCCTTGAACGCCGCGATCAGCCCCGACGCCGCCGTCGGCCTGCTCGTTACCGCCGCCGCCGCATACGCCTCAAGCTGATTCGCAGGCGCCTGCGGCGCACAGGAAACCGTGTGAAGCCCCGCCCACAGCACAACCCACATGGCTGCTGTGCATGCACACTTCGTGAAACTCATGGGAACCCGGTGACGCATCGCGTATGGCATGGTGCCTGTTATACCCGCATAATTTCGCCAGGTGTCAGATTCTCTGCACCGGCTGCAAACTCAATGTGCTGCGCAACTGCAAAGATCTCGCCTAGCTGCACAAGGTCGACCTTGTCAGAGATGCCCACCGTGCGGGTTTTCGGGCGGTCCTTGCGATCCAAATACGCGATCACCAGCATCGCCCGCCCGCAGTCATCCATCGAGATCCTGACCTGCCGGATCTTTGACATCAGGATGATAAATCCACTGTCGCCATGAGAAATATGCACGCCCTTTGCATGCACCTGAATGTACGGCGGGAGCACGTACAGCAACCCGACTTTGAAATACAGCAGGCATGGAATCGCAAACGGTGCGAACGCGAGTTGTAGCCACGGAATAAACGCCCCGGGTGCTTGCCACCACACAAAGCCAACCATCGCTCCGAGAAGAATGGCTGTAACGCCCATGACGCGAACCCAGAACCATGGCGAGAAGATCCCAGTGCCGCCAATCTCAGCGCGATACCTCGGTGCAAACGACCAGCGCGGCTCCCACCATTTCACTTTTCGTTTTTGCACGCTCTCCCTCCCCCGATCCTCTTCACCGCTCGCCGTCTGCCATCGTGCCAACCGCTCGCAACCGGCTGCTATCTGGCCTTTGCCGCGTTCACCTGCTCCACAATCTCTCGATCATTCCTGCACCTGAAATAGCAGATTCTGATCTCAGGATGCAGACTCATGCCTGGTTCCACGTCTCACAGCAGGCCTTGATCATCACGACATCAACACCCGGCGGCACGCCAAAGCTCCGAACAAAGACACGACCCGACCTTCCCTTCCATCGCGTGCGAAGCAGGGCGTGACCTGCCCCAAATCGACGAACACGCATCGCAAGAACACTCGCCCGGCGCGACGTCCCGTTGACCCGAAAGTCCATCTGGGGAGATCGCACCATCCGCACCTTCCGTCGGAAGAGCAAGATCATGATCACGTGCATCCAGATGGGCACGAACGCTGCACAGCCAAGAAATAAAACTGCCGTAATGACGTTCCGCCATGGTACCTCGAATCTCTCTTCTACCAGTACATAGCAGCCAACGACCGCCATCGCAACCACCATCAGGCAGGCGAGCACCACCACGTGAAACCCCGCCATGCATACCAGCGCCCGCGCCGCCCTGCGCACCCGCCGGTACCCATAAAACCTCGGCTCTTTCCAAACAACCCGTTCCACAGAAACCCTTCCCACTCGCGTACTACCTCTCGCATAAACCTTCGTGCTAACCGCTAGTAGCTCGCCGCTAGCTGCTCCCCCGTTATCCCTGAATCGCCAGCCCCCTTACCTGCTCCACAATCTCCCGATCATTCCGACACCTCGGGCACTTGTGCTGCCCGCCCAGCTTCCCCTTCGACTCCATCCACCTGTGAAACGCCCCGAGCGGCAGCGGCGTGATCGTCGGCGGCGCCATCCCCACGTCGTCGGTCCGCTTGGTGGTGTAATCCACGTTCTGCTCTTTCAGCGACGCATCAAACGCATCGCGGAAGAGGGCCAGCCGGCCCGCGTCGAGCGCTGACTGAGTTTCCACCTCCACCGCAAGCTCAAGCCCCGCACGCGTCGATGGCGTCGGGTACACCGGCGCTGCACTGAACTCGCCCACGATCACGCCCGCACGCGCTGCGGCCGCCGCAACGGCATTCTCAATATGCTCGACAATCAGGTTCTCGCCAAACGCATTGATGAAGTGCCGGTGACGACCCACGATCCGCAGCCGCGGTGGGCCATCCCCTCCGCGTCCGCCCGGCCCATCCGGAATCGAATCAAACTCGACCACGTCCCCCAGCACATACCGCCAGAGCCCCGCACACGTCGACAGCACCACGACGTACTTCTGCCCCTTCTCCACCGTGTCGCACGTAAACGCGTGTGCACTCGGCGAATCAATCTCCTCCAGCGGCACAAACTCGTGAAAGAGATCGATGTCCGTGTTCAGCCGCAGCGATGGCTCCCCGCGCACATCCTGGATCGCGACGAACCCCTCCGACGCCGGGTACAGCTCAAGACGTGCCGGGAGATCGGGCCCATCGGCCTTCCCGCTGAACGCGGCACGCACACGCGGGTCAAAGGGTGCGTACTTCACGCCGCCATGAATGAACACGGAAAAATTCGGCCACACGTCGCGGATCGTCGCGACCTTCTTCCCCTTCTCGCGCGCCATCTGCATCACGCGTTCCATCAGCACCAGGCCCCACGAGCACATCCCGCTGATGATGCGCACATCCTCATCGAAACACCGCTCCGCCATCGCCTCGATCTTGCTCGGCCAGTGGCTCATGAGCGCGATCTTCGGCCCCGGCAGATACACCTCGCTCAAGGGCCAGCGGATGAGCGGCGTCACGATGCCCGAAAGATCCCCCGTCCTGATCCCGTGCTCATTGCTCGCAAGATCGCTCGACCCCCCGAGAAACAGGATCTTCCCGCCCGTCGCCCACGACAGGGGCACGCCAAACCGCGACAGATTCGCAAAGATGTCAAGCGATGCACGGAAGTTTGATCGCAGCATCTGCTTCGAAACCGGGATGAACTTGTCCCCCGCCGTCGTGCCGCTGGTCTGTGCAAAGTCCCTCACCAGCCCGGGCCACAGCACATCACGCTCGCCCCCCTCGCGCATCCGCGCGATCTGCGACCGGTACGCGTACCAGTCCGAGATCGGAACCTCGCCCCGGTACGCCTCCACGATCGCATCATCACCCTTCTCCGCCAGGCGCGCAAACTTCTTCTGCCGACCAAACTCCGTCAAGGATGCCGTCCGCACCAGTGTGCGAAGCTGCTCACGCTGAATCCGCCCCGCGTTCTTCCGCCAATACCTCGTGTCCGACAACAGCCGGATCCGCCGCGCCAGATATGTCCGAAGCCCCGCCCCCACCACGCTCGTCCAGCGGTTGGAAGTCCCCGGCAGTTGAATCGCCCCATGTGCATCTCTCATCACCCCACATTGTTAGCCCCCCACCCCCTGCATCCCATCCTTCGCTCCATCTCTACTCTCCATCTCCACCCCACCTCGTGGCACAGCCCTCCCCGCTGTGCCTACCCCCATCTCCCCCCTGTGCCCCTGTGCCGCCGTGCGGCTGTGCGGCTGTGCGGCTGTGCGGCTGTGCGGCTGTGCAAATTTTGCCCCTCCCCACCCGCCACACCCGCTCTCCCCCATTACCCTCCCGCGTGCCCTGGACGCTCGCCATCGAAACCTCCAATCCCTCCGCATGGGAACCCGGCGACCCGCTGCGCCCCGGCATCGCACTCCTTGATGGTGATTCCACCACCCACGTCGAGGAGATCGACCCCACCCGCATCCACGAGGATGAACTCCTCCCCGCGATCGACCGCCTTACCCGCCGTGCCTCGCTGACTCCACGCGATATCACCCGCATCGCCGTCTCCGCCGGCCCCGGCGGCTTCACCGCCGTCCGAATGGCCATCACCATCGCCAAGACCATCGCCGACGTCACCAGCGCACACGCCATCGCGGTCCCCACCGCACACAGCCTCGCCGCCGCCGCCCACGGATCCGGACGTGCACTCGCTTCCATCACCGGCCCCTTCGCCGTCGCGCTCGCCTCCAAGGGCGACACCGCCTGGATCGCACACTTTGATGATCGCGGCCAGCCCGTCGCGCCCGGCGAAATCCTCCACGCCGCCGACCTCGCCCGCCGCCCGCTCGCCACGCTGATCGCCGACCGCTTCCTCCCGCTTCCATTCACCCAATTCGCGCAGCAACACCACATCCCCATCCAACGCCCGATCTTCGACCCCGTCGCGTGTGCACGCGCCTCCCTCACCCTCCACCCAACCCCTCCCGCCCAGCTCCTCCCCCTCTACCCGCGCCCACCCGAGGCCATCCGCAAATGGCGCGAACTCCACGGTGATAAACCCCGCGCCCCCGTGCAGCCAAAGCCCACCGCATGACCACCGCACCCTGAACCAGCTGCAGAA
>DATGXW010000020.1:0-6767 GCA_035298585.1 Phycisphaerales bacterium
ATTCAGCCCTGGTCCTGATTCCCGCCAGCGCGGAGGTTTGCGAGCCGGCGGCGGAGCTGTTCAGCGCCGTCGATGTGTGCGCCGCGGGCGGCGGGGGTGGAGGCGGGGGTGGACGTGGGTGTGGCGTGACGACGGACATCCGCACGCAGCGCAGCGCTGGTGGATGCATGTGCCGGCGGGTTGATCGAGCGATCGGAGGGCGTGGAGGCTCGGGGTGCGGCGGGAGCGAAGCCCGCGGGAGGCCGGCGGGTGAGGAGATCTGCACGCGGGGAGATCTCGGCTCGATCGCCGGATTCGGCGGCGAGGATGCGTTGTTCCTGTCGGGGTTGCATGTGCATGCGTTCCTCGGCGGCAGCGCGACGCTGGGGGGCGATCTGCTCGGCGACCTCGGGCTTGGCGAGACCGACCTGGCGGAGGATTGCTTCAAAGCCGCCGGGACGCGTGGCGGAAGCGTCGGCGGGATTCGCGGTGAGCCGGACGAGCTCGGCGACCTGGTCGGGCTCTGTGAACTCGCAGAGCGTGGACATGGAGGCGGCGGTGAAGCGGCTGGGACGCGACTGGCAGGTGAGGATGATGCGAGGCCCGACCTTCAGAAGTACCAGGGTCTGGCCGCGCTGGACGGGGTAGCGGGCCAGGACGAGCACGACGCCCGAGGGTGCACGTCCGGCGGGGCCGAGGGCCAGGGCGACGCCGCCTTTGCGGCGGGCCGCGGCCTTGACCGCGGCGGAGGTGAGGAAGGCAAGGGCGACGACGGCGGCGAGTGCGGCGAGTGTCCGGCCGATGTCGAGCGATTCGAGCATCGAGCCGGTGGCACGCGGGGTGGTTGGTGTAGGGGTTGGCTGGCCCGAGGAGGGCGGAGCACCGGCGTGCGATGCCTGATCGTGTGCGTCGTTGTGTGCGGGGAGCCTGGGTTTTCCAAGTGGCCGTGATTCGACTGCACGCGTGGGTCCGACGGGCGCGGGAGATGCGGCCGGAGGGAGGGCTTCGATGTTGGGATCTGCGGGGGCGGGTGCTGCCGCGCCGGGTGGCTGGGGGCCTGAGAAGTCTGGGCCCAGGGGATCCGCGGCGGCGGGGAGCGGGGCGGCGATGAGCAGCACACCGGCGGCGAGCGCGAGGAAGGATGCCCTGGAACGGCCGAGACCCGGGACGTACATGTGCGCCATCCTGGCTTGCTGGACTGGCAGGGCTCCGCCTGCACTGGAGAGGCCCGGCGAGCGACGTCGCGGGGCGTGGATCACGGTGAACCGGGTGACTTGCGAGAGAACTCAGCCCGCGGCCTTGTTCTGATCGGGGTCGTGGACGAGGATCTCGTTGATGCGGACGCAGAAGTTTTCGTTGAGGACGAGGACTTCGCCGCGTGCGATCGGGCGGTCGTTGACGTAGATGTCGACGGGGTCACCGGCGAGCTTGTCGAGTTCGACGACCGATCCTTCGGCGAGCTTGAGGACGTCGCTGACGACCATGCGGGTCCGGCCGAGCTCGATCTTGACGTTGAGGTTGACGTCCGAGAGCAGGTCGATGGCCTTGGTCGCGAGGGGATTGGGTGCGACCTCGAAGGCGGGCATCTGGAACTGCCGGGGGGTGCCGGTGACGGGCTTGTCGGTGCCGGAGGTGATGACGTTGGGGGCCCTTGCGGCGGTGGCGCTGACGGCGTCGGCGAGGTCGGCGAGGTCGGCGGCGGCATCTTCGAGCGCGGCGGCCTCGGCGTCACCGATGGGGGCGCCGGGTGATGACGGCGGGGTTGAAGCGTCGGGATCGGGCGCGCCGCCCCCGCCCTCGCCGGGGAGGCTGGGGTCGGTGGCTCTGTGGATGTGGTGGTGCATCGTCATCCTGACTTCCTGCCGCGCGGGGCCGTTGCACATGGGGTGGAGCGCAGGAGCTGCGCATCATTCCCGGGTGTGCGTCGCGGCATCCTGCCGCGTAACGCATCCGATCGGACAAGGCCCGCACCGATCCGCACTTTTCCGCGCGGGTCGCGAATCGACGCGCGAAATCTGCGCCGGGAGGTGGCGGCGGGGGGTCCGTGGCGCAGCGCTCAAGGGCGTTCACCCTGATCGGGGGGGGGATCAGTCGGTCTCGAAGCCGACGAACTTGGGGAAGAGGACCCGGTCGACCTGGGGATGGTCTTCGGGGTCGGGGCCGATGACCTTGTTGAGGAAGGCGGTGATCTGGCGGTTGATGGTCTGGCGGCTGGGCTCTTTGAGCTGGCTGATCTGGGCGCGGCTGAAGATCATCGAGATGCCCTCGAGGATCTCGGCGGACTTGGCCTGGATGGCGGTCGAGACGGTCGGCTCGTGCTTCTTCTTGACGCGGAGGACGATCTCGGCGTTCCAGATCCAGGTCTTGCCGGTCTGCATGTTCTGGAACTTGTCGGAGACGAGCGGGAGCTCGACGAACTCGTTGGAGTCGTCGTGCCCGTGCTCTTCGACGCCCTGCGCGGCGGCCTCGGAGGCGCCGCCCCCGGTCATGCCGACGACGGCGAAGATCGCGCCCGCCTCGATGACCATGACCGCGCCGACGATCGCGATCATCATGACCGGCGACTTCTTCTTGGGCGCTGCATCTGCCTGGGGTGCATCGGCGGGTGCGTCGTGCTTTTCCTTGTCGGACACGTCATGCTCCGGGCGATTGGGACGGACGGGCCCGGCTTCCGACAGGAAGCGGGGTGTCCATCACACCAGAGACTTCGACGTGAACGGGGCTCGACTTGCGCTGTCGACGGGAGCAAGGGTGTTATCGCGCCCTTGGGCGCTCCACCAGGCGTCAGAGTCGGAACAGGGAATCGGCCCGGGTCGACCGATGCGGGGGCGGGGTGGCCCCCCGACGCTCGGGAAGGTTCAGGCGGCGTCCTTGAGGTCGGCGGGGGAATCCTGAGGCACAGTGGCGGCGGGCTGGTGGACATCGAAGCGGTCCACGCGGTCGAGAACGGAGGTGAGGAAGCGGTCGGCGAGGAAGGCGAGGAAGACGGTGAGGAGGAGGGTGATGGCGGCGCCCGTGCCCAGGATGGAGGGTTCGCGGCCGACGCGCAGCATGATGGCGGCGGCGATGAGCAGTGCGCTGCAGGCCAGGAGTCGACCGGCGGTGGCGGCACGGCGGAGTGCTTGGGTGGAGGGCATGGTTTCTCTCTCGCTCGCGGATGTGGGGATGAACGCCGGGGTATGTCCGCACACGGGGGCGTGCACACGGGGCGGTCCACCCATGCGTTATCGGGGGCCCGGGGGCGTGACTTGACGCCGTGGGGCTCAAAATCGTTGAAGGCGAGCTCGAGGGGAGCGGGTCAGCGGCCCAGGACCAGGAGCTGCTGCATGAGCTCGTCGGTGGTCCTGATGACGCGGGAGGCGGCGGAGTAGCCGGTCGAGGCCAGGATCATGTTGATGAACTCCTGGCTGAGGTCGACGTTGGAGAGTTCGAGCGCGCCGCTGACGAGCTTGCCGGTTCCCAGGGTCTGGGGCTCGGCGACGAGGGGTGTGCCGCTGTTGGGGCCGACGCGGAACATGTTGCCGCCGACGTCGACGAGTCCCTCGGCGTTGGCGAACTTGGCGAGGGCGACCTGCCCGATGACGCGGGTCATGCCGTTGGTGAACGCGCCGTAGATGACGCCGTCGTCGCCGACGCCGTAGGAGGTGAGCGTGCCGATGGGTGAGCCGTCGGTGAAGGTCGCGGCGAGCGCGGAGGTATCGTCGGTGAGGCTGGTGACGGAGTCTTCTCCGGCGGCGAAGGAGAGGTCGATCGAGAGTGGCGTTGCCGCGCCGGTGCCGGCGCGGTCGATGTTGATCTGGACGGGATCGCGGGTGATGAGCTGGCCGAGGGTGTCAAAGTCGAGCGTGCCGGTCGAGATGGCGCGGGTGGCGCTTGAGTCGTCGGGGGATTCGACGAAATAGCGCCAGCGGGTGCCGGTGTTCGAGCGGCTGTCGATGACCATCGAGACGTCGACGCTGACGGGTGAACCCAATGAGTCGTAGGCGATGAAGGTGGTGCGGACGGATTCGCCGTCGGAGGCGGCGTTCTTGTCGGTGATGAAGGGAGACGCGACAAAGGCGCCGGTGGAGCTCATCAGGCGGATGTCGGAGGCGTCGATGCTGATGTCGTTGACGGCGCCGACGTTGCCGGTGATGGTGAGGATGCCCGTCGCGGGGTCGAGGGCGATGCCGGGCGTCGCGCCGTCGGGGTTCGCGCCCGCCGAGGCGTCAAGACCCAGGACGCCCGAGAGGAAATCGTTGAGGTCCTGGATGGTCGAGGTCGCGGTGATCGCGAAGGTCTCGGTGGGGAGCGTCTTGCCGCCCTTTTCGAGGTTCTGGAAGAGCAGGGACTGGCCCGCGGAGAAGTAGGGCGTGTTGCTGCCGGGCTGGGCGGGGTCTTCGATGTCGACCAGGCGCGTGGTGAGTTCGAGGCGGTTGCCGGCGCCCGGGGGGGGATTGGCGGTTGAGATCGCGGTGAAGCCGCCGGAGGCGGTGCCCAGGAGATTGATCGAGGAGCCCTGCGTGGGGATCGGTCCCTGTGCGTTGAGGTTGCCCGAGAAGCGGACGTTGCGCGTCGACTCGGCGAGGGTGAGCGTGCCCAGGGGGATGTTGAGGTCGGTGAGCGCGCCCTGGACGATGTTGAACTCGTCGTCGACGGTGTATCCCTGGAGCCTTTCGCCGCTGATCGAGACCAGGTCGTTGACGGCGTTGGTGCGGAAGGAGCCCGCGCGGGTGTAGAGCTGTTCGCCCCCGCGGTCGACGATGAAGAAGCCGTCGCCCTCGATCGCCAGGTCGCGTGCATCGCCGCTGGCCGAGACGGTGCCGCCGGTGAAGTTTCGCTGGGTTCCGGCGACCTGGACGCCCAGGCCGATCTGGAGCGGGTTGGTGCCGCCGGAATTTTCTCGCGGCGCGGTGCCGAGCCTCTGGGTGAGGCTGAACTGCGTCGAGAAGAGCATGCGGTTTGACTTGTACGCCGTGGTGTTGACGTTGGCGATGTTGTTGCCGACCACGTCAAGGCTGCGGGAATTGGCGGTCATGCCCGAGAGGGCGCTGAACATCGCGGTCGTCGAGGCCATGGCGATTCCCTTGGTGGAGGCCGGGCGGGGTCAGGCACGGAGGGCCCGGGCACTCTTGTACGTGGTCGAGGTGAAAGGTCGTGGGCAGGTGTGGGGGGCGAAAAGTGGCGAGTAGTGCGGCGAGGGAGAAGCGGTTGCCGCGGAAGCGGCGGACTGGGTTCAGGAGGCGGGAGGAGCTTCCAGTGCACGTGCGAGGGAGTCGCTGACGCCCGAGAGCCGGGGGGAATGGAGGCCCAGCGCGCCCGCGAGGGTCGAGAGCGTGGGATCACCCTTGCCGGCGGGGACTTCGATCATGGCGTCGATGCCGGTGACGACCTGGCCTGGGGCGACATCGACCTTGGAGGTGATGGTGCGTGCCCCGACGTCGAGGAGGAGGTTCATGCCGTCGATCTTGACGAGTGCACGCGTGGCGCCGGCGGCCTGGGCCATGTCGCAGGCGACGTTGAGGCGTTCGACCTGCTCGGGGGTGAGCTCGACACCCGACTGGCGGTGGGCCTGGACGGGGATGTCGCTCTTGAACTTGCCTGCACGTGCGGCGGCGAGGAGCTGGGAGAAGGACCCGGAGCGGGTGAGTTCGGCGGGATCGAGGGCCTGTGCATCGCCGGCGGGGCGGAGGCGTGCAGCGCCGCCCGAGCCGCCCAGCATCTTCAGGAGATCGGAGGAAGAGGAGGGGGCGGCGGTCATGAGGTCACCTCGGGGAGTGCATCGATGACGCCGTCGACATCCTTCATGGGGACGCGGGTGCCGTCTTCGAGGACGAGGACGGAGCCGTCCTTGGTCTTGGTGACGGCGGCGACGGTGCCCTCGACGCGGGTGATGTCTTCGCTGATGCCGGTGATGTAGCGGCCGATCATGCTGGAGGCGGAGGCGAGTTCATCGCGATCGACGATGTCGCCCATGCGGGTCGAGAGGTCCATCTGCGACTGGATGTTGTAGACGGTGGAGAGCTGGTCGAGCAGCGCCTGGGTGTCGTTGGGCTGCATGGGATCCTGCTTGGTGAGTTCCATGAGGATGAGCTGGAGGAAATCCTCGCTCTTCATGGAGCTGAAGGCGGAGGCGGCGCTGGGGCTGCCTGAGGATGTTCCGCCGAGCGTGTCGACTGCGCTTGCCATGGGGGGACTCCCGAGCGTGTGCACACGGGTGTGCACGGGTTACACCGTCAGATCCACTGCACACCAGCCGCCGAGCCAGACCTTCTGCGTGGTGTGCTCCAGGGGGGCGGAGACTTCTTCATCGCCTGATCCGCCTTGGGAAAGGGATTCGCGCCCGGGTTCGTGGGCGTGATCGCGGCGGGGGGATTCTCTCTCGTCGTGGGTGGTGCTACGCGAATCTCCTGCCAAACCGCCGGAATCGTGGTTTCCACGTGCGGGATCGGGTGTTTGCCCGGTCTCGGGCTCGCGTTTGATCTCGATGGAGTCGACGATCAGCCCGCGTGCGTGGAGCGATTCCTTGAGCTCGGGAAGGGCGGACTTGAGCTCATCGTGGGCCTGATCGGTCGTAACGCCGAGGGTGGCGTTGAGCCTGCCTTCAGAGACCGAGAGGTTGATCTTCACATCGCCAAGGTGCTCTGGAGAGAGCTTGATGATGGCGGCGGTGGCGCTGGTCTGGGTGCCGCGCAGGAGGGCGAAGACGCCGCGCATGGCCTGGCCTTGCACACCGGGAGCGGAGGAATCTGCGCCTGGTGCGCGGGGTCCGCGCGGATCGGCGGGGCCGGTGGGAGTTTGCGCGTGGC
>DATGXW010000021.1:0-8960 GCA_035298585.1 Phycisphaerales bacterium
GACGTCGTGGCGGTGGCGTCCGGCAAGACGGGTTTGCGTGTGCAGATGGACGGCGAGGTCTTTGGCGAAGGCCGGAGTGATGAGCTTGAAATCCGCGTCCGTCCCGGGTCACTGCGGGTGCTCATGCCGTGATGATGGATAGGCGATGGCGGCGCGATCAGGGGGAGATGAGGGGGCGTTGATCGGGGGTTGGGGCGAGGATCCTTTGCGCAAACTCGCGGCAAGCGGAGGGGCGAATGATGAATCGCGCCGGGGGCTTCCTATAGTCGGTGCCTCTTTTTCAAGGAATCTAACAGGAACCGAGCAATGCTGATCCGCACGCACACTTGCGGCCAACTCCGTGATTCTGATGTCGGCTCGACCGTTCGCCTGAACGGCTGGGTGAATTCGTACCGCGGGCACGGGACGGGGCTGGTGTTCATCGATCTTCGAGACCGGTATGGGATCACGCAGCTTGTCTTTGATGGTGAGGACCTGGCCAAGGACGTAATGGACACCGCCGACCACCTGCGCAACGAGGACGTCGTGGCGGTGGAAGGCACGGTTCGCGTCCGCGCGGGGGGCGAGAATCCCAAGCTGTTGACGGGGAAGATCGAGATCGTGGTCTCGAAGCTTGAGGTGCTGAACAAGACCGCCAACCCGCCCTTCCTGCCCGACGACCTGAGCAAGCTCCCCAACGAAGAGCTTCGGCTGACGCACAGGTACATCGATCTGCGGCGTCCGCGGATGCAGCAGATCATGCAGACGCGGCACCTCCTGGGGAAGGTGACGCGCGACTACTTCCACGAGAACGGGTTCCTCGAGGTCGACACGCCGATCCTCTACAAGTCGACGCCCGAGGGGGCCCGCGAATTCCTGGTCCCCAGCCGCAACGTGGCCGGCGGGTGGTATGCACTTCCGCAGAGCCCGCAGCTCTTCAAGCAGATCCTGATGGTGTCGGGGTGCGACCGGTACATCCAGATCTGCCGGTGCTTCCGCGACGAGGACCCGCGTGCGGACCGGCAGGCCGAGTTCACGCAGGTCGACCTTGAAATGTCGTTTGTCCGGCGCGAGCAGGTCATCGAGATGATGGAGGGGTACGTGCGCCGCCTGTGGAAGCAGGTGGCCAACTACGACGTGCCGCCGATCCAGAAGATGAGCTACCGCGAGGCGATGGAGCGGTTTGGCATCGACCGCCCCGACACGCGGTACGGCCTTGAGATCACAGACGTCTCGGAGGTCGCAGCCCGGAGCGAGGTCGCGTTCTTCAAGGATGCACTGGCCAAGGGCGCGGACCGGCCGAGGTTCAACAGCCAGCGCGGCGTGGTGAAGGCGATCCGCGTGCCCGGCGGCGCGGAGAAGCTCAGCCGAAAGCTCACCGACGGCTACAACGAGTTCGTGCGCGGGTTCGGCGCGGGCGGGTGTGCGGTCGTGAAGGTGAATGCACAGGGGCAGTTTGAGACGGGGATCGCCAAGTTCCTTGAGTCCGTCAAGGGCGACCTGACGGCGGCGCTGGGCCTCCAGGCGGGGGACACGGTGCTGTTCGTCGCCGACTCGTATTCGGTGTGCACCAAGGCGCTGGGCGAGCTTCGGCAGAAGGTCGCGCGTGACATGGGCGTGGTTCCCAAGCCGGGCGCTGAGGGCGGCCCCTGGAACTTCCTGATCGTCATCGACTTCCCCATGTTCGAGAAGAACAAGGAGACGGGCCGGTGGGTCGCGATGCACCACCCCTTCACCGCGCCGCGGGATGACCAGCGCGACGCGTTTGTCAACGCCTCGGTGGATGATGAAGTGACGATCGAGTCGATCGTCTCGGCGGGGTACGACATCGTGCTCAACGGCCAGGAGATCGCGGGGGGTTCGGTGCGGATCCACGATCCGATGGTTCAATCGAAGGTCTTCCAGCTCCTGGGCCTCACGCCCGAGCAGGCCAGGGAGAAGTTCAGCTTCCTGCTGGAAGCTCTCTCGTACGGCGCGCCGCCGCACGCGGGCATCGCCTTCGGCCTCGACCGCCTGGTGATGAACTTCGTCGGGACCGACAACATCCGCGACGTGATCGCCTTCCCCAAGACACAGATCGGGGCGGACCTGATGACCAAGGCCCCGAGCATGGTCTCGGAGGAGCAGTTGAAAGAGCTGTACGTGAAGTCGACATTTGTCCCCCCGCAGAAGTGATGCGTGAAGAACGGCGTGCACACGCAAAGACGCGGTGCACGCATGTGCCGCCGGATTGATTCAGTCGACAGGGCACGCCTCATAGAGGAAGGCTCTGCGGCTGCAAAGCGGGTGGAAATACCTCAAGGTCATACGAACCGGGATCGACCGCCGCGCGTAGGCGGGGCAACGCATGACACAGAGCCACATGTCGCCCGATCAGGGGTCGCCCGTGCGTCCCTCCATCACTCCCCTCCCCACCGCTTCGCGGCCGGATGGAACGGGTCTGGAGGATGTGCACATGGCGGCTGGGGGGAGGGTCGAGGGAGGATCGGCCAGGCCCGCGGGGGCCGGGACGGTTTTGAGCGAGTCGGAGCTCCTGGGGAGTGAATCAAAGTTCGCCGACACGTTCAAGCGGGATTACCCGCTGATCTGGTGGGCGACCCTGGTAGGCCCCTTTGTGGTCACGGGGGCGATGCTGGCGGTGCTCTATTTCGTGCGCGGGGGTGAGTTTGCCGCCAAGCTGGTGGGCACGGCGTTCGCGACGTTCTTCGGGCTTGGCCGGTTCGTGATTCTCTTCGGATCGGACATGAAGGACCCCAGCGCGGCTGCACACGCGGAGGAAGCTCGGCAGTTCAGCTTCATGACGTCGGCGGAACTGTTCGCGATGGTGTCGTGGATGGATCTGATGGCGGCCTTCCTGCTGATCTTCCACGCGGGGTTCCTGTACAAAATCCCGAAGCTGGGCCCGGGGATGCTGAAGCTGCGTTCCGAGGGCGAGTTTTTCATGAAGACTCAGCCGTGGATGAAGCGGTTCACGTTCATCGGGACCGCGCTGTTCGTGGCGTTCCCGCTGGCGGCCACGGGTTCGGTGGCGGGGTCGATCTTCGGGCGGTTGCTTGGGATGTCGCGCACGGCGACCCTGGGCGCACTGATGGCGGGGACGCTGCTGGGCAACGGTGCGATGTTCATGGGATCGGAGTTGATCAACAAGATCCCGTTCTTTGACAAGGACAACCCGCTAAACCTGGTGGGCGGCGTGGTGCTGATCGTGGGTTTGATCGTGCTGTTGAACTGGCGGTATCAGAAGTTTAAGAGGCAGGTTGAGGCGGCCGGGAGAACGCCGGGCGGCAACCAGTGAACAGAAGGCAGTAAGCAAGAAACCACGCGCGGACACGGTGATGACCGAGTCGGCGGCTGCTGCGGCTTGATGTCCATTCCCATAAAAGAACCAACCCGCCCTGAGGGGCGGGTCGTTCGTGAATGCGTGAAGACGTTGCTGTCAGCAGGCGGTGGCGATTCAGCGACGGCGGCGAACCGCGGCGAGGCCCGCCAGACCGGCCGCCGCGAGAACGCCGGGGGCGGGGACGATGGTGATCGTGCCCGAGTCACCCTCAGCCCCTGAGATCTGGATGCCGGCGGTCGAGCTTGAGGTCTCGTAGCCCTTGAACGAGGTGATCTGCGAGCCGAGGATCGCCAGGACGATCTGGCGGCCGACCTCGGGGTTATCGCTCAGCTTGATGGCGAACTTGTAGACGGGGACGTGCTCGACGTTGGTGTTGAAGTTCGTGCCCAGGGCGCCGGGGGTGTTCTGAGAGGTCGAGATCCCCGCGTTGGGGTTGTTGCCGGTGTCGCCCTTGGCGTCGATGCGGAGGCTGCTGGCGGCCTCGAAGACCTGCTGGGTCTGGCCGCCGAAGTCAAAGCCGGCGTAGCGGCCGTCGGTGGCGCTGCCCTTGCCGGGGGTGAGATCGATCGAGTCGTTGCCGCCCACATCCCAGCCGCCGGCGTTGGTCGAGATGATGTTGTAGCGAGCGCCAGAGATGCCGTAGAAGCTCTCGTCGATGGTCATCTCGACGCGGACGTAGATCGTCTCGCCCGGGTTTGCGGTGATGTTGGTGAGCCACGCGCCGGCGTCGCTGGAAGTCTTGGAGAACTTGAGGTCCAGGGCGGTGCCGTGTGCGGCGGCCAGGGACGCAAGACCGGCGATGGCGACGGTGCCGAGCAGCAGATTCTGACGCATGGAAACTCTCCCTGTATGAACTTGCCTGTGCATGGACTGCACGCCCTTGGACAAGTGCGCGGTCACGCGGCGAGTGCGGAGCAAGATGGAGGCGGAAGCACTCCGCCCGCACTCGTGCGGAACGGTGGTCGATACGGAAGCAATCACCAGCGGTTCCGCGGGGATTCGGGATTGGTTCACGCACGGGGGGCGTCGCGGACCGCACAGATGGCCTCGGAAGGTCCGAGAAGCGGGGTTTGGGATCGGTTCTCAAGGCCCCGGGGCTGAGCGGGCGTGTCTTGATTCTGATAGGCCCGAGCATAAAGTTTGCACGACTGCACTCGAGTCTGAGCGTCCTTGCGCCCATGCCGGCGTGTCGCTGAGGAGGCGAACTTGCTTCGCCCGACACCGGTGTCCACCGGTCGGGGACGTGTACGGAGTCTGTTCATGGAAGATGAGGAAGAGATCGAAGATGGCTAGGGCGGGCTCCTGATGGAGGGCCTGCTGGTGTCGTCTCTTCCCGACCATGCAGATCCTGTGTTCCCACCGGCGTTCGTGACCGGTTGATCAGGGGCGCGGGATCAGAGCAGGGGATCGCGGCTGGAGCTTTTTCCCGGGAGTCCTGGGAGGCTGCATCCGGCCCGTCGACGAGGAAGCACGCAACGTTGCAAAGCATCCCGCGCGACCCGGCGACGACGCCAGGGGCGTCGGCGGGGATTTGAGTCACGATCGGACACGTGTTCTGAGGGGATGGCCGCCGATCACGGCAATCCCGATCACCTGAGGTTTCAACGCCATGGCCACCGACCTGTCACACATCCGCAACTTCGGCATCTGCGCCCACATCGACGCGGGCAAAACGACGGTTTCCGAGCGAATCCTGTACTACACGGGCAAGAACTACAAGATCGGCGAAGTGCACGAAGGCACGGCGACGATGGACTTCCTCGAGGAAGAGCAGCAGCGCGGCATCACGATCCAGTCGGCCGCGACGACGTGCCCGTGGACGCACAACGGCCGCGAGTACAAGCTGAACCTGATCGACACGCCCGGGCACGTCGACTTCACGATCGAAGTGGAGCGTTCGCTGCGCGTGCTGGACGGTGCGTGCGCGGTGTTCGACGGCAAGGAAGGCGTGGAGGCGCAGTCGGAGACGGTCTGGCGTCAGGCCGACCGCTACAAGGTTCCGCGCCTGTGCTTTGTGAACAAGATGGACAAGCTGGGCGCGAGCTTTGACTTCTCCTTCGGAACGATCAAGACGCGGCTTGGCGCGAACGCGATCGCGATCCAGTACCCGATCGGCACCGGCCCCGAGTTCCAGGGGATCATCGACCTGATCCGCATGAAGGCGATCTACTTCAAGGGCGAGAAGGGCGAGACGGTCATCGAGAAGGACGTCGGCGACGACTGGAAGGACGTGGCCGAGAAGTGGCGCCACGAGATGATCGAGAAGGTGGCGGAGCTTGACGACGCCCTGATGGAGAAGTTCCTCAACGGCGAACCGATCTCCGAGGCGGAGATCACGGCGGGCCTGCGCAAGGCGGTGGTGGCGCGGACGGCGTACCCCGTGCTGTGCGGGGCGGCGCTCCGCAACATCGGTGTGCAGATGCTGCTTGACAAGGTTGTCGAGCTGCTCCCCAGCCCCAACGAGAAGCCCGACGTCGAGGGAACCGACCCGACCGACAAGGAAGTGCGGATGACCCGTCCGCACGACAAGGATGCGCCGTTCTCGGGGCTGGTCTTCAAGGTCGTGAGCGACCAGCACGGCGACCTGACGTACGTGCGCGTCTACTCGGGCACGTTGACCAAGGGAACTCGCCTCCTCAACCCCGGCAACGGGAAGAAGGAGAACGCGTCGCGCATCTTCGAGATGCACGCGCAGAACCGGATCCCGCTCGAAGAGACGAGCGCGGGCAACATCGTCGCGATCGTGGGCATCAAGGACAGCTACACCGGCGACACGCTCTGCGACGCCGACAAGCCGATCATGCTCGAGCGCATGCACTTCCCCGAGCCGGTGATCAGCATGTCGATCGAGCCCAAGAGCGCCGACGACAAGCGCAAGCTGTCGGAGGCCCTGGGCGTGATCCGCCGCGAAGACCCCTCGTTCCGCTCGAACTTCGACGAGGAAACCGGCCAGACGATCATCCACGGCATGGGCGAGCTTCACCTTGAGATCATCTCGAACAAGCTGAAGCGCGACATGAAGATCAACGTCGACGTGGGCAAGCCCCGCGTCAGCTACCGCGAGGCGATCACCAAGAAGGTCGAGTGGGTGCGCGGCCTGTTCAAGAAGCAGTCGGGCGGCCGCGGCCAGTTCGGCGATTGCCAGATCCACCTCGAACCCTTCACGGCCGAGCAGGCCAAGGCCGAGGAGCTCGACTTCACCGAGAACATCGCCTTCGAGAACTCGATCGTCGGCGGCTCGATTCCCAAGGAGTTCATCCCCTCGGTCGAGTACGGTGTGCGTCAGACCGCGATGACGGGCGTGACCTACGGGTACCCCCTGATCAACGCCAAGATCACGCTCGTCGACGGTTCGTACCACGACGTCGACTCGTCGCAGGTCGCCTTCGAGCAGGCCGGCCGCATCGCCCTGCAGGAGGCCTGCGCCAAGGCGGGCGCGGTGCTGCTTGAGCCGATCATGAAGGTCGTCGTCACGGTGCCCAACGACTACCTGGGCAACATCACCGGCGACATCTCGTCGCGGCGCGGCATGATCATCGACACCGATGACCGCGGCGTCGTGAAGCTCGTCTCGGCCGAGATCCCGCTCTCGGAGCTCTTCGGATACACGACCGCGATCCGCGGCATGTCGCAGGGCCGCGCCAGCGCGACCATGGAGTTCCTTGAGTACCGCCAGATGCCCAAGAACATGATCGAACAGGTCGTTGAAGAGAAGAAGGGCAAGGACGGCAAGAAGTAAGGCGGCCCGCCTGTTCGAGAATCCTTGAATTCATCCAGACCGCCGCGCTGCACGCGCGGCGGTCTTCTTTTTGAGCTCCACGACCGGAGAATCTCCGGGTAGGCTGTGATGGACTGGGCGCGGGGCAGAACCCGCGGCCCGGCCGCGGAAGGGAGCGGGACACATGGCGAAATCGAGCGTTGGCCGCCTGCTTGTCGTCGCGGCGTTGTGCGGGATGCCGGCCGCGGCGCTGCCACCTGAATACCAACCGCAGCCGGGCGCCAGCCCCTCGGCTCATGAAGAGAACCAAGGCCGCGACGAGGCCCCGCGGACCGCCGGTCGGCGTGAACTGGCGCTTGCCTACATGCGGTTTGACCGCGCTTTCATGGAGCACCGGCCGCAGGACGCGGCGATCGCGGACATCAACCAGCGCTTCGACAAGGCGACGCTGCTCTTCTTCTCCGGCAACCTCAGCGCGGTGGTCGAGGCGGTGGATGCGCTCACGGCTGAGTTGCTGGGCATCGCGCGGGGGGAACTGGCGGCGATCGAGCCGCAAAGGCCGGTTGACGCCGGTTCTGTGGAGCGGGCCCGGGCGATTGCGAAAAGGCTCGATGCGATCGAGGAGAGCAATGAGAAGCTGGCGACCGCGAGGGGCATCGCCCGGGCGCGTGCGATGATCCTGGCGGAAGAGGATGTGGCCGGAGGCTCGGCTCGATTCCTGAGCAACCCGGGGGAGCTCATTGAGCAGGTCGACAATGAAGTCGGTGCGCTCGAACGCGGCAAGAACCCGTATGCACGAAAGGCAGGCAAGCTCTGGCGGCCGATCATGGTCGAAGGAAGCGCGATCCCGTGCTGGGTGTACGCCCCGGAAGCGGTGAAGGAAGCTAGGTCGATGCCGCTGGTGATCGCGCTGCACGGGGCGGGGGGCGATGAGGCGATGTTCGTGGAGGCGTACGGCGCTGGACTGATCACGACGCTCGCCGACGAACGGGGGTTCATCGTGGCGTCTCCTTCGAGCTACCCGTTTGTGACCAGCGCCGCGATCCTCGATCGATTGATCGAACAGATGTCGGCGGACTATGCGGTGGACCGCGAGCGGATCTATGTCCTCGGGCATTCGATGGGCGGGATGGCGGCGAGCGTGCTTGCAAGTTCCCGGCGGGAAACGCTCGCGGCGGCGGCAGGGATCTGCGGGAGCTCCGGCTTCAACAAGGCTGCGCCGCCGTGCCCGATGCTCGTGGTCGGAGGTGAGATCGATCCGATCGTGAGCGCGGGCTCGCTCAAGACCCGGGCCGAGCGGGCCCAGCGAGCGGGGTTGGACGTTGAGTACAGGGAACTCGCCTCCTACGGGCACACGCTGGCGGTCAACGCCGCGCTTCCGGAGGTGATTGAGTGGCTGCTGGAGCATCGGCGCGCGGTCGGGTCGCAGTAAAGCGACTCGCAGGGCCCGGGGGCCGGCTCGCTATGATCGTCGCTTGGCCGATGGAGGAATCGATGGGTTCAGATACGGGTCGCAACGGTGTGGCGGTGCAGGACATTTCCAGGTCGGGCCTGACCTCGGGCGGGAAGGGGCCGGGGGAGATCGCCGGCTCGTGGGACTATGCGCCCGCTCCCGAGACCGTGAAGGTCTCCATCAAGCCCCGCTACGGGCATTTCATCGGCGGCAGGTGGGTTGCGGGCAAGGGCGGGGTCTTTGCGACGGTCAACCCGGCGAACGAGGGTGTGCTCAGCGAGGTGGCGCAGGGTTCGGGTGCGGACGTCGATGCCGCGGTGAAGGCGGCACGCGCAGCGCTCCCGGCGTGGTCATCGCTGCCGGGAACCGAGCGGGCCAAGTACATCTTCCGGATCGCTCGCCGGATCCAGGAGCGTGCACGCGAGCTTGCGATCCTCGAGACGATGGACTCGGGCAAGCCGATCAAGGAA
>DATGXW010000022.1:0-3379 GCA_035298585.1 Phycisphaerales bacterium
CCCCGCCTCGCTCCACATCCCCCGCCTCGACCGTCCACGCCCCCTCGTCGCCAAGGGCAGCATCGCCATCGCAGGAGACCAGGCCGGCATCTACCCCGCCCAAAGTCCCGGCGGCTGGCGCATCATCGCCCGCACACCCGCCTCGCTCTTCAATCCCGCCAGTCCCGAGCCCTGCCTGCTCAGGCCCGGCGACCGCGTCCGCTTTCATCCCATCGCTCTCGATGAGTTCCACGCCCGCGCGGACACCCCATGACTCGCATGTGCACAATCCTCCACCCCGGGATGTTCACCACCATCCAGGATCTTGGCAGGTTCGGCCATGCCTCCCGCGGCGTCACCACCTCGGGCGCGATGGATGTGCACGCCGCAATCCTGGCCAACCGCCTCGTCGGCAATCCGGACAACGCTCCCCTCCTCGAAATGACCCTCATCGGCGGCGTCTTCCACTTCACCGCCCCCGCCACCATCGCCCTCACCGGCGCCATCGCCCAGTTCACGTTCCAGACGCCCAGCGCAGCGCCCATCACCCTCTCCCTCAACCGCGCCCACGCGCTCGCCGCCGACACCACGCTCTCCATCTCGCGCACCACCCTCAGCGCACGCCTCTACCTCGCAATCGCCGGCGGCCTCGACATTCCCTGCATCCTCGGCTCACGCTCCACCAACCTGTTCGCCCGCTTCGGCGGCCTCCATGGCCGTCCCCTCAAGTCCGGCGACTCCATCCCTCTCGGCACGCCCGCCGCACCCCCGCCCCGGCTCACGACCCCCGATGCACTCGACGCATTCCTCACCGCGCGCCTCAAGACGCGCATCCTCCGCTGCATCCCGGGCCCCCAGCATGACAACTTCCATGTTCCCGACCACTTCTGGTCCGCCGGATTCAAAGTCAGCAGCCGCTCCGACCGCATGGGCCTGCGGCTCGAAGGCCCCTCCATCCCCGCTCCCTTCGAGGGACGCCTCCCCAGCCAGTGCACACCCCACGGCGCGGTCCAGATCCCGCCCGACGGCTCACCCATCATCCTCGGCGCAGACCACCCCACCACCGGCGGCTACCCCGTCATCGCCAACGTCGCCGCCGTCGACCTTCCCCTCCTGGGCCAGCTCGCGCCCGGCGACGAAATCACCTTCGCCAAAATCGATCACGAACGCGCACTCTCCCTCCTTCGCCAATCCACCGCCGCGCTCAACGCACTCATCCCCCCAAACCCTTCCCCGAAAGCCCCCCCGCATCCATGACCTCCGCACCCGTCACCTGCGATCTCAACTGCGACCTGGGGGAAGATCCCGAATCGCTCGAGACCGATCGCGAGCTTCTGACGATCATCACCTCCGCCAACATCGCCTGCGGCGGCCACGCGGGCGATGAACGCTCGATGCACACCATCGCCGCCCTCGCACGCGACAAAAACGTCGCCATCGGCGCGCACCCCTCCTACCCCGACCGCGCCAACTTCGGCCGCACCACGCTTTCGATCAGCCCCGAGGATCTCGCCCGCTCCCTGCGGGACCAGATCACCACCCTCCGCGACACCTGCCGCGCCCTCCACGTCGACCTTATGCACATCAAGCCCCACGGCGCGCTCTACCACGATGCGTCACGCGACCCGCACATCGCCGCCGCCATCGCCCGCGCTGCGCTCGACGCCGCCCCCAGCGCACTCCTCATCGCCCAGGCTCGCTCCCCCGCCGCCGCCCGCTGGCGCTCACTCGGACTCACCGTCATCGAAGAAGCCTTCGCCGACCGCGCCTACGCCGCCGATGGCTCGCTCCTCCCCCGCTCTCATCCCGCCGCGCTCATCACCGACCCCGCTCTCGCCGCGTCCCAGGCCCTCCACCTCATCCGCACCCTGAACCCCGGCACGCTCTGCATCCACGCCGACACGCCCGGCTCGCCCGGCATCGCACGCGCTGTCGCAGCAATCCTGCGATCCTCCTCCATCCGCATCGCCCCGCCACGCCAACCCAGTCCCCGCTTCTAGCGCTCACCCGCCCCCTTCACCCCCCTCCGCCTTCGATTCACTCGGCGCGTACCTGTAATACACCTCCAGGCACAGTGTGCACACCGCCGTCTGGTAGATCCTCCCACCCAGCCGCGACCACTCATCCTGCGGATCCCAGCTCCCCGCCGCGCCCCCATCACGCCGCTGGCCGCGCAAAAGCTCCTCCCGCATCGACGCGTTCCACGTCTTCCACGACTCTCCCTGCTGTTCAAACAGCGCCAGCGTCGCGTAATACCAGCTATGCGTCGGCGCACCCTCGCGCCACGCCGGCGGCTGGCGCAGCAGATACTCCGCAGACCGCCGCATCATCGGATCCTCGCGGCGTCGCCCCAGGATCTGCTGCACAAACATCGCCTCCGCCGTCATCGCCGCCGTCGCACGCTCACCCGCCTTGTACGCATACCCACCAGGCTCCTCGCGCGACGCCACCCGCTCCAGCCACCGCCCCGCGTTCAGATACACCTCCGGCGGCACCGGGATCCCCGCCCTGCGTGCACTCTCAACCGTCATCACCAGCCACCCGATCACCGACGTATCTTCCGGCCGAACCTGCTCCCCCGCCCTCCGCGGCGCCGCCGCCACACCCACCACAAAGTCCGCCGCCCGCCGCGCTGGCTCCTTCAACCGCTCATCCTTCGTCATCGATAACGCCTCGCACAGCGCCACCGTCGCCACCGTCTGACCGTACATCGTCTCCCGCCCGCGCATGTCACCCCGGCCATCCTGACGCGACAGCAGCCACTCGATCCCCTTCGAAACCACCTCCCGGTACGGCCCCTCCCCCATGTGCGTATGCCCCGCCCCCAGGTAACACAAAAGCGCCATCCCCGTCATCGCCACATCCGCATCCACCGTCGCCGCATCATCACACGAGCCGCACGATGCATCAAACCCCCGCGACGACCACCGCCCATCATCCCCCTGATGCCGCGCAAGCCACCCAAGTGCACGCCCCACCGCCGCCTCCGTCTCACGCGACCCGCCCATCTTCTCAAGCAGTTCGCTCCGCACCTCCGGCGCTCGCTGCGCAAAGCTCTCCAGCGGATCAACCTGCTCGGTCGGAATCTCCGGCAGCCGAATCCCAAACTCCTCCCCCGGCCCCTTCCCCGACGCCGCAATCGGAACGCCTCCCGCACCCTTCACGCCCCCCGCATTCCCTGTCCGCGCCACCCCCTCCGCCGGCGTCGCTTCTCGCACATCCTTGAGAGCCACACCGCCATCGCCCGCAAGCCCCGCATCCATCTTCATCAATCGAGGCCCATCCTCCTTATTACCAGTCCGCCCATCTTCAAGACCAACCACGCCCGCCATCGCCGGCCCATCGCTCCCTCCCACGACCACACCCTCGCCCAGTGTGCTTCCCGCCTTCGCCTCCTCAT
>DATGXW010000023.1:0-8554 GCA_035298585.1 Phycisphaerales bacterium
GATGGCGTGCTTGAGCGCGGCCGACTGGAGCGTGGGAAGCTGCTTCTTCTTCAGTTCGGCCCGGAAGCCGTTCCAGTCTCCGGCCTTGAGCATCTCCCGCATCTGCGGCTCGATCTTGTAGATCTCAAAGAACCCGATCTGTCCGACGTAGCCAACGCCGTTGCACATGCCGCAGACCTGCTCCTTGTCCTTCACCATCACCACGCCGCCCTTCTTGTAGAGCTGCTTGACGGATCCGGCGGGGAGGCCGAACTTCTTGAGCATGTCGGGGGCGGGGACGTACGCCTGGCGGCATTGTGTGCACAGACGCCGCATCGTCCTCCCCGCGACGACGCCGTGGACCGCGGGCATGGCGGTCTGAAGATCGCCGACAAGCTTGGACCAGTTCTGCAGGCCGACCATCGCGTTCTCGCCCTTGAACGACGCGTAGATTCGCGAGCGTTCCTGGTCAGCGCGGCAGATCTCCTTGGCGGTGTTCTGATCGGGGACCTCCGCGACGCCGACGATGTCGGGATCGCGGCGCAGGACCGAGCGGACCAGCGTCGAGAACTCGGGCCCCTCGGCGTACGGATCCCAGCGCTGACACTTGATGCCTTCCAGCTCATCCTGCGGCTCGATCTCGACCGTCTGGACGTTGTTGGTGTAGGCGTCGTGCATCTTGAGGATGGTGTAGAGGAGGGTGGTGCGCCCGCCGTCGGGGGGTGTGCACACGATGACCGTGCCCTTCTTCTCCTCCACCATCGCCTTGATCTCGTCGAGCTGGCGGTCGACAAAGCCCATCTCCTCGGGCTTGCGGCGCACCTGCTTCTCAGGATCAAAGAGCAGCGTCATCTTCATGCCGCCCTGGACGCCCGCGGCGATCACGCGGATCTTCTTGCGGAGCTCGCCCTTCTCGATGTTGACGTCGGCGGTGAGCTTCTTGCGCCGGTCGTTGACGTCGAGCTTTGCGGCGGTCTTCCAGAAGTCGACGATCTTGACGGCCTCGGCGGCCGCGTGGGTCTGGCCGGCCTGGCGGACACCGTCGACCAGCATGATCTCGCCGTAGTTCGTGTCCTTGCCGGTCGGGGCGACATCGACCTGCGATGCACGTGCGACGATCGCACGCAGCGCCACGCCCTCGGCGGCGACGCGGGTGACGAGCTCGGGCGTCTCGGCGGCGGGAACCGGGACCGTGGACTTGTCGGGCCCCTTGATGACAAGCTCGGAGGTGCCGGCGTTCTTGTCGACCTCCTTCTTCTTGCCCTCGCCGAAGCTCGAACCCATCAGCTCCTTCATGATCTTGATGCGGAAGACCTCGGGAACCTTGTCGCTCTTGTTGGCGGTCGAGACAAACCAGGCGACATCGATCGCCAGCAGCAGGATCGCGGCGCCAAGCCCGGCGAAGAACGCGCCGATCCCCTGCAGCGGCATGAACAACGCCGCGGCGAGCGCTGCCAGCCCGAAGCACATGTGGATGATGTTCCACTTCTCTCGCCCCAGGTAGTAGCGGGCGGCGAACTTGTCGAAGGAGTTGGAGATCAGCCGCGCCCAGATGGCAAAGGGCAGGGCGATCACCACCGGCTTCCAGAACGACACGAGGAACTGCCCGTCGGCCAGCGTCAGGGTGATGGACGCAAGAGCCCCCGAAGAAAGCTCCGGAACGGGCAGAAGCTGAGGGTCAACCACGCGAATCTCCAATCCACTTCCAAGGCGCCCGCGCCGCGATAGGGCGCGAGGGAACGCCGTCGATTTCCACAGTTTGTCAGGCACCCGTCAGGGTGTCGAACGAGGCGATTGCCGCCTCCCCAGTGCCTTCATCCTCGCCGGGCATGGGGATATGCATGTTAGCATATCTCAAGGGTCCCTTGCGCTGGCCCCGAGCTCTCCCCCATTCCCGGGTTTGAGCCTTCCACCGCGATCGCCGCCTTTGAATGAAAAGACCGCACGGGCGAGCCCGCACGGTCCATGTTCATTCGATCTTCGGTCGCCGATGACGTGCTTACCCGAGCTTCTTGAGACGCATCATCAGTTCGTCGACGTTCGGGGAGGCCTCGATCGCCGTACGCATGTGGATGTACTCGGTTTCGACAAGCTGGACAAGGCTCTCGTTGAAGTCGACCATGCCGGACTGGCGAGCTTCGATGCTCTTGAGATACTCGCGCAGCTCGCCCTCGCGGCCTTCGAGGATGTGCTTGCGGACGATGCCGTTGTTGATCAGGATCTCAAGGGCGGGAATACGCGCGATGTTGGCGTGAAGGGTGGGGAGCAGCTTCTGGTAGACGAACGCACGCATCTGGTAGCCGAGGATTCGGCGGACCTGGTCGACTTCCTCCTGCTCGAAGAGGCCGTAAATACGGCTGAAGGTCTGGGTCGTCGAGGAGGCGTGGATGGTTCCGTAGACAAGGTGGCCGGTCTCGGCAGCGTGGAGCGCTGCCTCGAAGGTTTCCTTGTCTCGCATCTCACCGACAAGCACGATGTCGGGGTTTTCACGGACCAGGGCACGCAGCGCGATCTTGAAGTCCAGGCAGTCGATGCCGATCTCGCGCTGGTTGATCGTGGCCTTCTTGTCCTTGAAGAGGTACTCGATCGGGTCCTCGATCGTCACGATGTGCACGGGCTTGCGCTCGTTCACATAGTCGAGCATGGCCGCGATCGTCGTTGACTTGCCCGAACCGGTCACGCCGCAGAGCAGCACGATGCCCTGGGGCTGCATCGCGATCTCTTCCATGGACTTGGGGAGGTAGAGTTCCTCGAACCGGCGGATCTTGGAGGAGATCAGACGGGCCGCGACCGAGAGCCGGCCCTTGGCCATGAACAGGTTCACGCGGAAGCGCGTGTTGTCGTCGAAGTCGTATGCAAAGTCGACCGAACCGAACTTGTGCAGGTCTTCGAGCTGCTCGTCGGAGAGGATCGACTTGGCGATCCCCCAGAATTCCTCCGCGGTCACGGGCTCACAGTCCAGCGGCTTGAGTGCACCCCGCAGGCGCAGCTTGGGCTGCGTCTCGGACTTCATGATCAGGTCCGAGCCGTCGAGCTTGATGCACGCCTGGAGAAACTTGCCCCACCGGGTGTCGAATGGGTCGCCCTTGCGCCGCATCGGGAGTGAAACATGGCCGACGTGGGCTGCTTCTGAATGGACTTCGCTGTCGACACTCATGGGCTTGCGAGCCTCCGCGGGGGCCGGGGTGGGCTTGGCAGACGTGCCCGCCGCCTCCGGCGTCTGAGATGCGGTCGAAGAACTCAAGAATAACCTCCCGACTGCTGTCGTGCGAGGGCGACGATGAACCATCGCCGAATCCCGCGGATTCAGGACCGAGAACACACCGTTCGTGCGGAGCATCCCTGGTGGGACCGGCCCGGCCGCCCGGAGGGCGCCAGGACCTTCGCCGCAGCCCCCATGTTGGAGCCGCGGCATTCGCACACCCCTACATCATCAATATACCGCCAAACAGGGGCGTGGAGTTCCCCGGCCGGGCCCGAAGCGTGCCGAGTGGGCGAAATCCCCTCCGGGACGGCGCCGGTTTCAAACGAATGACAACGCTTTGTTCGGGATCAGCCGAACCGCCCCGTCACGTAGTCCTCGGTCTCCTTGGACCTGGGGTTCTGGAAGATGTCGGCGGTGGCGCCGAACTCGACCAGCTTGCCCAGGTACATGAAGGCCGTGTAGTCGCTGATTCGGGCGGCCTGCTGCATGTTGTGGGTCACGATGATGATCGTGACGCGCTCTTTGATCTCGACGATCAGTTCCTCGATGCGGGAGGTTGCGATCGGGTCGAGGGCCGAGGTGGGTTCATCCAATAGAAGCACTTCGGGCTCGATCGCAAGGGCACGCGCGATGCACAATCGCTGCTGCTGGCCCCCGGAAAGACCGAGTGCGGACTGCTTGAGCCGGTCCTTGACCTCTTCCCAGAGGGCCGCGGCTCGGAGTGAGCGTTCCACGGCCTCGTTGAGCACGCTGCGCTGACGCTCCCCCATGATGCGGAGCGGGTACGCGACGTTCTCATAGATCGACATCGGGAAGGGGTTGGCCTTCTGAAAGACCATGCCCATGCGGCGGCGGAGATCGATCAGGTCGACGCCCGGGGCGTAGATCGGGCGGTCGTGCAGTTCCATCCGGCCCGCGACCTTGAGGCCGTCGACGAAGTCGTTGAGCCGGTTGATCGAGCGGAGCAGGGTCGATTTGCCGCACCCCGAGGGGCCGATGAGCGCGGTCACGTGCAGCTTGGGGAAGGGCATCGTGATGCCCTTGAGAGCCTGCGTCTTGCCGTACCAGAGCTGGAAGTTGTCGACCCTGATGATGGGGGGATGGCGGTGGACGGACTCGTGGACGATCGATGCACCGGAAGTGGTGGGCGAGGGGGGGCGGTGGGGAGAATGCACACCCTCGCCCGCGTGGACGGTGCTTCCCGCCGCGATCGGCCCGGCCCTGAGGTTGGTCGGCTGGGAGGTCATCGTCATGCAGCTTCCTAAGCCCGGCGGATACTCCGGGAGGTGAGGAATCGTATCAGGAGATTGAGCAGGAACAGGATGGCGATCAGGACCAGCATGCCCGCCCAGGCGAGCTTGCGCTGGGCTTCGTAGGGTCCGACGGCGTAGGTGTAGATCTGGACAGTGAGCGATGGGAAGGGTTGGCCCGCGTCGTCGGGCATGAGGCGCGATCCAAGGGCCGTAAAGAGAAGCGGGGCCGTTTCACCGGCGATTCGCGCCATCGCGAGCATGACGCCGGTCACGATGCTGCCAGTGGCCGAAGGGAGAATGACGCGCAGGATCGTCTGCGACTTGGTGGCGCCCAGACCCATCGAGGCCTCGCGGTAGCTGTGGGGCACCAGCCTGAGCATTTCTTCGGTCGTCCGGGCCACGATGGGAATCATGATGAAGGCCAGGGCGAACGCGCCCGCGTAGCCGCTGAACCGTCCCATCGGGACGACGATCAGCTCATACCCCAGGATGCCGACGACGATGCTCGGGACCCCGGCGAGGACATCGGCGATGAAGCGCACGGGCCCGGGCAGCCAGCGGTCCGCGGCGTACTCCGAGAGGTAGACGCCCACGAGAACACCAAGGGGGATCCCCACCACGCTTGCCATGCCCAGGAGCGTCAGGGTTCCCAGGATGGCGTGCTTCATCCCGCCGGGGTTATTGATGTCGCCGGTGGGAATCTCGGTGAAAAACTCCGTGGTGAGGGAGGAGAACCCGATCGAGACGAGGTACGCGGTGATGAAAGCCAGGATGATGATGATCGAGAGCGCGAAGGTAACGCACACGGCGTACATGAGGCTGCTTGCGCCCCGGCGCAGGCGTTCAGAGCGGATCATGTGATCCTCCCTTGATCGGCGCGGTCATGTACGTGTGCGTCGGCATGGTCGGTATGCACATCAGTGCGCCATCGAGCTCCGCGACTTTCCGCCGACGACGAGCCAGCGCGCGATGATGTTGAAAAAGAGGGACATGAGCAGCAGTATCAGGGCGACATTGAGGAGGGCTGCACGGTGGCCCGCGTCGGAAGCCTCCGCGAACTCATTGGCCATCAGGCTCGACATGGTCTGCGCGGGGAGGAAGGGGGAAGCCCGGATCTGCATGTTGTTGCCGATCACCATGGTCACGGCCATGGTCTCGCCCGCGGCACGGGCAAGCCCGAGCATCACGGCCCCGAAGAGCCCGCTCCGCGAGTAGTGCAGCATGCTCCAGCAGGATTGCCACCATGTCGCTCCAAGCGCGATGGTCCCCTCGATCTGTGCACGGGGAACGGCCCGGAGGACATCGCGCGAGACGGCGGTGATGATCGGGATGACCATGATCGCCAGGACGAGGCTTCCGCAGAAGAGATCGCGGCCCGTGAGCGGGATCTCGCGGGTGACCGTCTCACCGCCGAGTTCTACCGTCTCAAAGAAGAGCCATCCCAGTCCGGGGACCGGTCCCAGGACCGTCTTGATCGCGGGTTCAACGTGCTGCGCGAGGAACGGCGCCAGCACGAACAGGCCCCAGATGCCAAAGGCGATGCTCGGGATCGCCGCGAGAAACTCCACCAGGAACGAGACGGGGGTTGAGATCTTCCACTTGGGCGCCACCCGGATCAGGAAGAGCGCGGTCCCGAAGCTGAACGGCACCGCGACCACCAGCGCCAGGACGGAACTGACGGCGGTGCCGTAGATAACCGGCAACGCGCCGAACGTAGGCGGGACGGTCTCGGTCAGCATCTCGCCATCTTTAAAGACAATCTTGCCGTCGGGGCCCAGGACGGGGCGTTCAAGCGAGTTGGCTCGCCATTCGCTCGAAGTGAGGAATGAGAGGCCGCTGCTCCTGATGCTGGGCCATGCCTGCACGAAGACGACGATCAGCAGCGCGGCGAGCATCAGGATGACCAGGATGGCCGAGCCGCGTGCACACAGGCTCAGGAGCGTGTCTCCAAGCGAGCCGCTGGAGGCGCGGAGCGACTGCGGCGAGACAGGCTCATCGTGCACGGCGTCCGGCGTTGGGGTCGTCGAGGTGCGCTGCACAGGGGGAGTGATTCCGGACGGGCCGGGCGGGCGCCTTCAGAAGGATGATCGTGGGTCAAACAAAAAGGGAGAGGACGATCGGCAGACCGTTCTCCCCCATGGTACGTGATCCGGGCCCGTTCTTCACGGGCGCGTCTGGTTGTGGATTTACTTCCTGGCGGGGGCGAAGCTCAGGGACTTGATCGCCGCCCCGACCTTCTCCTGAACAGGCTTTGAGAGGGGCGCGTAACCCATCTCGGTGGCGATCTTCTGGCCGTCGCCGCTGGTGGCCCAGGTCAGGAAGTCGATGAGCGCCTCGGCCTCCTGCTGGCTCTTGAGGTTGCCCAGGTCCTTGTAGACGATGAGGTAGGTGAAGGCGGAGATGGGGTACGCATCCGCGCCCGACTGGTTCCAGATGTCGGCGGTGAGGTGGTTCCCGGCAAGGCCCGCGGCCGCGGCAACGCCCGCCGCGGAGACCGAGTCGGCCGATGCACGGACGAACTTGCCATCCTTGTTCTTGACGTTGCCGAAGGCGATCTTGTTGGCATCGGCGTAGTTGAGCTCGATGTAGCCGATCGCGCCGGGAGTCTGCTGGACAACCGCGGCGACGCCGGGGTTCCCCTTGCCGCCCTGGCCCGTGGGCCACTTGACCTGCTTGCCCATCCCCACCGAGCCCTTGAACGTCTCGCTCTGGGTGGCGAGGTAGTTGGTGAAGACGAAGGTCGTGCCCGAACCGTCGGTGCGCCACGCGGGGGTGATCGACGTCTCGGGGAGCTTCACGCCGGGGTTGAGCTCGGCGATCTTGGCGTCGTTCCACTTGCTGACTTTGCCCATGAAGATGTCGGCGATGAGTTCACCGGTGAAGTTCAGGGGCTTGTCGACGCCGGGGAGGTTGTACGCGGGGACGACCGCGCCCGCACAGGTGGGGATCTGGACGAGGTTGGCCTCGCCACCGGCCGCCGCGATTTCCTTCTTGGTCAGGGGAGCATCCGAGGCGCCGAAGGCGACGGTCTTGTCGGAGATGGCCTTGATGCCCGCGCCCGAGCCACCCCCGCCGTACTCGATCTTGACCGCCGGGTGAGACTTCTGGAAGTCGGCCGCCCAGCGCTCGTAGAGGGGCTGGGGGAAAGTGGCGCCGGCGCCGCTCAGCCTGACATCCTGGCCGGAGGCGGGTGCGGCGGCCGCGGCAAAGACCATCGTCGTCGCCGCCAGAGACTTCATCAGCGTCATCATCGTCGAAGCTCCCAATGGGTTCACGGGTGAGTCGTTTGCGACTGCATACAACGTTAGGTGGATGTGGAATCCACCTGAACCATTCCAATGTGAAGGTCTTGCTAAACCACGCCCGCCGACGGTGCGGCACCAGACGGGAGCCGATCGATCCGTCCTGGTCACCTGAGAGGAACGCTCAACGCCCCTTGGTCCGCAGCGTGAAGGATGACCCGCCGCTGCTCTCGACCGTGGTGCCATCGGGGTTGATGAGCCGGGCCAGGATCGTGTAGGGCTTTCCCCCCAGATCCTCGGCGACCGTGCGGGGGATGTTCAGGCGAAGGCGGACCATGGGTCCGGGCGCTTCCAGCCGGTAGGCGGAGTTGACGATCTCGCGTTCGACATTCCATGTCATGCCGGACTTGCCGTCGGCATCGACAAGCAGGAACTGGTAGCTGCAATCGACCTTGATCGATTGTGCACGCAGGTCCATGTCGAACACATAGACATTGACGAAGATCGTGTCGTCATACCCGTCGGAGTTGCGGTCCTCGGGCTGCTCGGTGTTGAGGACGACGTTGGTGGCGCGGACCCACTGGGGCTGGTCGACAAGCTTGGGCTTGCTCGGGTCGTCCGAGACGCACCCGCCCAGGGCTGGGAGCAGGAGAGAACCTATGCACAGTGTGCAGATCCATCGCGGGGGACGGGTCAGCGCGGCGGCGTTGGAGTCTTGTGCGTTCATCTTCATCACGTTCGTCGCGTGCTGGGGTCGGTTCTCTGGCGTTCCACGCCATTGCCGCGGGGAAGCCGCCGGCGAGGGATGACGTTCTACAGGGTTCACTTGCCCGGGTCCATCGGCGCGGGGTCGATCCCCGGGGCCGACTCATCGC
>DATGXW010000024.1:0-37818 GCA_035298585.1 Phycisphaerales bacterium
GAAGGCGCAAGGCGGGTCACGCGTCCCGGGGGAATGGTCGGCGGCGGGGGCTGGGGGGGTGAGGTCTGAGCGCTGGTCATATCCGCTACACTTCAGGAGACGGATCAGTCCGCCGACGGTCTTGGAATGTGCACATGGCCTTTGCGGTTCACGCACGGGGCCATGGCCTTGCGGGTGAGAGATTATGACCAAGCTTTCGACCAAGCAGATCGACGCCGCGCTCAAGGGCCTGCCCCAGTGGTCCACGACGGGTGAGGCGATCCAGCGGACGATGCAGTTTGCCGACTTTGTCAGCGCCATGGCCTTCGTGAACCGGATTGCACAGGAAGCCGAGGGTGTCCAGCATCACCCTGACATCCTGATCCGGTACAACAAGGTGACGCTGACGCTCAGCACGCACGACGCGGGCGGACTGACCAAGAAGGACTTCGATTTCGCCAGGCGTTCGGATGAACTGGTCGCCGGGGGTTGAGCCCGCCTGCCTGCACGCGTGCCGGCTTTCCCCTGGTGCGTTCAGATCGCGGCCTGAAGCTCGCGGTCGATCCCGGGTATCCAGCGGCGGGCTCGCGCGGCGTCGAATCGCTCGGGGAGCGTGGTCTTCATGCCGTGCGAGAGCAGGCACTCCAATACAGCCTCGATGACCTTGGACGGGGGAACTCTCCCGCCCGACCAGTGCTCGTGGTCGAGCCACGAGAGCCGGACCTGGTGCGAGGAGGCATGGCCCGCATCGTCCTCCACGACGACGGTGTAGTCCCAGCACTTGGACTGGGCGTTCTCAACTTCGGTCTGTACGTCGATCCTGCTCATGTGCTTGAAAGTGGAACGGGGTACGGCTGCGCCCCCGGCCGCGCGGGCGGCGGAGATGCTCCACACGCTACAATTCGTCCGTTCAGCGTACCTTCTTGAACGATCCGCGGCGAGAGGCCGGTGAACACCCCTGGTCACACGGATATTCGTCATTCAGTCGAGCACCGATGTCATTCCTGCTTGAAATCATCCGGCTTGGTCTTTCGAACCTTCGCCTGCACAAGGTGCGTGCGTTCCTGACCACGCTGGGCATCATCCTGGGCGTTGCGGCCGTCATCACGATGGTGAGCCTGGGCGAGGGGGCCAAGCGCGACGCACTCACCAAGATCGAGCGCCTGGGCGCCAAGAACATCATCATCCGCTCGCAGAAGCCCGCCGAGCAGCAGTCGCAGTCATCAAGCCAGAGCCGCCAGAGCTGGGTGAGCAGGTTCGGCATCACGCGCGACGACTTTGAGGTGATCCAGACCAATTTCCCCGACGCCGAGGACCTCGTCCCCCTCAAGGAGATCGGCAGCCAGATCCTCCGCGAGGACAAGCGCAAGATCAGCCAGGCCTACGGCACCACCCCGCGGCTGCTGAAGGTCGCCAACCTCAGGATCGGCCGCGGCCGGTATCTCTCGCAGGCGGACCTTGATGAGGGCGCGACCGTGTGCGTCATCGGCGCTGAGGTCGCACGCGAGTTCTTCCCCCTCGATGACCCGATCGGACAGTCCATCCGCATCGACAGCAAGCCGTTCACCGTGGTTGGTGTGCTCGCGCCAGTAGGCCTTTCCGGCGGTGCGGGCGCTGCATTGGTGGGTCGGGACCTCAACCTTGACGTCCACGTGCCGATCACCTCCGCGCGTGCGGTCTTCTCCGACCTGGTCCGCAGGTCAAGCTCCGGGTCGTTCCAGGCCAACGAAGTCCAGATCTCCGAGATCTACCTCACCGTCCCAACCCGCGAGCGCGTCATGTCCGACGCCGAGCGGATCCGCAGGATCATGGATGTCCGGCACCCGGGCATGCCCGACATCGGGATGATCGTGCCGTACGAACTGCTCGAGAGTGCACGCAAGACGGCATTGACGTTCAACCTGGTCTCGGGCGCGATCGCGGGTGTTGCCCTGCTGGTCGGCGGCATCGGGATCATGAACATCATGCTCGCGACGGTGACGGAACGCACGCGCGAGATCGGCATCCGTCGCGCCGTCGGCGCGACGCGCAGCCACATCCTGCTCCAGTTCATCGTCGAGACGGGCGTGCTCAGCGCGATGGGCGGGGCGATCGGCGTTGCGCTTGGCATCGGCGCAAGCGTCTTCATCGGCTGGGTGGTGCCCCGGCTCCCCTCGCTGCCCGTGATCGGCAATCTCTTCCCGCAGGATGTCGCGCTGCCGACAGCGGTGACGCTCTGGTCGGTGATCCTGTCGTTCAGCGTCGCGGTCGCGACGGGCCTGATCTTTGGGATTTACCCCGCGCGCAAGGCGGCCGCGCAGGATCCGATCGTGGCGCTCCGGCACGATTGAGCTGGAACACTTCACGGACCTGTTGTGCACATGGGCTTTTCCTTCCATGTGCACGCACGGGCTGGCAACCTCGTACGCATACGAGGATTGGGAACTTCTTTCGATTCTTATCACGCTCCATGTGGATCCAGGAGTTTCTACCGTGTAGGCTGCGGTGATGGTCCGCCGCATGCACATGCGTGCGAAGCGGGCCAACGGGGGATTCCACATGTTGCGTTTCGATCATCTGCGGGCGTGCCTGTGTGCATTTCTGGTGTCATTCATGCTGACCTCCATCAGCCAGCGAGCACTTCCGCCACTACACGATCACCGGCGTGCTCATCACGCCGATCGGTGAGGATGCGGCGGCGGCTGCGCGGCACCTTGCCATGAAGCAGGAAGCCGAGAACAACACGAGTGTGCACTATGCGATCGACTGTCTCATCGCCGATGTTCAACCACCCGCGAACGCGGTGGTGTCTCGCCTCATGACGAGTCAGCCGATCCACAACCCGCCCCCGGGAGAATGCGATCTTCCAGAGCTTTTTCCGGGATTTGAGGACGATGTTCGTCGGAGCCTGGAAGAGAGTGGGCTGCCATCGCTCTCCCTTCCAGATGCTGACGGTAATCCCGGTCTGTTCATCAAGGATCCGTTCTTTCCATGGGATCAACCCGGCTTCGACTGTGACGACTACGCCGACGCTGCTGCTGGATGGTTTCACCATCACTTGGAGCAGATGTACCCAGGCATGGTCATTGAGATCATCGGTATTGCGGCACTCCCCGGCGGAGGCCACGCCATCCTTCGCGTGTGCTATCTCGGCATCTGTGTGTACATCGATCCCCAAACCGGCCATACTTATCAGTGCATGACGACGTGCACCGTGGCCGAACTCGCGGTGCACCCAAGGACTTTGAAAGTGACGGGCAGGGGCCAGTCCGGATCACGCTCATCCCTTCTCTTCGCCAGACTTCCGCAACGCTCTTGGAAGTTGCGAAGCATGAAAAGGAACGAGCACTGTCGCAGAGTCTCGAATCGGAAACCATGAGTGTCGGATATGCCGTGGAAGCCTGCTTCACGCCGCAGAGATCGGGCGATGACAAGGCCGCATTACCCCTGCCGACTCCTGCAAGGCCAACTCCGTACCAGCAGTTAACGAGTTGCCTCCCGCTGGGAAGATTCATCATTGGCAGAATGGGCGGAAAAAGTTCCCTTCTTCACAACCTCGGCTTTGACTCCGATCGCTGGCCCGCCGGGCTTGAGTGGATCGTCGAGTGTGCCGAAGTCCACGAATCGCGCTATCTCCTCCGGTACTGGTTTCCCGACGGGACCGTCGAGGCCGCGCTCGCCGTTCCACTCCTGGACGGCAACGGCTGGAAACGAAATTCAGACAAGGGCCGCGGAAGCAGGTACAGCAATCTCCTCAGCCAGGTCCCTGCACACCTCACGCGAGGCTCGCACCCGCTCCTGAGAGTCCCGCTCCCGCAATACTCCTACGGCGTCGCGCGTGTCCATCCGCATCTCGGATACCGCCAGTACCCGCAGGAACGCATCGTCGCGATCTCGTCGGCATCGCTGGGTGAACCACCGATCCAGTGCTACCTCAAGGCGCCGACATGGCAGCCCTGGGGTGAGGATGTCATCTTCACCGACATGCCCACCGCTGAGCAGCTCCGGTCCGGGCAAGTCCGTGCACTGGCCGTCAAGGCAGACTGCCCCGAGCAACTGCTCGCACAACTCATCGCGAACATGACGGCGGCGCCAGCGCAGGCTGGGGAGGGCCGATGAAGTCATGTGCACATGCATGACGCGGGGGAGCACCGTCGGCCCCGGTCATCATTCACTGTCATCAAGCCTGCGCGGCACCACCGACGCGACCAGCCGGAGCTTGTCAGATTCGAGCGTCGTGTGGATCTTGCCCGCCTGGTCATCATCGGGCTCGACGATCATGTCGATGGTGGCGCGGACCAGCCGCGGCCCCACGTCGTATTCGAGCCGGAAGTTGATGCTCTGGAGGTTGGTGATCAGGGGCGACTGGCTGGTCGACTGCGAGACCCCGTTGAGAAAGTCCTCCTGGTGGTACCAGAGTTCAAAGGGACCGCGCTCGGGGCTGGAGGCGTCGCGCCGCTCGATGCGGACGATCCTTCGAAGCCCGCTCACCTCGTCGTTGAAGGCCGTGAATTCGATGAAGGTCGAGTCGAGGGGGTTGTCGGCGGGGTTCAGGACGTCGATCGGGAAGGGGCCGAACTCGTCGCCCGTCCGGATCATCGCCGTGAGCCTGCCCATGACGATCCGCGAGACCACGTGCGTCGACACCGAGTCGGTCGTGTGCTTGTAGGCCTTGAAAGATGCGTCGAGCGCTGCAAGCGAGGCGGTCAGCAGCGTGGCGGTGATGGTCAGCGCGACGAGCATCTCGATGAGACTGAAGGCGCGGCGTGCACACGGGATGCGGCGGACGCCCGGGGCAGGGCGGTAAGAAGCAACGGCGGGGCGGTTCACAGGCGGCCCTCCCTGTAGGTGTTCGAGAGCGGGACATACTTGAGCGGGAGCTTCACGCCGTCGGGCAGGACCATGTCGGGATCAAAGCGGATGTTGATCTTGCCGTAGCCGTGGAAGGGAATGGCGGTCGAGCCGGGGGGCTGGGGACGGTCGCCGTTGACGTCGGCCATGCCGTCGCCGTTGGTGTCCCACCCCGCGATGCGGACGCCGTTGACGATCGGGAGCTTGGATGGATCGATCGATTCATCATCACCATCCTCGGGCCCGAAGTACCCCAGCGAGGTGTTGAAGCCCGCGGGATTGCCGATGGGGTTGCCCAGGGCGTCGATGAGCGGGAGCGTCCCGGGCTCGGGGGCGAAGGTCAGGAGCAGGGCGCCGTCGATCGAGGCGTTGCCGCGCACGTCCATGACGCCGGCGATGATCGCGCCGCGGAGCGCGACGTTCTGCTCGGGGGGGCTGTTGAAGGTCCCGATGTCCACCGAGTAGTTGGGGAGCATCATCGAGCTCTTGGCGATCTCGCTCAGGTCGTCCGACTCGGGGTTGAGGTCGGGATCGTCGGGGTAGTCGGGGTGACTCTGGGTGAAGCGGGTCTTGCCCGTGAACTGGAGCTTGTTTCGGATCTGCATGTACGCGCTGGGCGAATCGCTGACGATCGAGCCCACGAAGAGGCAGTCGTGGAAGCGGATGTTGTTGGAGTAGTCGCGGGTGTCGGTCACGCGCTTGCCGCCGATGACCAGCGGGTCTGGAAGATTGTCATAGCCGGTGATCGAACCCTTCTGGTTGTCGGGGATGTCGGCCTTGTCGAGGGGTGTCGCCAGGGCCATCTGGATCATCTGGTTGGGGGGAACGGCCGAGCTTGGGAGCATGGCGGGGTAGCTGGTCTCGCCCACGTCGTTGCCGTAGACGATGCGCGAGACCTTGGGCTTGGGACGCCCCGTGCCCGAGTCCATGTCCATCTTGCCGTACTCAGACCACAGAACGACGCCGTTGGAGGTGTAGGTCTTGACGTAGGTCACGCCGACGAATGTGCAGTTGCGGAAGAGCGCGTTGGTCCCCACGGGGATCTGGACATCCTTGAAGACCATGTTCTCGTAGACCGGGCGGTAGTAATAGTCCGTGAAATTCGGGCTGTTGTAGGGCATCTTCTCGAAGTAGGCCGTCGACCAGTTGTCGGGCTTGCCGTCAAGGTCAACATCGGGGTCGAGCCGGTAGAAGCGGGCCTCGGTCGCGTCGGTGCTGCTCTCGACGTAGGTGGCCAGGGCGGATTCGGAGACGCCCAGCTGCGCGGCGACCTGGCTTACGAAGCTGCCGCCGTTGGCCGCGGCCTTGAGCGCCGTCTCCGAGGCGCTGAAGCTGGCGGCGGTGACCGAGGGAAGAACATCGTCGGCCGCGCCGTAGGTCCGGGGCGAATCAGAAGCCTTGGCGCGGATGGATCCGCGGAGGCGATCGTCGTAGTTGGGCTTGGCGGCCTCCCAGGCGTTGTCGGTGACCTTTAGGACGAGCCGGCCGCGGACCTTGGCGTACTGGTCGCGGTAGTCGAGCACACCGTCGAGATACCCGAGCACCTGGTCGCGGTTGGTGTTTGCCTCATCATCGTGGTCGCGGAAGGGTTCACCCGCGTTCCACAGGCCGTTGCTGTTGAGGTCGGCAAAGCCAGAGACGCCGTTCTTGTTGCGGTCTGGGTTGGCGGCGTCGAGGAGGTACGCAAGGTCCTCGTCGACCCCGGAAAACTCGGCGGTCGCGCCCTCGTTGGCGGTCCCCGCCTTGCGTGCATCGGAGAGCACGACACGCCCGTCGCGGTTGGTGTCGTAGTGCCGCAGGAAGATGTCGTACTCGTCGAGGTACCCGTCCTGGGTGACGTCGGCAAAGGCGCCGTCGGGATGGCCGTCGCCGTCATAATCCTTGTCGGCGGGGATCCCCGCGCCCTCGACCGAGTGCCCGATCTTCAGGCGGTTGTCGCGGTCGACGTCGTTGCTCGCCAGCTTGTTGAAGAAGTCGATGAGCTTCTTGTCGAGGTTCGCGTTCAGGCCGTAGAAGTCTGACCGCATGACCACCGGGTCGCCGTTGGTCTGCGTGACGTCGGTGTAGCGGGCCGCCAGGTCGCCGGAGATCGCCACGTTCTTCCCGACCATGATGCGGGTCGGCGAGTTGATGGCGCTGTTGACGCGCTTGACCAGCCGGACATCCTGCATCACCGTGCGGGTGATGGGGCGGGTGCCGTGGTAGGCAAAGTCGTAGCCGGTCGCGATGATGCGGACGTCGGTGCCGTTGGCCAAAGGCGCGTAGGTCACGCTGAACGCCAGCGGGCGGTGTGCAGGGTCGTTCGAATCGGCGTCCAGCCAGACGATGGGCGTGTAGACCCATCCCGAGGAGGCGTAGACCTCCTCATCGGCCTCGGCGACGGCGGTGCCGATCGTCGGCGCTTCGACGCCCATGTCGGTCCTGATGTTCTGGTCGGCCGCGTGCAGGTTCGCGATCGCCTCGGCGATGCCCGAAGGGGCCGAGGCCTCTTCGTTGCCGCTGGGCGACGCCAGCACCGGCGGGTCGTTCACGTCCGACCAGTCGCCGTTCCAGATCGCCGTCGCGAAGCTCGCATCGACGGCGCTGTGCGAGACGACAAAGCGGCTCGCGGCCTCGGCCAGACGGGCCTCGCCGACCCTCAGCCCCGTCTCGGCCGCGCCCAGCGCACGCATGACGTGCAGGTGCGTCGCGGAGTTTCGGATGTTGCCCCGGCTGGCGATCGCCATCGCGGTGGCGAGCGACCCAAAGAGGATCAGGAACATCATCGCCAGGATCGACGCGACGCCCCGGCGGCCGGGCCTGCGCCCGCCGGCCGGGGTCGCCCTGGTTCGTGTGCTGGCTCGATTGCGGTTCAACTTCGCGCTCCTTCGTCCGCCGTCCTTGCAACTCCACCGCGCCGCCGGCTCATCCGATCTCAGGGGGCGATCCACGTCACGGTCGCGACGACCCGCGACTGCGAGTCGTACGGGCCCTGGTACGAGACCGTGACGGTCACGCGCAGGGGGTACTTGTCGACGCCGCGGCCCTTGAAGGCGCCCTGGGGCGCCTCGAGAAATTCGTGTGCACGCACCGTCGCGTAGTTGAACGGGTCGACCTTCTCGACAACCACCGACTGCGTCCACCCCTCCATGCCCAGGGGGTTCCCGTCCTCATCCTCGGACTGCTCGCCCGAGGCGTTGATCTGCGGGATGACGTTGCCGTACGAGTCGATGGGGCCGGCGAAGTCGCCGCCCGTGCCGAAGGTGACGCCGTCGAGGTCGTCGATGTCGTCGATGTCGTCGGGCTCGTTCTCGTTCTCCTCCATGCCCCAGCCCTGGAGGACCTGGTCGCCGTCAAGCTCCGAGAAGTAGAGCCCCGTGACCGGGTCGTGCCGCGGGAGCCGGCGGCACAATTCGCGGACCTCGTTCGCGAGGTACATGGCGCGGGCCGTGTGGCTCGACCACTCGTTGTTGGCCATGAAGGAACGCTGCGCCTCGACGAAGGCCAGCACCCCCACCCCGATGATGATCAGCGCCATCGAGGTCTCAAGGAGCGTGAAGCCCCGGCGTGCGCTGCGAGGGGAACTGCGTGTGATGCGTGGTAGACCCATCGATCGCCTCCGACGGAGGACGCCGTGGACCTCCTCGGCGCCGCGCCCGTCAGGTGCAAAGATCGGTTACTTGACGATCTGACTCATCTTGAAGATGGGGAGGATGATCGCCATCGCGATGAATCCGACGACTGTGCCCATCGCGAGGATCATGATGGGCTCGATCATTCCGGTAACCGCCTTGATCTTGTCCTTGAGTTCTCGGGCGTAGAAGGCCGAGATCTCGTCGAGCACTTCGCCGAGCTTGCCCGACTCCTCGCCCGCCGAGATCATCTGCGTGACGGCGCGGGGGAGCGTGTTGTCCTTGGCGAGGGCCTGCGTGATCTTCTTGCCCTGCTTGACGTTGGTGTAGACGCGCTTCCAAAGGCCGCGGAAGATCGCGTTGCCTGAGATGTCGCCGGTGATGGCCAGCGTGTCGAGCATCGGGACGCCGGCGTTGATGAGCTGGCCCATCGTCTGCAGCGAGCGGCTGATGTAGAGGCAGCGGAACATCGCCTTGACGACCGGGATCGTAAGCTTCAGGCGGTCGACCCAGAACGACCCGACCTCGGTGCGCGTGAAGGCGTAGATGCCGCCGAAGACCAGGGCGATCGCGCCCACGATGTAGTACCAGTACGCGACCATGTTGGCCGAGAGGCTCATCAGGAACGTCGTCGCCCAGGGGAGGACGTCCTCCTTGCCCTCGAAGACGGTCTTGAACTTGGGCAGGACGAACGTGAGCAGGAAGACCGTCACGCCCACCGCCAGGGTGCCGATGATGCCCGGGTAGATCGCCGCGCCGATGACCATCTTGCGGGTCTCGATGCTCTGGGCGATGTACCCGGCGATCCGGTCGAGCATCTTCGAGAACGCGCCCGAGACCTCCGACGCGCGGACCATGTTGATGTAGAGCGGGTTGAAGAGCTTGGGGTACTTGGCGATCGCCTCGGAGAACTGGCGGCCCGACTCGACGTCGTTCTTGATCGTCGCGATGATCTTGCGGAATCCGCGGTGCTCGGTCTGCTCGGCGATCCCCTCGAGGGCCGAACGCAGGTTGATGCCGGCGCGGATCATGACCGCAAGCTGCGTCGTGAAATCAAGGACGTGCTTCTCGCTGGGCTTGCCCGAGTTGAGGTCGCGGAAACGCTCCAGCAGGCTGGCGCCCCCAGCGCCGCCCAGCACCGGAGAAAGCGACAGGACGTGCATCCCCTGGTTGCGCAGCAGCGTCGCCGCCGTCGCCGCGTTCTCGGCGGCCAGCGTTCCCGTCTGCGTCTGCCCCTGGGGGTTCCGTGCTTGGTATCGATAGGTGGCCATGGTGGTTCAGGCGTCGGGGATCGGGCGGTGGGGATCGGGTCGGGTTCGGTGGCTCACTCACTCGGACCGGAGGCTGGTTCCAGCGCCCCCGGGCCGGCCCCGTCAGGCCGCGAGCTGGCGCTCGAGCTTGTCGGGGTACGCCGATGAGGCGATCGCGTCCTCGCGGGAGATCATGCCGTTGAAGTACAACTCGGCGATCGACGAGTCGAGCGTCGACATGCCGATCGCGCGGTTGGTCTCGATCACGTTGGGGATCTCGAAGGTCCGGCTCTCGCGGATCAGGTTGCGCACGGCCGGCGTGCACAGCAGCACCTCGACGGCCGGGACCATTCCCGGACGGTCGATGCGGCTGAACAGCGTCTGGCTGATGACCGCCTGGAGCGTGTTGGAGAGCATCGACCGGATCTGGTTCTGCTGTCCCGCGGGGTACATGTCGATGATTCGCTCGACGGTCTGCGAGGCGTTGACCGTGTGCAGCGTCGAGAGCACCAGGTGGCCGGTCTCGGCGGCCGAGATGGCCAGCGAGGTCGTCTCAAGGTCACGCATCTCGCCGACCAGGATGATGTCGGGGTCCTGCCGCAGCGCGTGCTTGAGGCCCGAGGCGAAGGTCGGCATGTCGGCGCCGAGCTCGCGCTGCTCGATCACGCACTGGTCGCTCTTGAAGATGTATTCGACCGGGTCCTCGAGCGTGATGATGTGCTTGCGGTAGCGCTCGTTCATCGCCTGGATCATCGCCGCGAGCGTCGTCGACTTGCCCGAGCCCGTGTCGCCCGTGACCAGCACCAGCCCGCGGGGAAGGTAGGTCAGCCGGGCGATCACCTCGGGGAGGCTCAGCTTGGCCAGGGGCGGGACCTTGGTCTTGATCATTCGCATCGCCATGCCGATCATGCCGCGCTGCATGTGTGCGTTGACGCGGTAGCGTGCGATCTGCTCGAACTGGTAGGAGAAGTCAGAGTCCTTCTGCCGGTCAAAGGTCGCGACCGCCTCGGGTGAGGCCATCTGCTCCAGGAACTTGCGCGACTGCTCCTTGGAGATCACCGGGAAGTCCATGTAGGTCATCACCTGGTGAACACGCATCACGGGCGCTTCACCCCCGATGAGGTGAACGTCCGAGGCGTCGGCTTCGATGGCGGCCTTGAGGATGTCGTGCAGGTTCACGGGGATCTTCTCCAGAAGCGCATGAGGAAGGGACCAACGTGTATCGGCACGCCGCCCCCCGACCTGAGCCCCGGCCCTCGAAGCTCGTGCAGACTTCCGGAAACCAAGGACCTCTCCGCCCGTACCGGGAAAGCCCCCTGGGTCCCAGAATGTGCGGGCCCCGCGCTGCACACGAGGGTCCCAGATCCAATGTGGGGAGTTTGACTCAAGTTCTTCTCCCATAAGACGATGCAACCTACGTGAGGGAGGAGTGAGGCATCCCGCATGGACTGGGATCTGACCATCGTCATCATCTTGGTGGTGGGCGCGACCGCGGTCGCGCTGCTTGCGCTTGGGAACCGTGCACTGCTCGTGCACAGCGCTGGCGAAGCGCGCCGGCGCTGCTCGGAGCTCGGGGAGGAGCTGGCCAAGGTCCGCAAACTCGCCGACGACCGCCAAGCCCAGGACGCCGAGCTCATCTCGCGGCTTCAGAACCGCATCACCCAGCAGGGGCAGATGCTCCGGAGCCTGCAGGAGGATCTGGACAAGTTCATTGCACAGCACCGCTCGACGCTCGAGGTCTCGCAGCGTTCCGGCGGCGGGGAGGCGATTCAGCAGGAGACCGAGGCGGTCGAGCAGCGGGAGCGCGCGATCCGCGAGCGCCTGCGCAGCATGCTGCAGGAGTTCAAGGCGGTGACCGACGGGATGAAGGATGAGTCGCCGGCAAAGGCGGCGTGATGGATCGGCACGGTTCGCCGGCGGCGCGTCGCTCAATCACCGACCATCGCGGCGCAGCGATTCCTTGTCGGCCCTGAGCTGCTCCTTGACGCGGATGCGTTCGCGCTTGATCACCATGCTCCAGGCGTCATCGCTCTCTCGCATGACGCCGCGGTCGAGGATCTCAAGGATCTGGTCGCTGGCGCTGTTGAGGCGGTGAGAGCAGATGGCGACGCCGCGGATGGAGCCGAGCCAGTTTGGATCGCGCTCGAGGCTTTCAAAGTAGTAGCTGATGGCCTTCTCGTCATACCCCGCGCGGTGGTAGACCAGCCCGAGGCTTTCCAGCGGGCGCGGGTCGGTCGGCGCACGATCGGCGGCGGCCCGGAGCGCGGTTGCAGCGCCCATGTAGTCCTTCTGGTCGAGCAGGAGGGTGCCGAGGTTGTGCCAGGCGGCGGAGCTTGATTCATCGAGTTCGAGCGAGCGCCGGTAGGTGGAGATCGCAAGCTCGGACTTGCCCTTCTTGCGCAGATCCTCGGCCTGTTCGAGGAGTTCGCGTGCTTCGCGGCTCCGTGCGTCCGCGGCGGCGAGGTCGCCCTGGAGATCGAGCCGGGGCTTGCGCGTCGATTCGCACCCGGCGGCCAGGAGGAAGGCTGTGCACACGGCCGCGAACAGCGCGGGGCGGCTTGTCATCCGGAAGATCTTCATCGGTTGGGGCGCTCCCAGCGTGAGAAGGTCACATCGATGCCCCAGACGCCCCGGGCGGTCTCGGGCTGGATCTTGAGATAGAAGACTTCGAGCCCCGGGACGTCCTCGCAGGCGTATTCCATCCAGCGGATGAGCGCGCCCAGGTCGGGATCTCCGAAACGCTGGTACATGATGCGCTTCTGGATCGCGCCGGTCTTGGCGTCCCGGGCGTCCTGCTGTGCACGCGGGGAGGGTGGGCGATCCTTGAGCCCCGCGCGGGTCGCGGCGGCCTCGATCTTGCTGTAGAAGCTCGTCAGGGGCTCGTTGAGCCGGGCGGCATTGGGGTCGGCCGAGACGCTCTTGAGGGACTTCCATTCGGTGATGAGCGCATCGACGGTCTGCGCCTGGCTGCGCGCGGTCTCGAGATCATCCCGAGCGGCGTTGCGGGAATTCAGGGCCCACAGCAGCATCAGGACGGATGTAAACAGCAGCACCATGGAAAGGACGACCAGGTGTGTCGGGCGGTTGCGCCGGACCTCGATCGACGCGGCGGCGGCAAACCGTTCGCGGCGGTCATCGATGTGGTCGGTCGAGATGGTGGAGGCGGCGGTGCTCATGAGGCTCCTCCCGGGGGAGGGGGGGGCGTCTGGGGCTTGGCGGCGGGCGCCTTGAAGACGCCGATGTAGCTGCACGGCACGCGATCACTCCCGGCGATGCGGCTCATGGGCGTGAAAGTCCAGGATTCGATCTCGCTGCCGGCGATCCGGCCCAGGGCGTCGTTGAGAGCCTCAGCGCTCGCAAGGTCGGGCGCGTTCACCATGATCGAAACGGAGTTCTTGCTCGAATCGAGCGAGATGCTGGTGAGTTCAAAGTCGGGAAGCGCCAGCACGTTCGAGAGGACTTCCAGCTCGCGGACGACCGGTCTTGGCCGCTCGATCCCCGAGAGCGGAGCCGAATCGCGCCGAACACGCTCGACCTCGGTCCTGAGATCAAGCACCTCCATCCCCGGCATGGGCGGGCGGGGGAGCGTGACGGTCTTCATCCGCTCCTGCCAGGAGCCTTCGACCTGGCGGGCCAGCGAGGAGAGGCCGGAGGCCTGCGAACGCAGCGCCCAGGCGAGGATCCCCACGACCACAGCGCCGGCCGTGACGGCGAGCGAGGTCCAGATGTAGAGCTTTCGGTGTGCACCCCCCGGCCGCGTGGAGAGCCCGACCAGTGTCATGGAAGGGTCGAGTGTCTCGGCGGCGGAGATGACGCCGTCGCGCTCATCCACGAGTTCCGCAAGGCGCTGGAGCGTCGCCCCGACCGGGTCGTCATGAACGGCAAGGTCGACGGCGGCGCCCGACCACCCCGCGGCGAGCGCACGGCCAAAGCCGCCCGCACTCAGCGATTCGGCCCCATGCTCATCAACAGACGACGGGACGAGCATGACGACCCGCGCCGGGGCCAGCGCGAGCTGCGCGGACCAGGCGAGCCAATCGGCGGTCAATCGGGCCGCGGCGTCGGGGGTGAGGATGGGCGCGGGGAGCTGGTCTTCGCGGGTGCTCGTTGTACGAGCCAGGCGCTGCGAACCGGCGGCGAGCAGCTTGCCCCCGCGCGTCCAGGACCAGAGCAATCGGCCCGAGGGCTCGACCAGCACGACCGCCGTCACGCCCGGATCGCTCTCGACCACGGCGTTCTGCACGGCGCTCCGGGGCTTCCACGCGCCCGCGGGATCCCATGCACCGGCCATGGCATGCCAGATCGTGCACGCGACCGTCGTCTCAACGCCCAGCCGATCGATGCGATCGATCAGGACGCGTGCGACGCCGTCCCCCACCGAGAGGATCGCCGCGCGGTCGCGTGCGTCGGCCTCCGAGCCCGGGTCGATGGGTGTCGCTCCAAGGGGCTGGATGGATGAATCGGCAGCCCCCGGGGCGTAGAACCAGACGACGCCCGATCCTCCCCCGCTCGCACCACCTCCGCCGACGGCGTCCATGGGATCCGGGCGCGAATCACCCAGGCCCTCAGACTGCTGACGAACGACGGTCTCAACGACATTCAACTGCCGGCCGGGAACGGTCGCCCACGAGCACACGCCGCCGTCGGCATCGAGCACCATGAGGGCGATGCGTCCCCCGGGTCCTGACTTGGAGGCGATCCAGTCCGCGGCGGACTCGATCACCGCATCGTCGCCGGCCTCGACCGGGGCAGACCATGCGTCGTGCGCGCGGGGCGTCACCAGCCGCATCCCGACCAGCCGGGAGCCTCGTTCTGATCGCTCGATATAGACGACGCGTGATGCCACGGTGTGAAAGGTCTCTTGAGGGTGCAGAGCTTAGCGGTTCGGATTTGCGGGCGTGCGGCGGCCCGCGGCAGGGATCTGGGGGACTGGACGCTGGCGACGGATCTGCGGCGCAGCGCTGGGCTCTTCCCGTCCATCCATGTGCACACGCTCCTGGTCGGGCCTGTATGGGATGTTCCGGCCGCCGGCCGCGCCCTCCGGCATGACCGAGACGCCGTGCTCGGGCTCGACGGCCACGGAGGTCACCGCACCCGTGCGGGCCTGCTTTTCAAGCTGCCGCTCGACGCCGTCGACCTCGATGGTGATCGCGCCCGTTTCGATGCGGACGACCTTGAACGTGCCGACCGCTTCGCCTTCGGCCATGATCTTCTGCTTGCCGTTGACTCGCACCATCGCCAGCATGCGGCCGGGTTCACGGATGATCCCCAGGAACCGGGGGGCTTCGGGCGTGGTTGGCGTTTCGGCAGGCGTCTCGTCGGGGTTCTCGGTCACGTCGGGTGGCGCGGCCTGGACCGGGCGGTTGGCAAACTGCATGAAGCGATCGGAGATGCCGCTGGAATTCACCGCGAGCTTCTGGGCCGGGGACGATTCGCCCGAGGGCTGGACGGGCGGCGCGACCGGGGGGGGGCGGACCTCATCGAGCGTCGGCACGGAGGTGATCACGGGGATCGCAAAGGCGATGACGGCGATGGCGCACATGCACATGGCGGCGCAGGTGAACTGCGCTGCCCTGGCGCGGCCTTCGGCACTGGTTCTAGAGAGTGGTACCTGGTTCATGCATCAACTCCGCGCCGATCCTGAGAACCGCCCCCGCCATTGACCCCTTGAACGACTCCCCCGGTGACTCCCCCAGCGATTCCTCAGATGGAGAATCGCGTCTCTTCGATCAGTTCTCGTCACGCATTCTTCGCCACTGTTCAACGTTCATCTGCCCGGCCGGGCCCGTCAAGTCTACCGACTCCCACGTGAGCACCTGTATGCGGTTGGTGAACTCGTTGGACTGGACCCGGGGGTCTGGGAGCAGGAAATACCCCCACAGCCTGACCCGCGTCGGGATGGACGCGAACTCGCGCCCCAGGTCTGCCTCCAGCACGACTTCCCAGAGGCGGGGCGACATGGTCAAGAGCCTCTGGAGCAGTTCGCTCTTGCCGTCCTCGAGGTGCTGGGAGATCTCCGGCTTGGAGAGGCCGCTGGTCTGTGCACGCGGATCGTCGCGCAGCTGGAGGATCGAATCGAGGACGTCGGTCTGGTGGACACCCTCGGTGACGTGCGTCACGATGTCCGAGAGTATCTCGACGGGCGCGGAAAAAATGCTCACCGCGACCGGCCCGTGCTCGCGCGTCATCGCCCGGCGGTTCGAGTCGACGATCGGTCCGACCGAGTCGAGGATCGCCTGCTGGTCATCCCGCTCCTGCTGGGAAAATCCCACCCCGTCGATCCGCGCCTTTCCCTGTGCATCAAAGGCGTACATGGTGATCCGGGTCCCGTCGGGCAGGGACATCTCGCCGATCCTCCCATCGAGCTCGATCGAGTTCCGCAGGGCCGACTGCCGCCCCGCACTCCGGCTCTGCTCCTTGGCCCACGCCTGGAAGATCTCCCGCATCCCCCGCTGGAGGTGGAAGCTGCGCGCCGCGTCGATGTGCCGCGCCAGGTTACGCGTCTGGGCCGACTGGCGGTCGAGCATCACCGCGATGAGCAGCGTGCCCGCGAGCGCGAGCATGACGACCAGGGGGAGCGCAAAGGCCCGCCGATGCAGGCGTCGCTTCAAAGGGTTCGCCCGGATCATTGCGGCCCCCCCCCGCTCCGGTTGGAGCTTCCAGGCGCGGGCTGGTCGCTCCCGGAGGAGCGGCGGTTGATCGACCGCCCGCCCCCGCCGACCGCGGACCCGGTCCTGGGCTGATCGGGGGAACCCTCGCTTGCGAGCTGGAAATCAACCTCGAACATCCAGCTCGACCAGATCCCCGACGCGGTCTGGACTTCAAGCTGGACGTAGGCGGGAAGCTCCGAGTAATACGCCGCGGAATACTCGTGCTTGTAGGTCCGGTCGCCGAAGAACTGCCAGCGTGCGTAGGTGAGATCCGAGGCGATGAGGGTCGGCGGGCCGAGGTCAAACTCGCGCACCTTGCCGTCGGCGGTCTCCTCCTCACGCGTCGCGGGAGGCATGGGACGCCACCAGAGAGACCAGGTCGTGAACGGGCGCGGACGCTCGCCCGAAGGACCGCGCTCTCCCGCGGGCGTCGGCTGGAATTCATAGATTCCCCGGAAGAGCCGCGAGGCGGTCACCGCCGTCGCGTCGCTGAACTCATCCTCGCCGGTGCCGGCCTCCGGGAAGACGCCGGCGGCGATGCTCCTGGGGATCGGCACGGGGGGACGCGAGAGCACAACCTCAAGCCGCTGCGGCCGCCAGGCGCTTGGAACATTCGGGCCGGTGCCGAAGGTATCGAGTCTCCGCATCTCCGCGCTCCCGAGGCGGTCATCGAAGGAGAGGACCACCCGCGCAGGCTCCGGCGGCGGCGGGGGTGCGGGCGGATCGGAAGTATCAAGGCCCGACGCGCCGGGCTGGCCACCTTGTGCGTTCGATGGACGACCGGCCGCGGCACGCTGGCGGGGGGGCGTCTTGCTCGACATCGCCAGGTTGATGAACGTCCTGCGCATCACCGTCTGCATGCGCGAGAGCTGCATCGAGTGGTCAAACCGCGCCTTGAGCGTGAGGTCTGTTCGGTCAAGTGCGGTGAAGATCCCAAGCGACGCGAGAACAACAAGCCCGCCGATCACCGCCGCGAGGGAAACCTCGAGCATGGTGAAGCCCGGGCGCCAAGCCCCTGTTCGGCGCATTGGAGGACGGGGGATCATCGTCCTCCGGCTCCGGGAATCGCGGGACGCTCGGCGGGCGAGGACCGCGGGGGCGGGGTTGGTGACGGCGAACCGCCGGTGGCGCTCTCGCGCAGACGACGCTGACCCTCCTCGGAACTCAGGATGTGTTTGAGCGTGTCGGGGTTGCGGAAGATCTGCGCGGAGTCGTACATGCGCGAAATCTCCGCGTGCGGGATGCCGGGCGATCCCGGCCCCTCGCCCGAGGCTGTCGCCAGCCAGACACGCACCTTGACGACCTTGAGCTTGTCGAACCTGGGTGGCTGGCGACCTTCCATCGAGATCGGGACTTCCTTGGCCTGGATGAACGTCAGCGGGTATTCATCCTTGGTCCAGCGGAACTGGTCTTCTCCATAGCCGACCGGCTCTGATGCACTCGGCAGCCCGGCGGGATCGTCCAGGAACTGGAGGATGAGCCGGTTGGCGATCTCGGCGGCCGCGAGGGTGCGCTGCTCGTGCTTCTGACGCGAGAGCATGAAGTTGGCGGCACCCAGGAGCGTGGCGGCCAGGATCCCCAGCAGCGTGACGGCGAAGACGATCTCCAGGAAGGTCATTCCCGGCCGGTGTAAAGCGTGTGATCTTCGGCTCGCGGTCATGGTTCCACCATGGAGGATGCACACGGATCGCCGGGCTCAGCGGTCCATCGTCCAGACGTCGATGTCGTCGGGCGTCTGGAACTTGGTGTCGGGCCCGGCGGAGAGCAATTCGTACGACCGCCCGTTGAGGCCCGGGGTCGCGTAATAGAGGGGCTGGCTGAATCCGTCCTGGATCTTCTTATCCTCCATCACCTTGGCGGTGATGAGGGTCTGAAGGTCGGGCGGGAAGACCGAATGGTCGACCTGGTACGTCTGGAGCATGTTCTTGATCGTGGCGAGGGTCGCCTTGGTCGCCTTGATTTTGCCCTTCTCGCCCATGCCCATCACGTTGTACGCCGCCACCGCCATCAGGACGCCCAGGAGCGCGAGCACAAGGCTCAGTTCCAGGAGCGAGAAGCCCGGGCGCCGCCAGGTCCGACGGTTCATTCGATTCATCATCGCAAACTCCTTACACCACGCGTGATGTGCACACAGGGGCATCATCACGCCGCAATCTTCACCGGATTCACCGTACATGCAACCACCCGAATCGCACACCATCACTGCACCGCCGAGGAGGCGATCTTCATCAGCGGGATCATGACCGAGAGCAGGAGCGAACCGATCATGAGGAACATGATGAGGATCAGCATGGGTTCGAGGGCTGCCAGCAGCCGGCTCGATCGCTTGTCGACCTCCTCCACCATGTCCTGCGCCAGCGTGTCGAAGGCCGCCTGAAGGTCGCCCGAGCGTTCGGCCGCGATCATGAGCCTCCGCGTCGTGATCGGGAACGCGTCCACATCCTGGATCAGGTTCTTGAGGATTCCCCCCTCGACCAGCCTCGTCCGCAGCCGGACAAGCTGCGACCGAAGCTCGGGGTGATTCACCGCCCCCACCGCGACCCCCAGCGCATCGGCCAGCGTCACGCCGCTCCGCGACATCGCCGCCATCACCGTGAAAAACCGCGTGATCTCCTGCGCGAGCACGAGCCCCCTGACCAGGGGCAGCCGGCGAAGCACGCCCATGAGCAGCCCGATCAGCGTTTTGCGGACCAGGAAGGCCGCGACGCCCGCGGCAAGCGCTCCCAGCAGAAGCAGGAGTGCATTCTCGCGTATGAAGTCGCCCGTCTTCCACAGCGCGACGGTCACCGCCGGCAGTTCCGCGTTGTTGCTCGCAAGCGCGGAGGCGATCTTGGGCACGATCACCGCGATCATGAGCAGCGACACCGCGATGCTGATCGAAAGCACGATCGCGGGATAGATCAGGAGCGTGATCGCCTTCCCCGAGATCGCAAGCTGCCGGCGCACCGTCAGCGAGAGCTGCTTGGCGGCCCCGGCCAGATCCCCCGTCCGCTCCGCCGCCCGATAGACCGCGATGGTCACAGGATCAAAGGACTCCACCGCCTGGCAGGCGTCTGAGAAGGAAGCACCCGAGGCGACCAGCTCGCGCATGCGGTCGACCCGGGGCCGCACCCCGGGCGAGACCGAGGTTGACGTGACTTCCAGGGCTTCCACGAGCGGAACGCCGCGCGAAAGAAGCTGACCGAGCACAAAGTGGATCTCGGCCTGGTCCTTGAGGCCGATGTCAGACTCCCCACCCACCCAGGCCGGCATCGGCCAGGTCTTCAGCGGGACCAGCCGCTCGGTACGCAACGTCTGTACAAGTTGCCGGGAGTCCTTGGCGCGGCGAAGGCCGAATCGCCGCCCCCCCGCCGTCGTCGAGGCCATGAACAGGTAGGTCCGTGCCCCCGCGGCCTTTCGACCGCCGCCGCGGCCCGCCAGGGTGCCCGTGCGTTTCGAGGTGGGGTTGGATCGGACCAGTGTCATGGAAGGATTGTTCGTATTTTACTCGGCTTCACCAGGAAAAATCGGAGGACGGGGAGAGAGTGTATCGACCGAACCAGCGGTTCCCGAGGAATGTCCCGACGCTGCTCTTTCGCATGCGCAGGGAGCATGCAGACATCGCCGCCGGGCACACTCTTTGTTCGGTGCCCGGGTCATCCTCGTTCGCTCAGCGAATGTGCATCCCACCAGAGAATCAGCAGAAGGGTTCGCCCGAGACCACCCTTCGCGAGGATCCTGCGACCCCGCCCCGGATTCCCCGATCGCCAACTCTCCAGGAACCTCGCGGAAGGGGTTTGATACCACCCTCACAGGCGGGCACAATTCCCTCCCCGCAAAGCCCGCGAGTCCGGCACAACCAGTCTGAGGAGTCAGGATCGATGAGCACGAGTTCCAGGACGAGCCGGAAACCCGTGGAAGTCTCCGCCGACGCCGGCCCTCAGTCCGCGGGCCCGTCGGATCATTCGTACGCCGATACCTCCCATCCGAGAAGCACAGCCACCATGCGAGCACTCATCAAGCACCACGCCGGGCCGGAACTTCAGTTCGTCGCCAACCGTCCCAAGCCCGTCCCGGGACCGCGTGATGTCCTGATCCGCGTGAAGAAGGCCGGCATCTGCGGAACCGATCGGCATATCTGGGAATGGGATGCCTGGGCGGCGGGCCGGATCCCGGTGGGGATCGTCACCGGTCACGAGTTCGTCGGGATCATCGAGGAAGTCGGCTCGGCGGTGACCAAGTACCAGCCGGGGCTGCGCGTCTCGGCCGAGGGCCACATCACGGCCTGGAAGGATTACAACAGCCGGACCGGAAATGCACACATCGCCAGCGATACCCGCATCGTGGGGATCGACCGCGACGGATGCTTCGGCGAGTACGTGGTGGTGCCCGAGGAGAACGTCTGGCCGGTGCACGACTCGATCCCCGACCGCATCGCGGCGGTGCTGGACCCTTTGGGCAACGCGGTGCACACGGTGATGGCCGCGGGCGTGAGCGCCAAGAGCGTGCTGATCACGGGAACGGGTATCATCGGGTTGATGGCCGTGACGGTGGCCAAGGCCGCCGGCGCGGGACGGATCTTCGCGACCGACATCGACCCCAAGCGGCGGGCCCTGGCCAAGAAGCTGGGCGCGGTCGAAGCCTTTGACCCGCGCGACGCGGGGTGGATCGCGCAGGTCCGCAAGGACTGCCGGGGCGAGGGCGCGGATGTGCTGCTGGAGATGTCGGGCGCAGAGCCGGCGCTGACGCAGGGTTTCGAGGCCCTCCGCAACGGCGCGACCGCGGCGCTCCTGGGGCTGTTCAAGGGCCCGATCAAGTTCGACATCAACAGCCTGGTGATCTTCAAGGGCTGCACGGTGCTGGGGATCAACGGGCGGAAGATGTTCGAGACGTGGTACCAGATGGAAGAACTGCTGCTCTCAAAGAAGCTCGAACTCGACGACATCGTGACCCACGAGTTCCCGCTCGAGGAATTCAAGAAGGCCCACCAGACGATGATCTCGGGGGAGGGGATCAAGGTGGTGATGAACGTGTGCGGGTGACGCCGTGAGTCGCCTCCCGCACACTCATCGCTCCCCGCTCCATACAAATCCTCCATGATCCGCATCGCCATCCGAATGCTGGTGGGCGACATCGCCAAGTCTTCGGGCGTGGTGCTGGGGGTGTTTCTCTGCACATTCCTCATCACGCACCTGCTCAGCATGTTCGCGGGGATGATGGAGCGGAGCTACGCGCTGGTCACGGACATCCCCGACGCCGACATCTGGGTGATGGATCCCGCCGTTGAGTATGTCGACGAGCCCGCGCCGATGCCCTCGACCGCGCTTGACCGAGTCCGGAGCGTCGAGGGCGTCGCGTGGGCGTCGCCGCTCTACACGGGCTCCTTGCGTGCGCGTCTCCCCAGCGGCGCGTTCCGCTCGGTGCTTGTCATCGGCATCGACGATTCCACGCTCTTTGGAGCCCCGGCCAGGATCATCGAAGGCGATGCGCTGTCGCTGCGCTCCGCCGACGCGGTGATCGCAGACCTCGCCGGCGCCCAGACGTTCCTGCGGATGCCGATCGAACCCCCGCCGCACCAGCCCGGCTGGAACATGCCCGACCTGACGCTCCCCACGCGGCCCCTCAGGCTCGGGGATGAACTCCTGGTCAACGACAAGCGGACCGTCGTCGTCGGCATCGCGGACCTGGGAACGAGGTTCCTCTCCAAGCCGATCCTCTACACCACGTACGCACGTGCACGCGCGCTGGCCCCCAAGGAACGCAACCTGCTCTCGTTCATCCTCGTCAAGGCCGCGGCCGGGACCGACCCCATCACCGCGGCGAAGACGATCGAGGCCGCGACGGGGCTCCGTGCACGGACTCGCCGAGAATTCCAGCAGGACACGTACGACTATTACGTCCGGTCCACCGGCGTGGTCCAGCGCATCGGGCTCATGGTCGGCATCGGCGCGATCATCGGGATCACCGTCAGCGCACTCCTGCTCTACATGTTCACGCTGGAGAACCTCCCCCACTACGGCACCCTGCTCGCCCTGGGAACCCAGCACCGGACGCTGGTGCTCATGATCTGCATCCAGGCCATCCTGTGTGCAGTCACCGGCTACGGGCTCGGTGTCGGCGGCTCCAGCCTCGTCGGCGCCCTGGTCAAGAGCAGCGCGATGCCCTTCAAGTTCACCTCGTGGAACATGATGACCACCGCGGCGACGGTCTCCTTTGTCGCGGTGATCTCCTCCGCCCTGAGCGGCCTGCGCGTGCTCAGGCTGGAGGCGGGGATTGTGTTCCGGCGGTAGGCGTCATGCACCCTCTGGCCGCCCAGCCGTACGCACATCTGTGCATCAATCCACCGTTACGCTCCGCTGCGCAAAGTCCACCTTCATCGCCTTCTTCGCGAGGTGCAGCGTCTCCTCCGCCACCGCGTTGGCCTTGTTGATCCCGCGCCGGATCACGCTTAACACCTTCTCTTCACCCGCCGGCGTCTCGAGCTCCGCCCGCCGCGCCCGCATCGGCTCGATCAGCGCGTTGATCGCCGCGCCGACCTCGGCCTTGATGTGCCCGTCCATCACTTCCTTCCCGCTCGCATACTCGGCCTTGATCTGGGACGCACGCTCGGCGGGGAGGAACGCATCGATGAACTGGGAGAGCGGGTTCTCTTCCGGCAGCGGGCTGGTCATCGTCGGGCGGTCGGTCCTGATCGAGTTGATCTTCTTCTGCACGGTCTTGGCGTCGTCGTAGAGGAAGATCGCGTTGTTGAGCGACTTGCTCATCTTGTTCTTGCCGTCGACGCCCATCAGCCTGGCGATGCGCCCGAGCTTGGCCTTGGGCACCGGGAAGACGCCGCTCGCCTTGTGGTGCTCATCGGCCGGAACACGGTTGCCCACGCCGCAGTAGAGCTGGTTGAACTTCAGCGCCACGTCCCTGCACATCTCGATGTGTGCTTCCTGATCTTCACCCACGGGGACGAGATCCGGCCGGAACGCGAGGATGTCCGCACACTGGCCCACGGCGTACATCGGGAATCCGAATGGGTACGAATCCCCGAGCCCCTTGGTCTCGATCTCGGTCTTGAGCGTCGGGTTGCGCATCACCTTGTTAAATGGAATCAGCATCGCAAAGAGGAACGTCAGCTCGGCGATGGCGGGGATCTCAGACTGCAGAACAAACGTGCTCTTGTCTGGGTCAAGCCCCACCGCAAGCCAGTCCTTGACGATCCCGAGCGTGTTGGCGCGGATGTCCGCCGGCTTTTCCGCCAGCGTCGTGAAGGCGTGGACGTTGGCGATCAGGAAGTAGCAGTCGTACTCCTCCTGAAGCTTCAGCCGGTTCTCGAGTGAGCCCACGTAGTGGCCCAGGTGCAGGCCCGTATTGGTGGGTGTGTCGCCGGTCAGGATGCGGGGCTTGGTGCTCGACATAGGAGCCAAGGGTACGCCGGAGAAGCCGGGCACAAGGTTGTGCACATCCCGCCCGAACCTCCTAGAAACCGCCGGAGAAGCCCGAGAACCATGCACTCGGCCCGACCCGCTCACATGACCATGATGATGTTCGCGGCGTTGAAAAGGGCGTGCATCACGATCGGCACCCCCAGCCGCCTGGTCCGTTCATACGCCACACCGATCGAGATCGAGAGGATCGCGATCACGACCAGGGCGTGGACCGGCATCACCCCATAGTGCATCGCCGTGAACACCGCCGACGCCAGCAGGATCCCCGCCCACGGCTTACCCGTGAGCCGCAGCATCGCCGATTGCAGCCCCACGCGGTACGTGAGTTCTTCATAGATCGGGACCAGCACCACCGCCGAGATCCTCAGCCCCCAGGCCCAGGGATCGTTGCCCCCCTCGGCGATCTGCTTAAGCGTGTCGTGTGCAATCATCTCCGGTGCTGAACCCGTGATCAGCTGCGCGATCTTCACCGCCAGGGATGAACCGGCGAGGATGACCGGGTAGGCAAGGAGCATGCACACCAGGCCGACCCAGAGATCCGACCATTTCAGCCCGACGCCCGCCTGCGGCGCTCCCGCCCGGAGCATGCGGATCAGGGCCACGCCGGCGGCGATGCCTCCCAGGGAGGAAGCGGCGGTCGCGATGACCTGCGCCTTGAGCGGCGGCGACATGATGGCCGGGACGCCCAGCGAGCCGTAGGCAATCGCGCCGACGAACTGGCCGGTCAGAAAGATGAGCCCCGCCGCGGCGGCCCATACCCACCACGGATGCCCCTGCACCTGCCGCACACCAGCTCGCTGAAAGGACCCGGGCCGGATCACGTCGGCAAACCAGAGGATGATCAGGATGATCGGGGCCCCGATCAGGACGCCAAGGCCGAACCACTCCTGTGCGGAAAGCGCTGGGAGCTTCTGCTCGGGCGTGCCCGGGGGAACCCGGATGGCGGGATCCGTGGCGGCGGCCAGAGCGGCCGCAGGTCCGAGATCATCCGCGGTGTTCGTCGTCGCCCGCGCGGGCATGGCCAAGGACCAAAGCAGTGCAACAATCAGCGTGATGACGGGGAGAGATCCCCGCGTCACGTTGACCGGGAGCGTCCCCGGGCCGAGCCTTCGAACCACGACCCAGGTGCCACTTCGCATGTCTTCCGTCAGCGCCACACTCCGCGAGATCATCGCGCACAAGAAGGCCGAGGTCGCCCTCGCCAAGGACCGCACGACGTTCACGGAACTCGAGGGCCTGGTGGCCCAGGCCGAGCCCCCCCGAAACTTCTTCGCGGCCGTGACCAACCGCAGGGATGCGGTGCACACGACCGTCATCGCCGAGATCAAGCGGCGCAGCCCCTCGGCGGGGTTGATCCGCCCGGAGTACGAAGGTTCATCATTCGCGCCCGAATCCATCGCTACAAAGTACGCCTCCGCCGGGGCCGCGGCGATCAGCTGCCTGACCGATGAGCGATTCTTCGGCGGTCACCTTTCATTCATCGACCGCGTCAAGGCCGCGGTCGACATCCCGGTGCTGCGCAAGGACTTCCTGATCGACCCCTGGCAGCTCTGGGAGTCACGCGCCGCCGGCGCAGACGCGGTGCTGCTGATCGCCGAGTGCCTCAACCAGAGCCTCCTGGTCGACATGCTGATCCTCGCCCAGCAGCTCCAGCTCACGGTGCTGCTTGAGGTCCATGATGTCGAGAGCCTCCTGCGGGTTCGGCCCCACATCGGCTTCCCGCACGCGGGGTACGCGCTCCTGGGGATCAACAACCGCGACCTTTCCTCGATGAAGGTCGATCTCAACCACACGATGCGGCTGGTCGACATGGTCGACGATCGAAGCATCCTCGTGAGCGAGTCTGGGATCAAGACGCCCCAGGACCTCGCCCGTCTGCGGGAGGTAGGCGTCAGGACCGTCCTGGTCGGGGAGCACCTGATGCGCCAGGATGACCCCGGCGCAGCCCTGCGGACGTTGCTGGGCCCCTGAACGTCCCATCGCGCCCCGTGCGGTCCCGATACCATCGTGGTTGATGGATCGGAAGAACTTTACATCACGCGACATCCTGTCCCGCTCCCTCCTTGCATGCGCGACGCCGTGGCTTGTGGCCGCGCTGTCGGGCGCTCCGGCGGCGGCGCAGGACGGAGCCGAACCCGCGACGGTGACGCCGCAGCCCGGCCCGGGTTCAAGTGCGGATCCGGCGGTGATCGATCGGCTCCGCGCGGTCGCAGAGACCATCTCGGCCGCGCAGACCATCTCGTTCCGCCTGCGCACCTCGGCGACGGGGAATCTCACCAACGGGACGCCCGTCGTGGACTTTGGCGTGCGCATGGCGCGGATCAAGGGCATCCAGCATCCGTGGCTGATCCGCATCGACGGCGAGGGCAAGCGCAGGCCCAGCTCGCCGCCACAGGAAGTCACGGCGGCGTTCGACGATTCGACCGTGACATGGCTCGACCACGAGAAGAAGCTGCTCAACGTCAAGGCGGCCCGGTCGGCACGCGGGCAGGATTATCAGTTGATCTACGCGGCCCGCATCACCGAGATCATGACCGCACAGCCGCTGTCCCGCGAATTGACCGCCATCGAGGCGGGCTTCGAGTCGGCGGTGGAGTTTGACGGCGTCATGTGCGACGTCATCACCCTCAAGTCCCGGGCCGGCGCTTCCAAGACCCGCTGGTGGATCGGCCAGGCCGACAACCTGCCCCGCAAGATCGAGAAGATGATCGAGTCTGCCACCGCCGGGGGATCCTCCACGACCGAGTTCCTCCAGATCAAGACCGGGGAGAACTTCTCGGAGCGGGATCTTGCGATCACCCTGCCCGAGGGATACGCCAAGGGCGAAACCGAGTCTTCCCGGGGCATCTCCGTGCCGCCGCGCCCGCAGCAGCAGTCCACCGATTCCCAGGACCACACGGAGGGTGTGCGTCCTCAGACTCCGGCGGTCATCACCCCGCCCCCGACCGATGAATCCAGAAGCCCCGATCGTGAGCCGGTGGAGCAACCGCGCACGCCCCTCGACCTCATGCTCACCGACAGCGAGGGGGCGAAGGTTGAACTCGCAAGCCTGCGCGGAAGACCTGTGGTGCTCCTGTTCATGGCCACCTGGAGCCTTCCCTCCCGCTCGCTGCTCGAACAGGCCGAGGAACTGCACGTCGCGATCGGGTCCAGGGTGCCGATCCTGGCTCTTGCTGTCAAAGAGCGTTACCCCGAGCAGGTCGCCGCATTCATCAAGGAACGCAAGTCGACGCTCCGGGTCTTCCCGCGTTCAGATGAAGCCGCCGCAGCACTGAAGGTCGGAATCGTACCCGCGGTGGTGGTGCTCGACGCGGGCGGGATGGTGGCCCAGACGATCCAGGGAGTCACCCGCGAAACATGGCCCCGAGTCTGGGAAGAAGTCGCCAAGGTCGGAGGTCCGCCCGCGCCCGCGAGGGCGCAGCCTGCCGAAGAAGGTGCCAAGACAGAACCGGCCCCCGAGGGGGCCGGTCATGAAGGCGTCACAAAGTAAGTGAATTCGTTCAGCGCTCGGGACGAACCGGCGCCTTCTGGTATGGAACGGAGTTGCCCTTGGCGGCAAGCTCGCGCCGGCGCTGCTCTTCCACCTGGTAGGCCATGACCGGCTGAATGACCCGGCCCTGGGCCTGCGAGGAACGGTCAGAGAACTGCACCGAAACCGCGGCATCGAGGAACCGGTGCTGCATCACCCAGTCGGGCAGCTTGTTCAACAGGGCGATGACGGTCGCTCGCTTGTCAGCGTCAGACTTGGCCTCGCGGATCGCCGAGATTTCCGGCTGCACCGACGCGTAGACGTCCTGGGGGAGTTCCGCGAACTTGATGCACGCATCGACGTTGTCCGCCGCACGCTCGAGCAGCCGCTCAAAGACGTACATCGGCTCATCGACGCGTGTGCGGTACATCTCGCGGCTCACGGCCGTCGAGGCGGCGAGCTTCTCTTCCTTGGTTGCGTCCGGACGATCCTTGACGTTGGCCGTAAGTTCCTTGAGCGTGGCCTCGGTGTAAGCGTGGCCGAGCAACTGGCAACCCGCGGCCTGGATGTCCGTCAAAGCGCCCTGGTTGTACATCCACTCGCTCAGGCTTCCCCCCGCGCGAAGCTGCTTCTGGACGCGGTCAGCCCACGCCAGTGTGCGACGGTCGCGCGGGTCGATCCGCTCAAACTCACCCGCCTCGATCCTCAGGGCAAGGTCTAGGTTGTTGACCAGATTCAACTCGTTCATCATCTGCCGGCGCTTGAAGACCGGTTCAAGGTCCTTGCGCTGCTGATCGCTGATCAGGGGGTTCAAGTCGTACACCACCCACGGCAGCGGACGGTCGTACCGCACAAGCTTGCCCTGCTCATCCCGCTTCACGATCGACTGTGCATCAAACTCCGGGGGCATCTTGATCAGCCCCTTCTGAATCATCTCGCCGATCATCATCCTGCCCGCCGCCTGTTCCGGCGTCGCGATGGGGGGATTTGACTTGAGATCCTCCGAATCAGGCTGGCCCTGCGGCGCCGGGGCGGGTTCGGCCGGGGGCTGGGCCGGAGAAGGGTGCGCAGGAGGCGTCGACTCGGGCTGATGTGCAATTGCACACACGCTCCCAGCGCACACCCCAAGCACCGCCGCACCCCGCACCACCATCTGACCGAATGCTCCGTGACCTCTCATCGCATGCTCCAGAGTCTGGCGTCCCACCGACGCGGGTTTGATATGTCGACCAGCCACCACGCGTTCGCTCAAGCCCTCAGAATCGAGCCATCCGCAACGCGTTCGTACCACCACCGTCCGAGAGTATCGGCCATCCAAACCCAAGGGTGGAGCCCGATGGGTCTGAACCCGTACGCACGCCGACATCCATGCTTCACGCGACCCGCCGCAACCGCTCCCATCATCGCAGATGGGAATGTTCCAGCCAAAATACGAACAACAAATCCGATGCCACCGACATACCGTGTGCACCATGACCAACCCCGTGACCCTCACCCTGCCCGACCGCGCTGCACTGGCCCGGTCCATCGCCCAGGCATCGCTGCTGCGCGGCAATTTCACGCTCCGCTCGGGACGGACGAGCACGTACTACCTGGATAAGTACCTCTTCTCCACGCGCCCCGAGGTCTTGGGGCCCCTCTCGGTGCTCTTTGCCGACCGGATCCGCGAGGTTCAGCAGGCGATCAGCGCACCGATCCAGCGGCTGGCGGGGGCGGAGCTTGGCGGTATTCCTCTGGTGACCGCGACCAGCCTCGTGACGGGTCTGCCGTGCCTGTTCATCCGCAACAAGAAGAAGGACTACGGGACCGCCAAACAGCTTGAGGGTGCACTGCACGCCGGCGAACGCGTGGTCCTCCTGGAGGATGTCGCCACCACCGGCGGGCAGGCCCTGGAGGCCGTCGAGGTGCTCCGAGGGCTCGGAGCCTCGGTCGAGGCGATCATCGCCACGATCGACAGGCTCGAGGGCGCCCGCGAGAACGTCGAGAAGGCCGGTCTGCGGTTCGAAGCACTCTTCACCAAGCGGGACCTTGGGATCGACGAGTAGCCGGCTTACCGATGGTCGCACGGCGCCACGGGGTCGTACCCCCCCGCACTCAGCGGATTGCAGCGGCCGATCCGCCGAACCGTCATCCACGCGCCCCGAATCGGCCCATGCTCAAAGAGTGCATCGATCGCATAATTTGAGCACGTCGGCACATAGCGGCACTGCCTCCCGATGAACGGTGAAAGCGTCCACTGGTAAAGCTTGATGAGCAGGACCAGCGGCATCACCGACCACCAGTACCGCGCGTGCGTCAACCCGCTCTCACTGTTCCGCCGCCGGCGTGTCATGGCGCAGATCCCGGCGGAACCGACCGGCCTCGCTTCTCCCACGCCGTGTGCGTCAGCGTGGCCAGTTCCACCAGCACACCGCGCACATACGCAAGCCCCGGATCGCCCGGAGGCAGTTCGTGCGCCCTGATCCCCACGACGATGTCATATCCGCTGCCCGGCAGGCCCGCAAAGCCGCCCTGCTCAAGGCGAAAGGCCTCGCGGATCAGCCGCTTGAAGCGGTTGCGCCGGGGCGCTGAGCCAACCTTCTTTGGGATCGCAAGCCCGAGGCGGTACCGCCCCAGCCCGTTGGGCTTGGAAGACATCGAAAACGGCGGCCGGATCTTGCGGACCTTGGTCTGGTAGACGGCTTCGAATTCGACATCATGGCTCAGCCGCTGGGAAGGGCCAAACCGCCTGGAGGGAGATGGGTCGCCGGTCAGAGTCATCGTGATTGACCGCAGGCTTGAAACGTCCCGGGCGGCCAAGTGAACTATCGTTGCACCGTCAGCCCCGCACGGCCTTGCGGGCTGGTCCTTCGGCGGGATGTCGCCGGGAGGTCTTCAGGGCGGGTAGCTCAGCGGCCAGAGCGTTCGCTTTACACGCGAAGGGTCCGGGGTTCGAATCCCCGCCTGCCCATTGTCGGGATTTCTTCTCCCGCTGGATCAGGTTCGTCGGCAGAGGGCGGCAAGCACCCGTGAACGGACTGGATGCACTTTACCTTGTGCTCGGCGGCCTCACCGCACCGATCTGGGCGCGCAAGGCCCGGGGTGGATGGCCCGAGCGCTTCGGCAAGATCGAGCCGCTGCCGCCTCCGATCGATCGCCCCCGCATCCTGCTCCACGCCGTTTCGGTCGGTGAAACCAGCGCCCTGCGCCACCTGGTCCCGCTCCTGACGCCGCATGCACACGTTGTCATCTCGGCCGGCACCGACACCGGCCTGGCCCGCGCCAAGGATCTCTACAGCGCTGTCGCGACGGTGGTGCGGTACCCGCTCGACTTTTCCTGGGCGGTTGATCGCTTCCTCGACGCCGTGCGACCCGACATCGTCGGACTGGTCGAACTGGAACTGTGGCCGCAGTTTGTCGCCCGGTGTGCGGCAAGAAAGATCCCCGTCGGGGTCATCAACGGCCGGCTCAGTGCACGTTCGTTCCAGGGCTACCGCAAGATCCGCCCCTTCATCGGCCGCAGCTTCCGGCGCCTGGCCTTCGCCGCCGTGCAGGATGCCGACTATCAGCGACGATTCATCGAGATGGGTGTTCACCCCGACCGCTGCACCATCACAGGCACCATGAAGTGGGATGCGTCGGTCATCACCGACACCGTGCCAGGGTCGGCAGAACTTGCGCATGAGCTTGGGATCGATGTGCACAGGCCCCTGATCGTCGCCGGCAGCACCGGACCGGGCGAGGAAGCACTCCTCCACACCGCCTGTCCAAAGGACGTCCAGCTCCTTTGTGCACCCCGCAAGCCCGAGCGATTCGATGAGGCCGCCGCCGCACTCCCTGGATGTGTCAGGCGTTCACGCACGCACACGCGGCCGGGCAGCACCGACCGGTTCCTCCTTGACACGATCGGCGAACTGAGAAAGGCCTACGCGCTGGCGAGCGTGGTTGTTGTTGGGAGATCGTTCGGTACACAACACGGTTCTGACCCGATCGAACCCATCTCGCTCGGAAAACCCACCATCATCGGCCCGGCCTACGGCGACTTTGCGACCACGGTCGGGGCGTTTCTTGAGGCCGGGGGCATCGTGACGACAACTCCCGATGACCTTGGCGCGACGCTTGGGCGGATGCTGGCGGATGTCGAAGGATCCCGAGCGATCGCCCAGCGCGGCCGCGTGTGCATACGCCAGCACCAAGGCGCCAGTCAGCGCCACGCCGAACTGCTGCTGGCGCTGGCTCCGCAGGATCCTGGCCGGGCGACCTGACCGGGGGTTTGGCGGGCCGGATGCAAGTCCTTCCAACTTTGTGCATTGTGCCACGGCGTGGTACACTGGCCGGTACGAACCGGTCAGACAGCATGTCCGTCCCGAACGGTTGGAGTTCGCCACAGGCGAGCGACCGACCCAGGTGGGTTTCTGGCACGGGGTGAATGGAACTCAAGTCCGCTCCCCCGGCCCGACGGTCACTGTCTGATCAGTGCGCTGCAATCGTGAGAACGTCTCAGACGGGGTATAGACACACCGGCGGCGTGTCCGAGGGACCGCTGTCCGAATCGATGGTGGAGTGCGATTCATGTTGAACCTGCGCCGGCTGCTCGGATCCAAGTCTTCCTCGCGCCCTGTCGGGATGTTCGCGGCGTTCGAAGCCCTCGAACAACGGCTCGCGCTCTCGGGCATGGTCCAGCCCTGGGCCAACCTGAGCGGGGCCGACCTCGCGGGCCCGGCCGAACCGGTCGCGATGCTCAACTGGGGCGGGTACGAGTACCGCGTCGCCAAGGGCTCGTGGATCATCAGCTTCGAGGACAAGACCAGCGGCCCCGAGGCCGCCGTGCTCGCGGCCCGGCAGGTCGCCACGGCGCTGGGCGTCAATGTCACGACCGCACGTGCGGTCGGCCGCTACTGGGCCGTGTTCGAGACCAACGCGGCGATCACCCCCGAGCAGATCCAGCGTGCGATGCCCAACCTCCCGGGCGTGAAGCGGATCGAGCCCAACCGCATGGTTGAGTCGACCCGCATCCCCAACGACCCCCGGTATTCCGAGCAGTACCACCACGACAACACCGGCACGTTCCTGGGCTTCCTGGGCAAGCTCGACGCCGACATGGACACAACCGAGGCGTGGGATACCACCATCGGCACGCGCCAGCAGGTCGTGGCGGTCATCGATACGGGTGTGCAGATCACCCACCCCGACCTTGCCGCGAACATTTACAGCAACCCGGGCGAGATCGCTGGCAACGGCGTCGACGACGACGGCAACGGCTTTGTCGACGATGTCCACGGCTGGGACTTCTGGTCCAACGAGAACAACCCCGACGACGAGGACTCGCACGGCACGCACGTGGCGGGCATCATCGGCGCCGTGGGGAACAACGGCGTGGGCGTGGCGGGCGTGAACTGGAACGTCTCGATCCTCCCCATCCGCGTCCTGGGCCCCTTCGGCGGGACGATCGAGGCGATCGTCGGCGGCATCGATTACGTGACGATGATGCGAGAGAACGGCGTTCCGATCGCGGCGGCCAACGCCAGCTACGGCGCCCCGGGCGCCCGCTTCTACGAGGATTCGCCAACCGGCTTTGACGCCGAGCGCGACGCGATCGCCCGCTTCATCGAGGAGGGCGGGACGTTCGTCGCCGCCGCGGGCAACGACTCGTTCAACAACGACAACGAGGACGTCAGCTTCTTCCCCTCGACGTACAAGATCCCCGGCCTGATCTCCGTCGCCTCGACCGACTGGGACGACCGCATGTCGGGGTTCTCCAACTACGGCGCTGAGACCGTCGACCTGGGCGCTCCGGGGGACCAGATCCTCTCGACCGTCCCGACCGACTCGTACGACTATTTCAGCGGCACGAGCATGGCGGCCCCGCAGGTCGCCGGAGCGGTGGCCCTCCTCCGCTCGATCAAGCCCACCGCCTCGGCCGTCGAGATCCGCCAGACGCTCATCGACAGCGTCGACCCGATCGCAGACCTCCAGGGCAAGACGGTGGCCGGCGGCCGCCTCAACATCGCGCGTGCACTCCAGATCGTCGGGCTCACCGGCCCGGTCGTCCGCACGGTGCTCCCCGGCCCGGTGACGGGCCAGGTCGATCCGTCGACCAACACCGCGCTGCGGACCCTCACGATCCGGTTCAACCGCGCGATCGACCCAGCCAAGCTTGCAACCTCGGTCGTCGAGGTCCGCCGCGACGGCACGGACAACGTCTTTGGCACGGGCGACGACGGGCTGGTCACCGTGACGGGCGTGACGCTCTCTGATTCTGACCCGCGCGAGATGAAGATCGCGCTGAACGTCACGGCGCTCCCCGGCCAGCGCCTGGCCATCGACCGCTACCGCCTGACGCTCCGCGCCGACGCCGGCGGGGGCCTGGGGATCCTCGACACCGACGGCAACTTCCTCAACGGCAACTCGGTGGAAGGCCGCGACGAGGAGTACTTCTTCAGCGTCGTGCCGGTGAGCGGCACGTACGAGATCAACGACACGCTGGCGCTCGCGACGCCGGTCGACTTCTCCGCATCGGGCCAGGCCCGGTTCACGGGGGTGACGATCGGCGACGGCATCTACGCCGGCCTTGACGTCGACATCTTCAAGCTCAACCTCGCCCGCGGCGGCCAGATCACGGCCGAGATCACCGCCAAGCGCCGCCCCACGGGGAGCAACCTCGACTCGTACCTGCGCCTGTTTGACGCCAACGGCAACCAGCTCACCTTCAACGACCAGTTCTACGGCCAGGACTCGTTCATCGACTACTACGTCTCGACCGGCGGGGTTTATTACCTCGCCGTCTCGGGGTACGGCAATTCGACCTACGACCCCAAGATCGCCGCCAGCGGCAATTCGCAGTCCTCGGGCCTTTACGACCTCACCGTCACCGCGACGCTCAACTCCGACGACACGGTGTCGGGCCAGACCGACTTCACGCAGCCCATGCCGATCCCATCGAGCGGCACGCAGGGCGTGATCGAGTCGCAGATCACGATCACCGACGCACGTCAGATCATCGACGCCAACGTCCAGGTCCGCCTCCGCCACTCGTTCGTGGGCGACCTGCGCGTGAGCCTGATCTCTCCCTCGGGGACGGTGGTGACGCTCGCCAACCGGCGCGGCGGCTCGGGTCAGGACATGACCCCCACGCTCTTTGATGATGAGGCGCCCCAGACGATCGCGGCCGGCACGGCCCCCTTCGCCGGGACGTTCTCCCCCGACACCCCGCTGGGCTCGATCGACGGGCAGGCGGCGACGGGCACCTGGACGCTCCGCGTCGAGGACCTCTCGGCGGGCGGCTCGGGCTTCCTCGACGGGTGGCGGCTTGAGCTCCGCGTCGAGAACGACATCTTCGGCGACTTTGAGCCCAACGACACGCTGCCCAACGCACGCGACCTGACGCAGATCAGCAGCGGCGGCTTCGGCTCGGCGTCGATCAGCGCCTTCCTGGGCGACGGCGGGTTCGGGCTCCTCGACCGCGACTTCTTCAAGTTCGGCGTCAACGCGGGCGCCTCGCTGACGGCGCAGGCGGTCGGCAACTCGGGCACGACGGTCCGGCTCTTCAACGCACAGGGCCAGCAGCTCATCATCGCGTCGGACTCGAGCACGTCGATCTCGCGGATCGAGAACTTCGTCTTCAACACCTCGGGGGTCTACTACCTCGCGGTCTCGAGCGCGATCAACACCTCGTACAACCCGTTCGATGTCTCCAGCGGCGTGAGCTCGACCGACACCGGCCGCTACACGCTCTCGGTGAACGTCGCCAACGGCGTGAGCGACGGCCAGCTGATCCTGGCCGGCAACCGCGTGACGATGGGCGTCCACACCGACGGCGGGTTCATCGCCAGCAACATCGGCCTCCGCTACAACAACACCGAGTTCCTCTTTGGAAGCAGCGGCGCGGGCGAGCCGCGGACGTTCTTCGGCGCCGCCGCCGACGGCTCGGTCTTCAACAACATCTACACGGCCAACGACAACATCAACTCGTCGATCCTGCCCTTCGCCATGACCGACGAGAGCGACACCTACAACCGCCGCGCGGTCGGGCAGGCCCTCTTCAACGGCAACCTCAGGATCGAGCGTTCCTTCTCATTCGGCGTGGCCGACAACTTCATCGCCATCGACGTCCAGCTCACCAACGTCGGCTCGACGGCGATCGGTTCACTCTCGTGGATGGAAGGGTTCAACCCCGAGATGGGCAGGAACCTCGACCCCTCCACCGCAGAGACCGTCAACGACCTCGACGCCAGCGGCCGCATGGCGACCGCCAGCTTCTTCAACAACACCTTCCTGCAGGGCTTGACCGTGGGCATCGCGGCCCCCTCCAGCGACACGCGTGCATCGGCCCGCGTCCTGGCGAACACCGTCGTCGATGATCTCCGCGATTCCGACCAGATCCTCGACCTCACGCAGGTCGACCCCAACGGCTCGGAATCAGACTCGACGCTCACGCTGGCGTACGACCTGGGCACCGTCGCGGCCGGCGCGTCGGTCAAGATGCGGTACTTCATCTTCTTCGGCGACAGCCAGGCCGCCGTCAGTTCGCTCCACGCCGCCGTCAACAACCAGACCGGTTCGGGGCACCTCGCCGCGAGCGCTGACGCCCCCGCGACCGAAGAGCTGACCGACGGATCGGACGTCCCCCAGCTCCCCTACCGCTATTACTTCCCCGAGGGCTTTGCGACCCCCAACACCAATACCTTCATCCCGATCCTCAACCCCGGCGCCCAGGACGCGCGCGTCGTGGTCATCGCCCGCTACGAGACGGGCGTCCGCGACCAGCTCCTGGCCGACTTCAACGGCGAGGGCAAGATCGCGGCCGGCTCGCGCAGCGGCATCACGATCACCAATCCCCAGCTCTTTGCCGCCGGCGAGCAGCTCGTCCGTCCCTACGAGGGGTACGCGGTCGAGATCCGCTCTGACCGTCCCCTGGCACCGACCTTCAGCCACTACGACACCAATCTCACGACCACCGCCGCCTCGATCGGCGAGTCGTTCACGACCCGCATCAGCAACACCTGGACCTTCTCCGAGGTCACGCGCGGCGGCTCGAACCTCGACTTCCTGCTCTTCTACAACACCTCGTCCGAGACGACCAAGGTCGAGTCGACCTTCTACCCGCTCGACGGCGGCTCGCCGATCGTCTTCACGCAGACGGTCGAGGGGCACCGCCGCCTGGGCCTCAACATCAACGATGTCGCCGAGATCCCCGCGGGCACCTACGGCGTCAAGGTCACCAGCCAGCAGCCCATCGTCGCGGTTCTCAGCCATTACGACACGGCCGCCCGGACGGCCGAGGGCGTCAACGGCCTCCCCAACCTCGGCTCCATGGTCGGCGCGACCAGCGAGGGCAGCCTGGGCCAGGATGCGATCGCCGAGCGGTTCAGCATCCTCAACGCAAGCTCGGCAAGCGCTCAGGTGAGCCTCGTGTTCCTCTTCGGCAGCGGGAGCTCGTACCGCGCGGTGGTGACCGTCCCCGCCCAGTCGCAAAAGTCCGTCAACGTCGGCGACCTGACCGGCTTCCCGGTGGGCGAGGATTACTCGATGCAGTACACCTCGACCGCGCCCGTCTCGGTCGCGCTCATCGCCAGCGCCTTTGGCGACCAGCTCATCAGCGGCGTCACCGACCGTGCATACCGCTACTGGGGCTTTGGCGAAGGCTTCAAGCCCCGCGACGGGAACCCGCTCGTCTCCGAGACCCTCAGCCTGTACAACCCCAACGCACAGGACACGATCGCGGAGATCGTCCTGCGGTACGACGCCGACCTGGGCACCGAATCGCTCCGGGTCGTCGTCCCCGCACGCACAGCCTTCACGCTCAACGTCCACGACATGGTCACCGGCTCGCGCCGGCTGACCGAAGTCTGGTACGGCATCTCGGTCAAGTCGGCCGCCCCTGTCGTCGCATCCTTCACGCACGCCGACGCCTTCTTCCCCGGTGCGTTCTCGACCCTGGGCACCCCCTTGGGACAGGGCGTGGACATCTCCTGACGCGGGGCTGAGCACATCCTCAACTCGACAAGGGCCGGCCAACAGCGCCGGCCCTTTTCATGCGCCCCGACGCCGTCTCCCCCCTTGAAACCCGACCGACGCCCCCGCCAATGAAGGTTCCGGCGAAGCCCGTGGTCGGCCTAGACTTCTCCCCTTGAGCCCGTTGGCGAGCCGCCGCGGCGACTTTGGAGTCTGTTCACAATGCTTGTGACCCTCGCGCTGGCCCTCTGGGCCACGAATCTCCTGATTCTGCTTCTCCTGGCGATCGCGATCCTGCTGATCCTCACAGTCCTGATCCAGCGGCCGCAAGGGGGTGGTCTCAGCGCCGCCTTCGGCTCGGCGGGGTCGGGCCAGACCGCCTTCGGCACCAAGACCGGCGACGCACTCACGGTCTTTACCGTGATCATGTTTGCCCTCTTCGTCCTGGTCGCCATCGGCCTCAACTTTGCCATGCGGCCCTCGACGGCCCTGGTGGTTCCAGCGATCGAATCAACCACGCCCAACGAGAGCACCAACGGCAGCACCGGTGGGAACACCAGTGAGAGCACACCCGCTCCCTCGCCCGACCAGGGCGCCACCGGCGGAACGCCTGCCACGGGCGGCCCCGAGAATCCGGCCCCGGGAAATGATCCGATCTCGCCGGCTCCTACTACCCCCACC
>DATGXW010000025.1:0-3720 GCA_035298585.1 Phycisphaerales bacterium
ATCATCCCCCGCCCCGCCTTCCCCATGCCCGCGCATCGCCACCCGCGCCCGCAGCGAGAGCATCGCGGCCTCCATCAACTCCCCTTCCACCCGCGACACCACGCCCGACTCCGAGAGCTTCTCCACACCCGTAAGCGTCTCCTCCGCCGTCGCCGCCGCCTCGGCCCATTCGCCGCCCGCAAACTGGATCCGCGCCAGCAGCCCCCGCGATTGCACCGTCAGCGGATTCTCTTCACCCAGCAGCTTCACCCGCATCTCAAGCCCATCACGCGCAAACCGCCGCGCTTCCTCCACCCGGTGCCGCACCAGCAGCACGCCCGCAAGCTCGTGCATCGTCGCCGCGATCTCCGGATGCTCCTGCCCGTGCCGCATCTTCAGCCGCACCAGCCCGTTCCGCAGCGAAACCTCCGCAAACTCCACCAGCCCCGCCGCGCGATTTCCCCCAAACCCCGTGTACACGCTCCCCCACAGGCGGCGTATCGCCTGGTCAAGCTCGGGCTCGGCCGCAAACTCGTTGGTCTCAAGCCGCGTATACAGGTGCCCAAGCCCCGCGCTGATCACCTTCTTGAGGTCAGGACGGTTCGTGTCATCCCGCGGGAGCGCCTCACGCAAAAACTCCGTCACCGCCCTCGCGCGAACGCTCTCCATCTTCGCAAGCTCACGCTCCGCCTCCGCCGCACGTGTGCTCACCGCCGCACGCGCCAGGCTCCACCACACCGCCCCGCCCGCACACGCCAGCAATACCCCCGCCGCGCTCAGCACGATCAACCTCCCCCGATTGATGTGCACCGCCTTCCGCAGCAGATACCACCCAGACCCGCTCCTCGCTTCCACCGGCTGATCCGCCAGGTACCGCTCGATGTCACGCCCCAGGCTCGCCGCCGACTGATACCGCCGGTTCTTCTCCTTCCGCAGCGCCCGCAGAATGATCGCCTCAAGATCACGATGAATCCCCGGCATGTGCTTGCGCGGCGCATCCGGCTCCATGTGCGTGATCGTCTGCGCCATGTCAAATATCGACCCGCTCAACTCATACGGCGACGCCTTGCACACCAGCCGGTACAGCACCACACCCAGCGAGTACACGTCCGTCAGCGCATCCACGTCATCCGGATGCCCCGTCACCTGCTCGGGAGATGCATACGCCGGAGTCCCCGCAAACTCCCCCGTCAACGTCGACGGCAACCCGCCCGTCTTGGCGATCCCAAAGTCAACCACCACCGGCCGCCCCTCCGGCGTCACCAGGATGTTGTCGGGCTTGAGATCACGGTGAATCACCCCGTTCAGGTGTGCATGGTGCACCGCGCTGCACACCGTCGCAAACGCCCTCAGAATCCCCCGCAGACGGTCCGCCGGCGTCGCCCCCGGCGCCGACCACGTGTCCAGCGGCACGCCGTTGATGAACTCCATCACCACCGCGATCCGCCCATCGGGCAGCGTCCGCGATTCAAAGACCGTCACGATGTTCGGATGCCGAAGCCCCGCCGCGATCTCCGCCTCCCGCTCCGCGCGTGCACGCTGCCGCGCGGAGGCCACCCGCCCGTCCATCAGCGTCTTGATCGCCACCGTCCGCGATGTCGATTCCTGGATCGCCCGGTACACGACCCCCTGCCCGCCCGAACTCACCACCCCGATCGTCTTGTACCCCGAGATCCGCGGCGAACCATCCACGCTCGCGTCACGCCCCGCAAGCTGCCGCACCCGCCCCATGAACGCCGCGTCGTCCTTGGCCTGCTGAAGCCGCTCCCGGCACGCCTCACACCCCGCCACGTGCTCGGGCACGCCCTCCCCGCCGCCCTGCCCCATCGCAAGACGCTCGATCTCCGACGTCCCAGGGCATGGCGTCACCCCCTCGCCCACGTCACGCATCCTCCTCAAACGCGCTCGTCAGTTCCTCCACCAGCGCCCGCAGACGCTTGGTCACGCGGCTCTTGGCCACGTACACCTGCTCGGGCGTCATCCCCGTCTGAGAAGCCGTCTCCGCCACAGGCACACCGCGCAGCGACGAAAGCTCAAACGCCATCAGCGTCCGCTCGTCCAGGTCCGATTCCTCCCGCAGGATCTCCATCGCGCGACCCAGGATCAATCGATCCCGCTCGTCCGTCCAGATCGATCGCAGCGTCCCCTCATCCATCCGCTCGTCGATCTCTGAAGGTGACGCCGCACCCAGCGCACGCTTGCGCCGCAGAATCCCCAGCGTCGTGTGATGTGCAATCGCCAGAATCCACGAACTCAGCCGCCCCTTCGCCCGGTCGTACCGCCCGTCCCGGTAGCACCGGATGAACTCCGCCAGCGTCTGCTGCGCCACATCATCCGCATCGGCGTCACCCGCCCCCAGCCGCTTGGCAAGCGCTGCGATCACACCCCGGTACCGCGAATCGATGTGACGCCACACCGGCTCGTTCGCCGGGTCATGCAGCGCATCAAGCAGCTTCGTCGTCGTCCGCGTCGCAAAGGATGGATCGCCCGCCGCCACACGCGCCTCCCCTCGACAACCAACACTCGCCTCCAAGATACCACTTGCGTGTCCGAAATGGAGCACCTTCCTCCCGACTCCCCCAAAACACCACGAAAGTACACACCTTTCCGCCCATCCCCACGCCCATCCCCTACGCCCACCCCCATGTCTAATCCGCCCCCAAGACCCACGCCTCCACCCGCACCCCGATAACCACCCCGTCGCTCCGCGGGCCAGAACTTCCCCCTCCCAACCGCTCCCCACCTATCGCACAACCTCAAACCCTTCCTCCCCATCCTCCTCCATCGCCCGCCATGCCTCCTTCCCGCGGATATTCCCCGCCATCCTCTCCTCCAGTTCTCTTATGAACGCCTCCACCTCCTCCCGCACACCTTGAACCTGCACACGCACACGCCCGTCGGGCTCATTCCGCACCCACCCCGTCACCCGGTACCCCCGTGCAATCCCCCGCGTCGTCGCCCGAAAGCCGACTCCCTGCACACGCCCCCGGTACACGATCTCCCATCGTTCCATCAAACTCACTCCTCCCCGGCTGGCCACGCCCTCCGCACGATCGCGGCATTCTCCCCATCCCGCGTCGTTGGCACGGACCCATTCACGTGCTACCGTTGACGCGACGAGCTGCCATCCGATCCCCGGGATCCCGTGCGTGAGCACCCGCTCCAAGCACGCGTGATCGATACCAACTTTCGGATGCCCACAGCCGCCGCAGGTTCTTCTCGACTTTTTTCGCGGGATTCGTCCCCCGCGGGCGGTGGTTCTGTCCATGCATCGTGTCCTTCCAGCCTGATCCCGTCGAACAGCCCCGGCGCACCACCACGTCCCGTGTGCATCCGGCCGCATCGCAGCGAGCTCCCCCGCGCATGGGTGTGCAGTTTGATAATTCCGACCGCGAAAAGGTCCGCGAAGCCGCGGATATCGTCCGCGTCATCGGCGAGCACATCGCCCTCAAGCCCAAAGGCCGCGAATACGTCGGCCTCTGCCCCTTCCACGACGATCATTCTCCCTCCATGGGCGTCGTGCCCCACAAGCAGATCTATAAGTGCTTCTCCTGCGGCGCCAGCGGCGACGTCTTCACCTTCGTCCAGCGCTACCTCAAGATGGACTTCCGCGAAGCCCTCGAATACCTCGCCGAGAAGTTCTCGATCAAGCTCACCCCCCAGAAGGCCTTCGCCTTCCGCAGTGCCAACGACAACCCCCTCGACCCCCACAACCCCCACGCCCACCCCGACCCCGGCGTC
>DATGXW010000026.1:0-7646 GCA_035298585.1 Phycisphaerales bacterium
GGGCGGCGTTGCGGGTGAATGTGCAGCGGTCGATGATCTGTGGGGATTGTTCGAAGCCTGCATCTTCCAGCGTGCAGATCGCGCCGCCTTCCGTGCCCGTGGTGTTGCTGATAAAGAGTGAATCCCGGATGAGGAGTGACGCGGCGACGCCGCCGTACACCGCGCCGCCGCGATTCGGCGCGGCGTTGTTGAGGAACCGGCAGTCTTCGATCACCACCACGCCCCCGTAGGCGGCGATGGCGCCGCCGCCGGTCCACTCTCCGGGCGATAGAACGCGGTTTGAGATGAAGTCGCAGCTCTCGACGCGGATGCCGGCCGAGTTTTCCGATGAAAGGCAGCGCAGCACACCGCCCGCGAGGCCTGCGACGTTGTCGATGAATCGGCAGTTTCGAACGACAGCATCGTCTTCGCGGGATGTGCGGCGGGCGTAAAAGTATGTGCGGCCGGAGATCCGCAGCGCGCCGCCGTAGGACTGGTCCTGGGGATGATCCGCGCCGCGAGCGCCCTTGAACGTCAGGCCGTCCATGAGGAAACCGGCGACGTTGTCGGCGACGGCGATCTGGCGGGAGTTGTCGGTCCAGGTGGCGGGGTCGAGCGTGTCGTTGTGCAGAAGGTCGCCGCTGAGCACGGTGATGAAGCGAGTGGGATCGCGCTGATCGGGGTTGGGAGCGCCAACCAGGCCCGCAAAGCCGCCGAGCACGGTCAGGGCGACGCCGCTGGCGGGGCTGCCGTGGAAGTGGAACTCCTCACCGCGGCTTGCGAAGCGCGGGCTTGGGGTGTAGACGCCTTGGGCGATGCGGATCTCGGTCTCGCCGGGTGAATGAATGCCGCCGCCGCTGGAGATGTCGTAGAGCGCGTACTGGAGGTCGTTGTACGCGAGCTCCCAGCTTGAGCCATCCATATCGGGGTTGTGTGCATCATCATCGACGTAGATGATTCGGGTCTGCGCGTGGAGCGTGGAGGCGGTGGCCAGTGCGGCGAGGCCGGCGAGGAGTGCACAGGCGCGGTGGGGGGCATGGTGCGGCATCTGCGTTCTCCGCGGAGCGCCTCGGAAGCGAGGCGAGGGGGTGTGATTGCGTCTGGGTGACGTGTCGGGAGGCAAGCGCGACCGCGGCGTTTCCGCCGCGGTCGCCGGGAGTTTCGTTGGTCAGAGGATGAACACGCGTGGCGCGATTCAGAGCTTCAGCAGCCAGCTTCGAAAGCCCGGATGAAGGCGTCGAAGTCCTCGGTGTCGACGAAGCCGGAGTTGTCGAAGTCGGCGGGGCACACAACCTGGTACTCGCGGGGTCCCATGTCGAGGCGCACGACCCCGTTCCAATCGCCGTCAAAGAAACGCGATCCCCCGATCAGGTCAATCATCCCGCGCACGGGCGAGATCCTTCGCCCTGCATCAATGCACGGTGATGAAGCATCAAGCCTGAGATCGTTATCGTCCCAGGTCAGAAGAACATCGTCAGGCCCGTCCATATCGACGAACCCGGGATCCGATGTGATGTTGCCGCCAAGCCACTTGAGCTTGTCAGTCTGACCCACGATCGCGTCCTCACCTCCTCCGACGTTGCAGTTCTCAACCGAGACGAACCCCGCGCCCGGAAGGATTCCCACCAGCGGCGCCACGATCGCGCTCGCGGGCGGGGCTTCGGCTTGCATGATCGAATCGCGGATACGGGCGTTCGTCACCGAGATCGGCGGTTGGCCCGAGTCGTTTTTCCTGAACAGGAAGAGGCACCGATCGATCAGCGTTGGCGCACTGAGGGGTGTGTAGCTCTGCTCAGCGACCGCTGCATGAACGCCCAGGAACTCGGAATCCGCCAGGTTCACCGCGCTCCCCGTACGGATCATCGGTTGCTCGAACCAATTCTGATCCATGATGAACCGCGAACGCTCCACCGAGATTCTGCCACTTTCCACACGGATCAGCGCATTCACATTGTCATCGCCCCCGATGTCCTGGAAGACGCAATGGTCAAAGATCATCCTTCCATTGGGGGACCAGCTTTGCACGAAAACAAGGTGACCGCTCGTCAGCGCGTGATCCTCAAACGTGCAGTCACGCACGAGCGCGTCGTATGTCGCTGACCCGTTCTCGCGCGGAGTGTCAGCACGCATCTTCAGGAACAACGCGTACCGGTACTCGTCGCCGTTCCTGCGCAATCCGCGAAAATGAAGTCCGTCAATCGTCACCCCCATCGGGGCCCACACGCGAAGAATCTGGAACGCGTTGTCATAATCGACTCCGGATGAATCGTTCCGTGCAAGGTCCGCGCTCAAGACCGTGATGAACGACGCGACGTCTCTTGCGCCTGGATTCGCCGCACCGACGCCGGCAAAGCCGCCAAAGAGAGAGATTGTCGCCGCGCTCGATGAGGTCGGCTGCACATTGAACCTTGACGACGTGTTCAGGCTTCCCTTGCCGGGTGTGTATACGCCCTGGGCGATGTGCACTTCCACGTCGCCAAGCTTGGTCTGGTTCGCTTCCGTCAGGGCGTCATCGAGATAGCGGAAAGCGTTCCCCCAGGTCGAGCCATCTCCGCCGGCTGGTGCATCATCATCGACGAATAAAACCTTGGTCTGTGCGTGCACCGCCGAGGCGGTGGCGAGGGCGGCGAGGTTGGCCAGCAGTTGAGATGTACGGTTTACGGACGAAATCATGGTCACTCCTCAGTACGCGTGAAATGATCCGGCAACGCTCCCGCCACCCGCGAGAAGAGGGAGAGGCGATTCGAAGTGAATTGCCCATCGGCGAATCCGCAAGATGTTTGGTACTTTTCGCCGTTTGTCGCATGGCGTGGAGATTCATGCGCAAGACTTGCCGATTGTCTTCTTGTGATGTTGAGCGGGAACCGAAAGGTTCATGCGTGAAGGGTGTTCTGAACGATCGATATCAGGTGCACGCGGGCGGGTTCATCCGCCGTCGATCACCCCTGCGCGGGGGTATGCACACCCGGAGGCAGCCGGACCATGTCGGCCACGACCCTTTCGAACGGACGCGTCGCAAGCAATGAATCGCTCTGCCTCCCGCCGGAGTACCGCCAACAGGCGGCGAACTTCAGCATCGACACCAATCGTGACCAGGGCTCATACTGGGCTCCGTGGCGGTTGGCGGACAACGGCAAGTGGCAGCACCATGTTTACCGTTGGGCGGCGGAGCTGATGGCCTCCGAGGGTCTCACGTCGGTGCTGGATGTGGGCTGTGGGCCGTGCGTGAAGCTGCTCAAGTTCATCGCGCCGTTGACGAGTGACATCACGGGGCTGGACCAACCCTCAGCGCTGGAAGCCGGAAGACGGCAGGGCGCGGCGTTTACGCTTGCATCGGTGGATCTTGAGAATCCCCAGTTCAGCCCAGGGCGGACCTACGACCTGATCATCTGCGCGGACGTGATCGAGCACCTGGCGGATCCGGAGCCGGCGATCGGGCTCTTCCGTCGGTGCGCGGGACCGCGGACTTTGCTGTTGATCTCAACGCCGGAGCGCTCGCGCGAGCGTGGCCGGGCGTGCATGGCCTCGAACAAGCCCGAGCACGTGCGCGAATGGACGCGAGAAGAGTTTGAACGGTTCCTGCGTTCGCGCGGGCTGACGCCTCGGCGGCACCGCCTGCTTCCCAAGGACGCGGCGGATCGCGAACCGCTCCGGCAGGCGGAGCTGGAGTACCGCCTGGGTCGTGCCCCGACCAGCCCGCTGTGCTGCCAGGCGTGGGTGTGCACCCTTGATCCGCGGCGTGGATGAAGCGCATGCCGGCCAAGCGTGTGAAGAAGCTCCTGAGCGGCGACCCGCTGCACATCGCCTCGATCGCGGAGATACCGCTGGGGCGGGAGATGGCGCACGCGATCAATGCGTTCAAGACCGCCGGGGGGTTCCAGCGGCTGGGGCACCGGGTGACGCTGATATGCCAGCCGCCGCGGTCGGGCTCGGTGGAGCGGGCGCTTGCGATGTACGGGGAGATGGGTCTGGAAGTCCGGCTTCTGGAGCCCGAGCCGCTCCTGAATGAGGAGGACGTGTCGCGTCGGTTCTCCCAGAGCGGGGTGGAGATCGCGCGGAAGCTGGGGTGCGACTTTCTCTACGCGCGCAATTTTCACGCGGGGCTGTATGGGCCGCGGGCGGGGATCGCGACGGTGATCGAGACGCACGCGCACGTGGGAGACCAGAGGCCGCTGCTGGATGAGGTATTCCGCGCGACGCGCGATGCATCAGCGCGTCTTGACGGGATCGTGACGATCGCGCCCGCGCTGCGGGATGAGTATGTGCGGCGAGGAGCGGATCCGGCGTCGGTGCACATCGTGGCGGACGCGGCGGACCCGGAGATCTTCGAGCGTCCTCGTGACACGCACGAGGGGCTTGGCGAGCGTCGCGCCGCGCCGATCGCGCTGTACGCGGGTCACTTGTACGAGTACAAGGGGATCTCGACGATCCTTCTGGCGGCGTCGCTGCTGGGGGGCGTGAAATTCGAGTTACTCGGAGGGACCCGGGAGGACATCGAGCGTGTCCGAGGTCAAGCGGCGGGTCTTGCGAACGTGTCGGTGCCGGGGCGGGTGCCTCACCACCAGGTGGCGGCAAGGCTGTGGGAGGCGGACGTGCTGCTGCTGCCGCCCAGCGCAGACCATCCATCAGCGCTGTGGACGAGCCCGGTGAAGCTGGCCGAGTACCTGTGTGCACGCAGGCCGATTGCGGCCTCGGCGATCCAGGGTCTCAAGAACTGGGTGGATGCGCCGGCGGTGGCGTGGTTCCGGCCCGATGATGGTGATGATCTGGCCGCGTGCATCCAGAGGCTTTTGGCGGAGACGTCCGATCAGGCGCACGTTCGCGAGGATGCACAATCAAGGCTCGCGCAGAGGTTCACGTATGCGAACCGCGCGAAGGCGATTCTCGAGGCCGCGAGGGCCTCGGCGGCGAGAGGGTCGTAATCGAAGGCCAGATCCTTCTTTGGATTTGAACCCGTGCGAGTTGAAGCATGACAAACGCGGCACAGCAGATCCGGGACTTGCACGGTCGAAACGCCCCGACAATAGAGAGCAAATTCGCCCGCACTCGACAGGCGTTGGTCGCATTGAACGATCGGCTCGTCATGCACCGTGCCGCCGCGGACACCGCGGCGTACTGGGACGCCATCTGGGATTCGGATCCGCCGCGCCATGCGCCAAGCGAACGTCTCACGCGCTGGTACCGCGACATCTGCGAGCGTCATCTTCCCAAGGATGGCCTCATCGTCGAAGCCGGGTGCGGCAACGGCAACATCATGCGGACTTTCGCGAGGGGAGGCTGGACCATTGAAGGTCTTGATTTTGCCGAGCGCACCGTGCGGGCAAACCTCGCCATCGACCCGCGCGGACGCTACCGCATCGGCGATGTCCGCGCATTGCCCTATGAAGACGGCCAGCTCGCGGGGTACATTTCCCTGGGCGTTGTGGAGCACTTCAGCGACGAAGTTCGCGCAGCCATTCTGCAAGAGTGTGCTCGCTGTCTTCGAGTCGGCGGCGTCGCCATGATCACCACCCCGTACTTCAGTCCATTCAGGCGAGCGCAGGCCCGCATGGGCGGTTTCGATTCCTCGGTGGAAGATCTTCCCTTTTATCAGTATTTTTTCACGCGTCGAGATCTGTGCGAACAGATCGAAGCGGCGGGAATGCGTGTGATCGAGACCGACGCCTACGACATCTACAAGGGATTGAAGGACACGGTGGGCTGGCCTGGCCTCAAGCGGTCGCTGGAGTGGTTCAAGGCTCGCGGCCCAGGCTGTGCACGCATGCTGCACCATCCACCCAAGGCCCTTCGACTTCTGTGCGGACACATGCAGTTGGTGATGGCTCGGAAGGAGCGTTCGGCGGGCCACGATGCCCAGCGGCAATCCTCCTGTAGCTTGGGGCGATAACCTGACTTTGGCCGGTGGCGGGAACCATCGCGGCGGGCCGCCTATGATCTCACCAACTTTCGCCAGTAGCCTCAGCCGCACTTTGGCCGCACGCACCGGATCGGTGCATTGAAACGGCCCTTTCGTCCTGGGAATCTGCTGGCCGCACACGCGGTCGTCCCTCAGTGTTGATGGGACGGCAACAACCGCGGGTGCGCCACCCCAGTACGGCTCACTTGATCCAACTCAGCTCGCACCGCGAGATGGTGGCAAGGACGCCCGAAACAGCCTCGCCCTTGGCGTGGTGTGCATTCGTGCACATGCTGCCCGAGGGCTGAAGGAGTCCTGGTTTTGATGCAGTCAGATGATGGTCGTTCGGTCGGTACGAAGAACTCGCACTCGTGGGATACGCACATGGATGGGGGGCAGGCGCAGGCTGCAAAGCCGGTGCACCGCCCGGCGGCGGCGGCGGTTGCGGAGCATGCGCCGGGGCACGCACACCACAAGAAGCATCATCCTTCCGCGGAAGCGGCGTCGGATGAGTCGGGTCATGTGCAGCGGGCGGCGGTGACGCCGCGCGAGATGCCCATCGCCGAGGATGGCGTGACGTTCGCATCGCTCGAACTGGCGGCGCCGATCCAGCGTGCGCTGGAGTCGGAGGGGTACAAGTTCCCGACGCCGATCCAGGCCAAGGCGATTCCTTCGGCGATGGATGGGCGTGACGTTCTTGGGTGTGCACAGACGGGCACGGGGAAGACGGCGGCGTTCGCGTTGCCGATCCTGCACCGGCTGGCGATGCAGCCGGTCGACAAGTCGCAGCGCGGGCGGGTGCTTCCGCGGGTCTTGGTGCTCTCGCCGACGCGCGAGCTTGCGAGCCAGATCGGCGACAGCTTCGCGACGTATGGAAAGCACACGGGGCTGACGCACACGGTGATCTTCGGGGGCGTGAGCCAGTTTCACCAGGTGCGATCGCTGGAGCGCGGGGTGGACATCCTGGTGGCGACGCCGGGTCGGCTGATCGACCTGATGGAGCAGGGGTACGTGGATCTCTCGAAGATCCAGGTCTTCGTGCTCGATGAGGCGGACCGGATGCTGGACATGGGCTTCATCCAGCCGATCCGCAGGATCGCGGGCAAGACGCCCAAGCAGCGTCAGACGCTGTTGTTCTCGGCGACGATGCCTCGGGAGATCGTGCACCTGGCCGATTCGCTTCTGCGCGAGCCGGTGAAGGTGTCGGTGAGCCCGGTGTCGTCGGCGGCGCCGTTGATCGAGCAGTCGGTGTACTTCATCGAGCGCGGGCGCAAGCAGGCGCTCCTGGAGCACATCATCCTGAGCCAGAAGGTGGCGCGCGGGCTGATCTTCACGCGGACCAAGCGTGGCGCCGACGTGGTGACGCGCCGGCTGGGGCAGGCGGGGATCGCGGCGGTTGCGATCCACGGCAACAAGGCGCAGAACCAGCGCAAGCGTGCGCTGGATGCGTTCAAGGCGGGGCGGATGAAGATCCTGGTGGCGACGGACGTCGCGGCGCGCGGGATCGACATCGACGACGTGAGCCACGTCTTCAACTACGACATTCCCAACGAGCCCGAGGCGTATGTTCATCGCATCGGCCGGACGGGGCGGGCGGGCGCGAAGGGGCTCGCGATCGCGATGTGCGATGATGAGGAGCGTCCGATGCTCCGCGATATTGAGCGAATCACCGGGAAGAAGATCCCGCTGGCGCCCGAGATTGAGAACCTTCCCGAACGCAAGATCGTCAAGCGCGACTCCGAGTCTGACATGGACCACGACCACGCGCGGG
>DATGXW010000027.1:0-1795 GCA_035298585.1 Phycisphaerales bacterium
CCGCCCAGGGCCGGCGACCACCCCCAGAGGGTTCACCGGCACTTCTCACGCCCCGTGCAAGCGAAGGCCGACGAAAGGCAACAAGCTGATGACAAGGCGATCCCACCGGAGTGTCCGCCGCGTCAGCCAAGAGGCAGCAACCCTGCCACCCTCGCACCACCGCCGCAGACCAACCCATGTCCACCCGTGACTCCTTCGCCGTGTCGGTCGCTCCCATCTTCCTCCGGTTGGTGCTGGGTGCCACATTCATCTGGGCCGGGCTTGGGAAGTTCATGGCCGATATGCCCGTCCAGGGCGAGCAGGCCGCGGCCCTGGCCAACATGGGTGTCGCCAGCGTGCAGGCCAAGGCCAACAGCGCCGCGCCCGAGCCCGCCAAGCCGGTGAAGGACCCCGCCGCTTCCAAGGAAGGAGCCCAAGGCAAGGACGCGCCCAAGAAGCCCAAGGCCCAAGCCCCGGCCACCGACGCCGCCGTGCAACTGGCCTCGTTCTCCGTGATCCCGACCCAGAACTCCGCCCGCACCTTCACCGCGGCGGACTTCCCGAGCGAGATCCAGGTCGCGCGGATGTACGGCATCGCTCTCGCGGTGCAGGCCGCGGGCAAAGTTCCGCCGGACTCCAAAGCCACTTTCCCGCTCTTCCCGCCGCAGGTCACGGAGGGCCAGTGGCCGCTCTACCAGGCCTGGGCCGTCGCGCTCACCGAACTGATCGGCGGCTTCCTCGTGCTCACGGGCCTCTTGACCCGGGTTGCGTCCTTCTTCATTGCAGGTGTGATGCTCGGTGCCATCTGGCTCACCGAGGTCGGCCCCGCGATGCAGTCCGGCAACGCGACGTTCTACATACTGCCCGGCAACCGCGAGACCTTCGGCGGCGACTGGAACACCCTCATCATCCAGTGCTCCATGCTCGCCATGGCCCTCAACCTGCTGTTCGCCGGGGCCGGGGGCCTTTCGATGGACCGGGCAATCTCCGGACGTCCGGTCGTCTCCAAGCCCAAGCCCGCACCGCAGGGTTGAGCGTGATCACGCGGTTCGCCGTGCCACGCACCGCTCAGCGGTAGCGCACGACGCCGGCTCCCTCGAGCCACGAGTACCCGATCGAACGCACAAGGTACAACGCGCCGCCGAGACGCTGGCGGTGCCGCGACCACGTTCCGGGAAAGTACCGCTGCCGCAGCCGCTCGAACTCGGGGCGTCCAACCTTCTCCACCTGAGCCAGGCTCTTCTGTTCATCGTGGGTTCGGAACGCTCCCAGGTAGCGGGGCAGCCGCGCAAACCGTGCCCCGTGCTCGTAGAAGCGCAGCACCAGTTCCCAGTCCATCGCGAACTGGAACGAGGCATCGACACGTGAGCCGCAGCGCTCCCACAGCGTGCGTCTCCAGAACAGCGTCTCCTGCGGGATGTAATCACGCCACAGGAACGCGCTGGTGGAATGCCGCGGCAGCACCCATCGCCCCACCTCGCGGCCGTCGTGGTCGATCACCAGCCGCTGCCCGTACACCACGTCGACATCTGGGTGGGCCGCGAAGTACTGCACCACCGCGTCGATCGCCCCCGGCAGCAGCAGATCATCCGAATTGATCCACGACATGATGTCGCCCCGGGTCAGGGCGAACGCCTTGTTGATCGCGTCGGCCTGCCCCTTGTCCGGCTCGGATCGCCACGCGGTGAGCCGCGATTCGATCGACCGCAGATACTCCGCCGACCCGTCCTTTGACCCGCCGTCCATCACGACGTACTCGAGATCCGGATATCGCTGCCCCAGCACGCTCTCGACAGTCGCCTCCAAGAAGCGCCGC
>DATGXW010000028.1:0-5621 GCA_035298585.1 Phycisphaerales bacterium
GAACTGGTACAGGCTGCTCGCCGGACGAGCCGTGATCGGCTGATCCCCCAGGAACCGCCGCAGGTCATCCCCAAGCTCCGCCGCCGATTGATACCGCCGCGCCGGGTTCTTCTCGAGCGCCTTGGACACGATCGTGTCCAGGTCCCCGCGCAGTGACGTCCTCGCGCTCGACAGCCGCGTCGGCTCGTGGTCGCGGATGATCCGCGCCGCCTCCGCGATCGGCTTGTCACGCAGGTCATACGGCAGACGGCCCGCCAGCAGCTCGAACATGATCACCCCGAGTGCATACACGTCCGAACGTGCATTCACGCTCGCGTGCTCACCCGCCACCTGCTCGGGGCTCATGTAAGGAACCGTCCCCAGGATCTGACCCGTCTGCGTCTGCTGCGTGAAAGATTCATCCGCCGCCGCACGCGCGATCCCAAAGTCCAGCACCTTCGGCTGACCGCCGTTCTCCACCAGCACGTTCCCCGGCTTGAGGTCCCGGTGGACGATCCCCCGCTCGTGTGCATGCTGCACCGCGTCGCACACCTGAGCCAAGAGCTGCATCCGTCCCCGCGTATCCAGCCGCTCCTCCAGGCAGTACTGCAGCAGCGGCCTCCCCCGCACCAGCTCCATCGCGTAAAACGGCTGGTCGACCAGGACGCCACGCTCGGTCGTGATGTCCGCCGTCCCCGCGTCATACACCGCCGCGATCCCCGGGTGATGCAGCCGTCCAAGCAGCTCCGCCTCGCGCTTGAACCTGGACAAGACCTGCCGACCCACCAGCCCCGCGCGGATCACCTTCACCGCCACCGGCCGCCGCGGGTTGTCCTGCATCGCCTCATAGACCGCCCCCATCCCACCCTCGCCGATCAGCCGGACGATCTCGTACCGGCCCACCTTGGACGGTGTGCGTTCTTCCCCCGCCGCCTCGCGCGCCCGCGAAACGCCATCAGACGTCGTCAACCCCTCGATGTGCCGCTCCATCGCCGGCGTGCTCAGGAACGACCGCTCCGACTCGTCGCTGGCGATGAGCCCGCGCACGAGCCGTTCAAGCTCCGCGTCCTCGCTCCCCGCACGCCTCAGTGCATCCTCCCGCGCCGCCGCGGGAAGATCGACGACCGACTCAAAGAGCCGTTGTGCACGCGCGATCAGTTCGTCGCTCATCTGCCCTGTACCTCAGTCTGAACTCGTGCTCAGCCACGTCTGGAGCAGTGCACGCGTGAACCGCCACTCCCGCTCCGCCGTCCGCAGCGAGATCCCCAGCACCTCCGCCGCTTCATTCATCGTCAGGCCCGCAAAGTACCGCAGCCGCACCAGCCCCGCCTTCACCGGCTCGGTCGACTCCAGCTTCGCAAGCGCTGCACTCAGAGATTCCATGTCCTCCGCCGGCTCCTCGATCTCGACGCCCCCCGGCAGATCCCCCTCCATCGAAACCTTCGCCCGGTCCCCGCCACGCTTGAGCGCCCCCTTCCGCCGCGCCTGCTCGACCAGGATGTCCTCCATCGCCCGCGCCGCCGCAAAGAAGAAGTGCCGCCGGTTCTCATACCGGTCGCTCTCCTTCCCCACCAGCCGTACAAACGCCTCGTGCACAAGCGCCGTCGGCTGAAGCGTCTGCCCCGTCGAAAGCCGCCGCATCCGCGCATGTGCAAGCTGCCGCAGCTCCCCGTACAGCTCGATCAGCAGTTTCGACGCCGCCTCCCCGTCGCCCGATGCCGCAGCACCCAGCAGTCGCGTCACATGCTCCTGATTCGAGGGTTCCACGCTCACTCCCTGGCAACCTGTCTGAACCTGTCCACCCCGGTACAGAGGGCCACGAACGACCCTCGATCATAACGAGCCCGCCCACACCCCGGCGTCCTCCTTTTTTTCCCTCGGTTCCTGGCGGGTTGGCCCCCCGCCCTGCGGCTTGAACATGCCCGGCCCCACACAACACACGCCGGGCGATCGACTCCATCGTGGGGTCAACAAGGCCACCAGAAGAAGGAATGCTCCCATGAAGAACCGCCACCTGCTCGCCGTCGTCGCCGGAACCCTCGCCGCCCTCACCACCGCCGCCAGTGCCCAGACCGCCGTCGGCAACTCCCTCACCTACCAGGGCCGCCTTGAAAACAACGGCGTCCTCGTCGAAGGCGCCATCGAGATCGACATCGCCGCCTACAACGCCGAATCTGGCGGGGCCCAGGTCGGGAACCGTGTCATCACCACCGCCGCCGCCGTCAACGGCCTCTTCACCATCGAATACGACGCCGGCATCCCCGCATTCGAACCCAACAACCAGCTCTGGCTCTCGGTCGCCGTCCGCCCCGCGGGCTCTGGCGCCTGGACCACCTTCCCCCGCCAGAAGCTCACCGCCTCCGCCTACAGCGCCTCGACCCGCGGCCTCTTTGTCAACGGCTCGGGAACCACCGCACGCGTCGGCATCGGCGCTCCCGCCCCCGCCGCCTTCCGCTTCTCCGTGGATGAACCCACCAACACCAGCGCCTGGATGAACATCGACAGCGGCCTCGGCAACCCCCAGACCTCGGGCATCCAGCTCAGCGACCGCGGCACGGGTATCTGGTCGATCGCCAAGAGCCCCACCAGCGCCCTCTACTTCAACCGCAACAACGCCCTGGCCGACTGCCAGTTCCTCTTCGGCGCGACCACCGCCGCCAACGATCCCGACTGGTCCACCGAGCTCTTCCTCAAGGGCCGCAACGCCGACGAAGGCGCCAAGGACAGCACCGGCATCGTCTTCCAGAACACTGACGGCTCGGCCACCTGGGAAATGGGCCACTTCAAGGACGGCACCTTCCGCTTCAGCAGCTCTGGCACCGCCAAGAACTGGATCTCCGTCCCCGCCATCGAGATCCGCGGCGGCTCCGACATCGCCGAGCCCTACCGCGTCGCCCCCGCCGGCGCGGTCGCCCCCCAGCCCGGCATGGTCGTCTCGATCGACCCCGCCGGCACGGGAACCCTCCGCGTCAGCGAAGCCGCCTACGACCGCATGGTCGCCGGCATCATCTCGGGCGCCAACGGCGTCAACACCGGCCTCACCCTCACCCAGGAAGGCTCGATCGCCGATGGCGACATGCCCATCGCCAAGGTCGGACGCGTCTGGTGCCTCGTCGACGCCGACGCCGCCGGCGAAATCAAGCCCGGCGACCTCCTCACCACCTCCGCAACCCCCGGCCACGCCCAGAAGGTCGACGACTACGCACGCTCGCAGGGCGCGATCCTCGGCAAGGCCATGTCCTCGCTCAAGTCAGGCCGCGGACACGTCCTGGTCCTCGTCGGCCTCCAGTGATCGACCCTCTCCACACCAACCACGCCAAGCACTCGGAGAACCACCATGAACACCCGATCACTCCTCACCGCCGCCGCACTCCTGGCCTCGCTCTCGGCGACCGCACTCGGACAGGAATACGTCCGGGCCGCCCCAGCCTTCATCCCAAACGGTGACGCCGCACGCCCCTGGAACTCGGTCTTCGTCGGCGTCTGGGCCGCCTCCGGAGGCAACCTCATCCTCAACGCCAACGATTACCACGAGACCGGCAAGATCGATCCACCCGGCAAGATGATGATCACCACCACCGGCGGACCCAGCCGCATCGGTGTCGGCGACCCGATCAGGACCTCGCTCCGCGTCGCGTCGTACAACACGCACCTCTTCGGGAATCCCGAGATCCCCGGCCTCCCCCGTTGGAAGGACGTCGAACGCACACCCCACATCGGCCGCATCGCCCTCGACGAGGGCGCGGACGTCTTCCTCTTCCAGGAAGTCTGGGATGGGCACTTCTTCGAAACCATCCGCGATGTCACCAAGCAGGTCTACACCAGCGGCTTCTACGGCGGCGACCACGAGGGCGCCAGCGTCCTCAACTCCGGCCTTTTCACGATCAGCCGCCACCCGATCACCAACCCCTACCAGTTCTTCTACGAGGCCGAGGACGGCTTCTTCGAATCCATGGCCTCCAAGGGCTACATCCGCACCAGCTTCATGAAGGGCGTCTTCCCCGTCACCGTCTTCAACACCCACCTCCAGTCCGGATACAGCAGCGGCAACATCGAGGCCCGCCAGAACCAGCTCGCCGAGCTCGCCGCCGCCGTCTCCGTCTGGCGATCCTTCAACCCAAGCCACGTCGTCATCGTCGCCGGCGATTTCAACACCATCGAAGGCAGCAGCGAGTTCAACCAGACCGTCGCCAGCTACTTCGGTGACTTCAACAGCATGGGCGACGGCGCACGAAACGTCCCCGTCGCCGGCAACGCCGCCAACTGCACCACCTGCTACGAGAACGACCTCCGCCAGTACTTCGATGAAGACAACACCTCCGACTGGCGCATCGACTTCATCCTCTACGCCAACAGCAAGGATGGGCTTACCCGCGTCGTCCCCAAGGCCTACAACGTCCGCAAGTACCAGATCCCCTCGGCCTATCCCACGCTCTGCGATGATGGCATCTGCACACGCGACCTCTCCGACCACTACGGCATCACCCTCGACCTCGAACTCCAGCGGCCCTGATCCCACAATGCTCTGATCCATCCCTCCGATCAAGGCCCGCGCGGACCACCCGTCACGATCTTCCCCCACAAACCCGCCACACCCACCGTGTGCACCACCACCGAGAACCAACCCATGAACAATCACACCAACAATCCCACCAACCACCGCATAAACAAGCACGCCGCCGCCGCGATGCTCACCCTCGGCCTCGCCGCCTCCCTCGCCCCCGCCGACCTCACCCTCTCCTGGTACTCCCTCGACAACGGCGGCGTCACCGCCTCCTCCGTCGGCTCCCTCCGCCTCGGCGCCACCATCGGACAGCCCGACGCCGGCACGCTAGAAACCCCCAACTACATGTGCATCGGCGGCTTCTGGGCCGGCGCCACCTACCTCTGCCCCTCTGACTTCGACAACTCCGGCTTTGTCGATACCGACGACTTCACCGCCTTCGTCACCGCCTTCGAACTCGGCCTCGACTCCGCCGACTTCGACCAGACCGGCTTCGTCGATACCGACGACTTCACCGCCTTTGTCCTGGCCTTCGAAACCGGCTGCTGATTCCTCTTCCCACCCCCCATCTCAGCACGCCACGCTCTTTCCTTATCGCGGCCCCGGACATCTCGTTCCGGGGCCGCTTGCGTTCCTGCCCCGCGCTCGCCCGCCCCCGTCCTGTACACTCTCGCCCGCCATGCCCGAACGCGCGGCCACGCACCCAACCCTCCGCTGGATCTCCGACCGGCACCTTGCCATCACCTGGCAAGATGATGACCCCTCTCGAATCACATCCTGCTGGAACCACCTCACCCGCACGCTCCCCGCGCTCGATCTGCACCCCCTCGACATCATCCCCAGCCACCGTGCGGTCACCATCCTCTTTGATCCCCTCACGCTGAACCCAGTGGCCGCGCTCGATGTGCTCACCGCCGCGCTCGCCGCCCCCTGGGAAACACAAACCGCGCCCCCTGCGCTCCACATCCTCCCCGCCTGCTACGACCCCTCCCTCGCCCCCGACCTCCTCGCGCTCGCACACCATGTGCACGTGACGCCCGGCGAACTCATCACCCTCCACGCCTCGGTCGACTTCACCGTCCGCTACATCGGCTTCGCCCCCGGCTTTCCATATCTCGCCGGCCTCCCCGCCTCGCTC
>DATGXW010000029.1:0-3942 GCA_035298585.1 Phycisphaerales bacterium
GCCCCCCGAAGGACTCGAACCTTCGACCCGCTGATTAAGAGTCAGCTGCTCTACCAACTGAGCTAGGAGGGCCTCGCCGTTTGCACGGCAGGTCGTCATGGTACGCGCCTCACCCCGAAAGGGCAACGCCACATGACTCTCCTCCCCGCGCAGCCGCGGAAGGCTCGCCGAGCGCAGTAAAGCCCCGGCCGGGTGCCTTCCGATTCCGCCCGCCCTGCCCCCATCTCCCCTGCTCCCCTGCTCCCCTGCTCCCATTGACCTCCCCGAGGCGTCTCCCTATTGTTCAGGCCCATCCCAGCGGGCCCCTTCCGGTTCCGCGGGTGTCTTTCAGCCTCTCGGGTTGCGATCGGTCGTCCGCCGCGGCTCGCGTGCATCGGAGAATCGGAACATGCTTCCTCCACAAAGAGTGTCCTACGGCCGCACGCGTCGTCGCCGCACCCACCACGCCCTCACCGGCGTGCAGCCCACCGTCTGCCCGCTCTCGGGCATGCCCAAGCAGCACCACCGCGTCTGCGCCGAGTCGGGCTACGTCCGCCCCGGCCTCCGCATCAAGGTGCCCAAGCTCGGCATCGGTGTGCAGAAGGACTAAGCGAGGGATCGAGCATCGGGCATCCTGCATCGGTGGCGATTGGCGTGCCCCGAGCATGATGCGGGGTTGATGCCAATTTCACTCGCTTCGGCTTCGGTCGCTCTTCCACCTTCGGGCTCCGGCACTGATGCCCGACGCCTTCCGAGCACCCCCATGCGAATCGCAGTTGACGTGATGGGTGGCGATCACGCCCCCGATGCCATCTTGAAAGGCTGCGTTGCCGCCCTCGACGATCTCCCCAAGGGCGACACGCTCGTCCTCGTCGGCCCCCGTCACGTCATCCAGGACTACCTCGACGACCGCGGCGTCAAGGACACCCGCGTCGAGATCGAGCACGCCGACGAAGTCATCCACATGGATGAAAGCCCGGCCAAGGCCGTTCGCGCCAAGCCGGAATCCTCGATCGTCAAAATGGCCCGCCTCGGCAGCGAGAAGGCCCCCCGCGCGACAGACCACTCCGGCCCAGGTGCCCACTGCGAAGTCGTCCTCTCCGCCGGCAACACCGGCGCCTGCGTCGCCGCCGGCATCATGCACATGCGGCGGCTCTCGCACGTCCACCGCCCCGGCATCGCCGTCACCATGCCCGCCTTCAAGGGCCCGGTCGTCATGATCGACTGCGGCGCCAACCCCGAGCCCAAGCCCGTCCACCTCTGGCAGTACGCCGTCATGGCCGCCGAGGTCGCCAAGTGCACCCTCGGCATCCAGAACCCCCGCATCGCCCAGATGAACATCGGCAGCGAGGAAGCCAAGGGCACCGACATCGTCAAGCAGACCCGCGACCTGCTCAAGGCCACGCCCGGCATGAACTACGTTGGCTATGTCGAGGGCCGCGACCTCTTCGAGGGCGTCGCCGACGTCATCGTCACCGACGGCTTCGTCGGCAACACCATGCTCAAGATGGCCGAGGGCCTCGCCAAGTCCCTCTTCGGCGCCCTCGCCGCCGAGATCATCAACTACGACCCGCACCTGATGTCGCAGATCGAGCCGGTCTTCCGCAACATCTACAAGAACAACGACTACCACGAGCACGGCGGCGCCCCGCTCCTGGGCGTCAACGGCGCGATGTTCATCGCCCACGGCTCCAGCGAAGCCAAGACCATCAAGAACGCCATCCGCAACTGCCGCAACTTCGTCAACAGCGGCGTCAACGACGCCATCCGCAAGCGCCTCGATGAAGTCGGCTCCCTCGGCGGGGTGCTCGCCAACGTCGGCGTCGATGCTTGATAAGCGCCGTGTGCGACTTTCTGTTGCGAATGCGGCAGGTGTGGCTCCACCCGTAATCAATCTTCGAAATACCGAACAGAGCCCCTGTTCGCCGGCCTGCTCCGGATCAGCCAGCCGATATGCTTCGTCCTGAGCGAGTTCTTATCCATTGATCGTGTGTTCAGCAAGAATGGGGTTGTCATGAGCGCGATGAATGTCATGAAGTGGCTTGCAGGGGACCGCAGCACCTTCCCGGTTCGGGAAATCGATGGAAAAGCACAAATTCGGGTTCCCCAAGAAGTGTTGGATCACGCCGCGTGGCTCATCGAATGGTACGGGCGGATGACCTATCCACTCGATGCGCTTCCCTATACGCCCGGCTTCAACAAGATGTGCGACGAGTTCTCGGAGACGTACAGCTCTGAAGTTCGAGCAATCCGCGAACACTTCCGCCGTGACCGCAGGCTACGCGAGCTTCCTTCGACGAGATACGCCATCTGGCGATACGTCCTGCGACTCCGAAAAGACCGCTTGTTCTCGACGAACTTCAAACGCCCCTCGCCCGGTTTGCGAGCGCTGTTCGCGTTCGAAGAGCGGTTCATCACCAAGAGGACGCCCGTAACCAGAGGTGCGGCCGACCGCCTTCCCTACACCCGCCGATTCGATAGGTTGTACGCTCGCTACGAGCACCGGCGACTGCTCGAGATCCACAGGACCGCGACCGAGCTTCTTCGACTGAGCATGAACGAGTGCTACCGACATCTTGTGAAGAAATCCAAGAATCTCAGCCGCGAGCGCGACAAGCAAAGTGACTTTGCTGTTGCTGAGCCAAAGGCCGGGGCAAGTCCACAACAGTCGTCCGCAGGCATAGCTCCCGGTCTCTTCGCAGATGATGCGGGGCAGCCTATTCGTCAATAGGAGACCACCATGATCGGTGGCGGCGCGATTCAGCCAAAGGAAAACCCGCCCGACCGTTACGTCAAGTCCTTGCGGGACTTTCTCGACTGGGTGTTCGAGGATGAGACCACAGACTTGTCCGGAGTTCTCTACCGGGGACAGCCCGCCAAGCACGACTTGCAGCCAAAGGTCGCTCGGCCATACAGCGGTCGCACGCCGCCGGAGATCCAGGAGCGGGCATCTCCAATCGAGATCGAATCATTCGTTTTCCAGTCCTTTCTTCAGCAGGCCGTCGGCGTACTCGACCATCAGAGTCTCCCATCGGACAAGTGGGAACAACTAGCATTGGCGCAGCATCACGGCTTACCGACAAGGCTCCTTGATTGGACCACCAACGCGCTGGTGGCTCTTTTCTTCGCGGTGTCGAATGACAGGAGCAATTCCGAGGTGTTCCGCCTGCATCGTTCAAAGTCGATGATGATCGATCCACAGGATCGGGACCCTTTCTCGCTCCATCGAATCGTGGTGTACGCACCGCGGCACATCAGTGCTCGAATCCGCGCTCAGCAGGGCCTCTTCACCGTGCACGGCCTCGATCGGTCTCGGAATCGACACATCCCGATCTCCAGAAGCTTCGATCCGGCAGGTGACGAGGCCCCAAACGTCGATTATGTCGTTGTGCGGACAGAGTTCTTTGAGCAGATTCGTCGCGATCTACAGCGCTGCGGAGTCGATGGCTCAACCCTCTTCCCCGATCTCGACGGGATATCGCGGCATCTGACCAGCCTGTGGTGGTAGCCGCCCGTCGTTGCCAGCCAATCCGGCTTGAGGGCCGCTTCGCAGCCGAACAGCGCCGCGGACTCCTCCGCGGGTTCGCGTGATCGCTCCCGTCCTTGTTGATCGGGCATAAACTAGTACCTCATGGTCTCAAATCCGCAGGTTCTTGGCTCAACGCAGCTTTCCATTCCCTCCCCCCGCCGCGGCGTCCGCCTCGCCGGCACCGGTGCCTGCCTCCCCGAAAAGAAGCTCACCAACGCCGACCTCGAAAAAATGATGGAGACCTCGGACGAGTGGATCGTCCAGCGCACCGGCATCCGCGAACGCCGCATCGTCGACACCGAGCACGGCGAATCCGTCAAGCACCTCTGCGCCAAATCCCTCCAACGCGCCCTCGACGACGCCAATCTCAAGGCCGCCGACCTCGACCTCATCATCGTCGCCACCATGACCCCCGAGATGGCCTGCCCGGCCAC
>DATGXW010000030.1:0-2561 GCA_035298585.1 Phycisphaerales bacterium
ATGTGCATTCCCCGCACCGCCACCCGCCCCGCCAGCCGCTCCGGCAGATAACGCACCACACCCAGGATGCAGGCCAGCAGCCAGAACCCCGCCGCGAGCGAGAACGGCGCCGGGAAGAAGACCACCTCCAGCGACCCATCCCTCACATCCGCCAGGTGTGCAGGGTTTGCCCCAAACCCGTACATCCTCGAATTCGCCACCACGAGCATGCCACGCCTGCCTTCAAACAGCACGCGATCATCCACCCCGAGGCTCATCGGCTCAACGCGTCCGGTGATCGCCTCTCGAATGATCGGCATGACGTACGACAGGTGCGAGATCCCGCCCGTCCGCCGCGCCATCAGCCGGTAGATCACGTCCGCATCGGGACCGGCGCTGCACATGATCACAAAGGGCCTGCCGTTGCACTCGGCCGTGTCGATCGCGCAAACCTCGTTCTTCTCAAGCGCCCTTCGGATCGACCCCGCATCCCCTTTCATCCCGAACTCGCGTGCAAAGAGGTTCTCCGTCCCCATCGGCACGTGATACACGGCGACCCCCGACGCGATCGCCATCGGCAGCGCCCGGTTCACCGTTCCGTCCCCCCCGGCGATCAACAGCACATCGCTCCCGGCAAGCGTCTGTCGTGCCGCGACCTCCTCAAGTTCAGGCCCGCCCACCCGCATCAGAAGCACGCGGTGACCATCCTGCCGCAACCGCTCCGACAGTGCATCCACCGCCGCCCCGCGACGCCCGCGCCCGCTCGCAGGATTGAACAGGAGCGCGATATTCACCGCCGCTTCACTTCTTCCCCGGCAGCAGGTTCTTCAGGCCTTCCTCAACCTTCTTGGTCGCGTCGTTCACCGCGTCGTCGGCCTTCTTCTTGAGGTCCTCCGCCGCCTTGTCGATCTGCTTCCCCGCGTTGTCAAGCAGCTTCTGCGCTTCCTCGCCGACCTTGGATTGCAGCGTGATACCGAGCTGGTCCAGATTGGCGAGCTGCGCAAGTCCGCCCCGCAGATCCCCCAGGATCTCGCCCGGCAGCAGCGTCCCCGTCTTGTCCGCGATCGTCGAGAGCAGCGCCTTGACGATGATGTTCGCAAGCTCCGAGAGCGGAACGCCCTTCCCCGCCGTGCCCACATCCTTCAGTTCCACCGCGTCGATCGGGATGTTGAGCGTGGTTAACTGCCCACCCTCGGGAAGCAGGTCCACGTGCACCTTCACGTTGCGAATCGAAAGATCCTTGATGACAAACCGCTTCTCCTCGCCCGCCTGCGGCTTCTCCTCCCCCTTGCCACCGCTCCCGGATTCAAACCGCTTGAGATTGTCGAGGATCACCTGGTAGTTGGCCTTCCCGTTGGCCTTCTCCAGGTTGATCGTGATGTCCTCCAGCGCCAGCGTCGGCACCTCAATCACCGGCTGGCGAAGGCTCGGGAGCGAGACCGCCACGTTCGTCGATCCCATCCCGAAGAAGCGATCGCTTTTGTACCCCGCCGGGTTAGAGATCACCAGGTCGTTGAGCCCGAGCCTTCCCGAGAGCACGCCAACGCTCGCGTTGCCCAGCTTCGTGTCAACGCCCATCGCGTAGGTGCCGCCCTTTTCGACCGCGACCTTCACGGCCCGGTCCGCGTACACCAGCACCGCGACCGCCGCCGCAGCCAGCAGCACCACCAGCAACACTACGAGCACAATGAGCTTCTTCATCGGAGCAGTCTCCATCAGCGCCCTGTGCATCATGCACACCCGGTACGCCCGAACACCGCCTTCAGCGGCACCAATGCTAAGCACGCCCCGACGCCTAGCATCCCCCAACCACACAGGTCCCGTCCACCCTCTTCATGAACGCTCCGACGGCCCTTCCCGAGGTCCTGTGCACATCTTCCCTGGGGCACGCCTGCAAGGCCGACAAGATTCCCGCCCGAGGTCATGCCCCCTTGTTCGGCAGGCCGATCAATTCCCCATCCGCCGAGACCCGGCCGCGTCTCCTGAAAGATCCATGTTGCGCCACCATTTCATCCCATGCTCTCGCCCGGTGCTCCTGCTGAGCCTGCTCCTCGCCGCGGGGGCGCCATTGGCCTTTGCGCAGGATGCCCCCGCGCCTCCGCCGGCAGCCCCGGAGATCCGCACATTCGCCGATCCTGCACACGGGTGGAGCCTGGCGATCCCCCAGGGCTGGTTTGCGATGCGCCCGGATGTCCTCGCGGAAGTGAATTCGATGGTGTCGGGGGAGGTGGGGGAGGCAGGATCACAGAGCACACCGCGTTTTACCCACGGCCTGACGACCGACCCCGATGGCGAACTCTCGTACCCCTACATGCTGGTCCACGCACTCACCCTGGACCTGCGCCAGGCGAGCTACGCCGACATCGAGAAGCTCGTCTCGACCAGCATCCTTCAGGAGAAGGCCGCGGAAGCGTCTGTCAATACCAAGGGCGTGACCGGCAGCGTCGCCGACACCCCGCAGTTCGACAAGGAAAACAACCTCGCCCGCTTCGAGCTCGACATGAACCTCGAAGGGGTCGGCCCGGTCCGCGCCTTTACCTCGATGTTCTTCATGCGTGAACGCGTCATCCAGATCAACTGCT
>DATGXW010000031.1:0-6176 GCA_035298585.1 Phycisphaerales bacterium
CCCGCTCCGCAAGCAGCAACCCCGCCATCGCCGCCGGTTCGCGCGTCGTCAGGTGATAAGGGCTCACAACCACGTTCATCCGCACAAGCATAGATCGACCGCAACCCCCGCCCCCATCCGACGCGAGTTTGTCTTGCACCGCGGGGGGTATTCCCGTACGCTTGTCATTCGGTGCGTGCCGGAGTTCTTCCGTGCACCTGCCAACCTGCCCGCGGTTCTCGCTTGGCAGTGTCGTCAAAGCGTCCGTCCACATCACGCCCGCGCGAATACGCACAGGAACACCCACGGGGGTTGCCAGATCGCGCAGGCATTGCGTCCACATTGAACAGGAGATTCTGTATGCGCGCGCACCATTCTCTTCCCCGCCTCATATCCGCCGCACTGCTTGTATCCGGCGGCGCGGCCGTGTACGCCCAGCCCCTCTATCCCACCCAGCAAATCCTCGATCCCAATCCCGCCCCCGGCAATGAATTCGGCAAGACCGTCGCCATCGGCGATGGCATTCTCGCCATCAGCGCACCGGGCGACGACACCGTCGCCACCGACGCCGGCGCCGTCCACCTCTTCTCCCGCCAAGGCCAGACCTGGATCTACGACACCACCATTTACCCTATCGACGGCCGCCCCGGCGACGCCTTCGGCACATCCATGTCCCTTGAAGGCTCTCGGCTCATCATCGGCCACCCCTCCTGTGATATCTACGGCGATAACGCCGGCCTCGCCGTCATCTACAGGCATCACGACGGCGCATGGTCCGCAGAACAGATCCTCGTCTCGCCCATGCCCAATGAACAGCAGGCATTCGGCGCCACCGTTGCCATCTGCGGCGATCTCGCCCTAGTCGATAGCGCACTCCCCCTCTGCATCTACCACAACATCTCCGGCACATGGATGCACCAGCAGACCATCCAGGGAACCGGCGGCTTTGGCAGTTCGCTCAGCATCGATCCCTCCGCCGCGGCCTTCGCGGTGAGGGATAGCTCCCCCGACATCCGCGTCTTCAGGTTTAACGGCCTCGCCAGCGCATGGAAAGCCGTCGCCAACATCAAGCCCCCCCAGGCCGGCGCCTCCCACAGCGCCCGCTTCTCGCTCGATGGAACCCGACTGGCCTCACGCGTCTTTGTCCCCACCGTCGGCAGCCACGTCGCCGTCTATCAGAACAACGCCGGCAACGACTGGACGTCGATCGCCACGTTCAACTACGGAAACCCCGCCTCCAATTTCGGCAGCACCCTCAAGCTCCGCGGTGATGTCATCATCGCCGGTGATTCACTTGCGGATACCGCCAGTTCCACCTCCGGTCCCGCTTCCTACGCCCGCCTCTCGGGCGCTGCATGGACCCAGGCCGCGCAGCTCCGCACCCCCGACTGGCTCCCCGCCGACCAGGCGCACGTCACCGACTTCCACGCCGATACAGCCGTCGTCGGCGCGCCCGGCGACGCCGTCAACGGCATCACCTCCGGCGCTGCCTACCTCTTCACCCTCACGTGTGCAGGCGACTTCGACCACTCCGGCTTCGTCGACACCGACGACTTCGACGCCTTCATCAACACCTTCATCGACGCCGACCCCGCCGCCGATGTAGATCACTCCGGCTTCGTCGACACCGACGACTTCACATTCTTCGTCCACCAGTTCGAACTCGGCTGCTGATACGCACGCTCGCATGTGCTTCACCTTGGGCGGGGCCTTTCCAGGCCCCGTCTTTCGTTTCCAGAGCTTTGGCCCTTTGAGAATGTGGCCCAGCGGCCCATTTTCTCCCCCGTATCTACCACCCTTGTGCGCTGTCTTTGTGTCATGCGCACTCTTCCTGAACAATCACGCCCTCCCCACCGATTCACCCTGCATGGACACGCTCCCGCCGCTCACCGCCCACGACCGCGATGTGCTCACCCGCCTCCTCACCCTCGATGAAGACTTCCAAGCTCTCTCCCGCGAGTCCGGTGCACCCCTCCTCGATCTCTACGCTTGGGCCGCCCAGCCCCACATCCAGCACTACCTCGCCTTCCACCGCGCCCACGCAGACCATCTCGCGCACGCCGCCGCGCAGCGTGCACTCACGAGCGTCCTCACCAGCGCTGCCCCGGCAGAAGCCCGTCGTGCCGCCACAACCCTCCTCGCCCGCACACCCAACGCCCGCGCTGCACACGCCCCTCCATACACCCATCCACGCGCACGCACCCCCGCCCCGACCCCCACTCCGACCCCGACCCCGACTCGGGCCCCGGCGCGGGCCCCCGATCCCCACCCTGCACCCTCGCTTGCCTTCCCCGCCACCGGCCAAGAACTCGACCACCTCCAAGGCGTTCTCCCCGCCGACCGCCTCGCCGACCTCACCCGGCTCCTCAGCGCTGCATCCTCAAGCCCCGCCGCAACCCTCCACGCACACGCCGGCGCTCGAAAATCTCCCACCAAACGCACACCCACCAACCCCGACCTCGCCCCCCGCCTACGCTCCCCACCCGGCGGTCGGGTGACTCTCCCTTCGGGGGCCACTTGTCCCGACCTGACTTCCGGCTAGTATTCCCTCCTGCCCATTTCTGGTGGAAATGGCGTCTTTGCGCATATTTGGTGGAACGCAATGCCCACGATCAATCAGCTCATCCGCAGCCCCCGCCGCAAGATCGGCCGCATCAATAAGGTCAAGGACCTGGTCAACTGCCCGCAAAAGCGCGGCGTGTGCACCATCGTCAAGACCATGACCCCCAAGAAGCCCAACTCGGCTCTCCGAAAGGTCGCCCGCGTCCGTCTCTCCAACGGCAAGGAAGTCACCGCCTACATCGGCGGCGAAGGCCACAACCTCCAGGAACACTCCATCGTCCTGGTCCGCGGTGGCCGCGTCCGCGACCTCCCCGGTGTCCGTTACCACATCGTCCGCGGCACCCTCGACTGCCTCGGCGTCGATGGTCGCAAGCAGGGCCGCTCCAAGTACGGCGCCAAGCGCGGCAAGGCCAAGTAAACGAACCCGAAGCGCCAGCGAGGGCTCTTGGTTCCTTTGCTTTTTCCATTCCGCGCAAGCCCCCGCCTGCCACGTTTTTCACGCCTTCCACCACGTCCACACGTCCCCACCCGTGCACCGTGCGAAAGCCCGCTGCACGTCTTTCAGATCGATGCACGCGAGTAATCGTCCTGCACACCACGGGGAAACCCACCCGGTGCACCGACGGTGAAGCAACCCCCGAGCGTCGAGGGTGACCGCGAGCAAGCCCGCACATCGGCCGCGACCCGATGTGCACACCAGGGAGGTCCGCATGGGCCGCAAGAAGTTCACCGCCGCCGACGAGCAGCTCCGTCCCGATCCCCGTTACAACGATCGGACCGTCTCCCGCTTCATCAACTGCATCATGTACGACGGCAAGAAGTCCGTCGCCCAGCGCGTCGTCTACGACGCCATGGACATCATCACCGACAAGCTCAGCAAGGAAACCGATCCCAACGCCCCCCAGAGCGCCCTGGATCTCTTCCTCCGCGCCATCGACAGCATCAAGCCCTTCGTCGAAGTCCGCTCCAAGCGAATCGGCGGCGCCAACTACCAGGTCCCCATGCAGGTCAACCGCAAGCGCCAGCAGTCGCTGGCCTTCCGCTGGCTCATCGAAGCCGTCCGCTCCGAAAAGGGCCGCCCCATGTGCGAGCGCCTCGCCGACGAGCTCTACATGGCCGCACAGGGCCAGGGTAAGGCCATGCAGACCCGCGAGCAGACCCACAAGATGGCCGAAGCCAACCGCGCCTTCGCCCACTTCGCCAACTGATCCCCCTACCAGTCTCGTGGCACAGGCCTCCGGCCTGTGTCCTACCCCTTCTCTTCTTCTCATTTCATCTCGCCCACCCACCGCCCGGCCCTCCGCCGGGCGGTTTTCATGTTCCCTGCTCCCGCCCGACCATCTCTCTCCCCGCATCAAATCCACTTGGGATGATCGCCCTGTCCATGTACGATGCGTCTTCACGGGTCATTCGGCCGGTGCGGAGCTCACCGGGTTCAACCGGTACTCCTGGTTCTTGTCAAAGGAGTGAGTGCATGTCCATCCGTCAATCGCCCATCATCATCCTCGCGCTCGCCGGTCTTGCCGCCTCGTCGGCTTCCGCCGACCTCCGCTCGGCCGTCAAGGTCGTCGCCGTCGGCGATCTCATCACCCGCGGCGCCGTCGTCTCCTCCATCAACGAGCCCACCACCGACCGCGATGGAACCCCCGCCGTCACCGGCAACTCCAGCCTCGGCAACTTCGTCTTCTACGGCGATGCCGCGATCTGGTTTAACTCCGACGCCCTTCCAATGGTCCTCACCGGCGCTGAAACCACCATGGGCGCCGGCGCCAACGGCCAGTTCATCTACTCGCCCTCCGCCGACGGCGGCGACGCCGCGTACACCCACGCCGGCCTCCTCCTCAGGGACACCGACCCCGCCCCCGGCTTCCCCGGCAAGTTCAACACCTTCAACAGCCGGCCCTACATGACCGGGAACGGCTGGGCCTACTGGTGTGCAGGCGTCTCCAACACCTCCGGCGGCTCCACCGCCACCCGTGTCCAGTACCTCGTCCAGGATCCCTCCAGCCCCGTCTTCCAGACGCCCATCATCGGCGGCAACACCTACGGCGGCCTCACCACCACCGCCGGCGGCATCAACTTCGGCTACGACATCTCCGAGAACGGCCAGTGGCGCATCCACGACCTCACCAACACCGGCGGCAGTGCGACCGACCGCTACATCGTCGTCTTCGGACCCGCCGGCGACTTTGCCGTCGGACAGGAAGGCTTCCTCATCTCCGACATCGCCACCGAAGGCTGGACCGCCTTCCGCATCCCCGGCATCAACAACAACGGCGACTACATCATCGCCGGCGACACCACCGCCCCGGGCAACGATGAAGTCCTCCTCTTCAACGGCGTCGTCCAGGTCCGCGAGGGCGACGTCGTCGACGGCAAGACCCTCGCCGGTTCCTCGGGCACCGGCGGCGTCATCGACGCCATGGCCATCAACAACTGCGGCGGCGTCGCACACCTCTGGAGTGCAGGCTCCGCCACCGCCGACCCCGAATACCTCTTCTACGGCCCCGGCAACAACCTCAAGCTCGGCTCCACCCTCGTCCTGGCCACCGGCGACCAGCTCGACTTCGACGGCGATGGCAACTGCGACGCCATCATCACCGACTTCAACGCCTCCCAGACCATCGCCCCCGGCATCGACCTCGCCGACGATGGCATGATCTTCGTCAGCGCGGACCTCACCACCTGCGATGGAACCTCCGCCTTCGAGGCCATCATCGGCGTCCGCGCCTACTGCCCCAGCGACTGGGATAACTCCGGCTTCTCCGACATCGAAGACTTCACCACCTTCGTCATCGACTTCGAAGCCGGTGATGCCGACTTTGATTGCTCCGGCTTCACCGACACCGACGACTACGACGCCTTCGTCCGCGCTTTCGAGAAGGGTTGCTGAGGAAGGCATCAAGGCACGAGGCATCGAGGCACGAGGCGACGAGCCGTCGAGTCGGGTGCCCTGCTTCTGCCTGCTCTGAGGCAGAGGCAGGATGAGGTGACCGAATCTCGAAAGACCGGGCATCAGGCATCAGGCATCAGGCATCGGGCATCGGGCACTGGGCATCGGGCACTGGGCACTCGACAATACGACACCCCCCCCGACCCTCTCGGCCTCCCGAGAGGGTCGTTTCTATAGGGGGACCCTTCTACCCAAGCTCGTGGCACAGGCCTCCGGCCTGTGTCCTACCAAGCCTCGCACCCGCAACCCGCCTTCAAATGGCACATCTTTTCTCTCCCTACAACCGCATGCACAGTTCAAACGTAAGAACACCCGTCGCCTAGCATTTCAAGATTCCGTGGAGGTTCCGGGCACATGACAACCAATCCATCATCACCGCAGGATGAACCCAAGATCCCGACCGAGGATGAGATCGCAGCCCTCCCCCGCGGGGCACGCGTCGCCTTCGCCGCCCGATGTGCACGCCGAGTTCAACCCCTCTTCACCCACTTCTGGCCCGATGCGCCGCGAAAGCATGTTGAGGCCATTGACAACGCCATTACACTCGCCGAGCGTCGCTTTGAGGGTTCACGCTCGGCGAGTGTAAATGTCTACGCCGACGCCGCCCGCGCCGCCGCCCGCGCCGACGACGCCGCCGCCGACGCCGCCTACGCCGACGCCCCCGCCGCCTACGCCGCCGCCC
>DATGXW010000032.1:0-19570 GCA_035298585.1 Phycisphaerales bacterium
CGAGGCAAAGACCGGCAAGGCGTCCATGATGAAGCCGGGATTGACGCCCGTGCCCAGGATCCGGCCGCCGGTCTTCTTGGCGAGCTGGTCGAGCCGGTCGGCCAGGACCTTGTGGCGGAGCCAGGGATAGATCAGCTCCTCGCAGGTGCTCACGACCGCCTTGCCGTGCTCGAGGGCGACGCGGAAGGTCGGTTCACACAATCGAAGATCGGAGCTGGTGGCGACCACCACGCAGTCGATCTCATCCCAGTTTGAGACTTCCTCGATCGAATGCAGGATCTTCACCGGATCCTTCACCGAGGGACAGATCTTCGAGAGCGATTCGCCCGAAAGGTTCGGGGCCGGGTCGGCGGCGGCGACAAACCTGCCAAGGCCGCGGTCGGCGATCTCCGACGCGATCCGGTGTCCCAGAGGTCCAACGCCCACTTGTAGAATTCGGTGCATCCGCCCAGCATAGTCGACCCGGACGGTTTCCGCACGAGTGCGGGACCGCTTGAAACCGCCGCTCTGCACATGCCGAATCAACCAGTGCGGGGCATGCCTTCAACCCCCCACCTCACCGCCACCTCACCTCCACCTCACCCCCACCTCACCGCCATCTCACCCCCATTTCACCCACGGTCGACAGAGCGTGTGCATCATCCGCCGGAAAGGGACTCCCCGACACCATGCAGCAATGGCTCCTCGCGAATCTCGACACGATCCTCTGGACCACGGGCGGGCTCGTGGGCGGAATGCTGATCTCGACGATCATCGTCGCGATCATCATCGCCAAGCTGCCGGTCGACTACTTCCAGCACGACAAGCGCCCGCGGGCCACGCAAGGAAAGGATCGCGTCAAGCGCGTGGTGGGCCAGGTGCTGGGCTGGGCGATCGTGCTGACCGGGCTTTTCATGCTCGTGCTGCCGGGGCCCGGTGTGGCGGTGCTCCTGATCGGGATCTTCCTGGTCGACTTCCCGGGGAAGTATGCACTTCAGAAGAAGCTGGTCTCGCGGCCGGGCGTTATATCGGGCCTGAACAAAGTCCGCTCGCGCCTTGGTAAGCCGCCCTTTGAAGCACCCAAGGGGGGCGAAGATCACCAGGCGGGGGACAAGCACACCAGCAAACAATCGGCTCGCGCGGTGTAACCAACGCAGGACGTCTGCCTATTCAGACCGCACGGATGCAAGCGAGGATCCCTGGAGGCGTTGTGCACACCGGTCGCACGATGGTGCGCTGGCGGGGCCGGCGGCATGTGCGTTGATCATGCGTGAGGGATTCCATGACCTTCCATCGGTTCTCGTGCAGAATGTCCGCGGTCGCGGCGTGCTCGATCTTCATCGCCGCGGCGGCGACCGATGCACACGGGCAGGGGCTGCTGCGGAAGTGGCGCGATCGCAAGCATGCTGAATCATCCGTTTCGGAGCAGCCGCCGACCCCGGCCGCGGAGGCGGCCTTCGACGCCTCCAAGGGCTACAAGCTGGAGCCCGGTCGATATGCCGCGGCCGAGTTCGACCTCGATCTGACACGCAAAGACGGCTCAAAGCTCCCGCTGACGATCCGTTTTCCCAAGCAGCCGGAGATCGAACACCACACGCCGCTCCCGCTGGTGATCTTCTCGCACGGGGCGGGAGGCAGTTCCGACGCCTTTCCGAGCCTGACAGAGCACCTTGCAACGCACGGGTACGTGGTGATCCTGCCGACACACCGCGATTCGATCAAGCTCCGCAGGCAGGCGGGTGAGAACATCCGGGATCTTTCCAATCCGTCGTATGTCATCAAGGGTGTGAAGCCGTTTGAACGGGTGGAAGACTGCACACTGATCCTGGATTCACTCGCCACCATCGAAGCATCGATGGCGACAAAGATGTCGCTGCCCGAGGGTTTCAAGCCCGACCGGCTCATCGACCGCGAGAAGATGGGGATCGCGGGCCACTCGGCGGGTGCGATGACCGCGCAGCTTTCGATCGGCGCCAAGGCCCGCTCGCTCGATTCGCTCGAACCCCGGAGTTACGCCGAGCCGCGCTTCAAGTCGGCGGTCCTCATTTCCGGCCAGGGCACCAAGACCCGCATGTTCACCGAGCAGTCATGGAGCGAGATCGACCGCCCCATGCTCGTGATCACGGGCTCGCTCGACATCGTCGAAAGCACGCGCGACACGCCGCAGTCCCGGCGCGAGCCCTTTGAGTTCGCAAAGCCCGGTGAGAAGTACCTGGTGTACATTGAGGGGGCCACGCACTCCTCGTACACGGGGAACATCCGCCCGCGCGACAGGACTTCCAAGGACGTCGGCGACGCTGGGATGATCGAACGCGTGACCAATTCCGCCGTCCACGCCTTCCTCGACGCCACGCTTCTCAAGCTCGACGAGGCCAGGAACTATCTCGCCGGCGACCGTCTCATCGAACTGAGCCTGAACAAGGCGGAATTCAAGCGAAAGTAGGGGTTATTCGAGGATATCGCCCAGCCGGCCGTTGGCGGCCTCCAGCAGGCGTTCGGCTTCCTCCCTGGTCGTGCGCCTGGTGTGCATCACGACCGCAGTCTTGACGACCCCCCCCGCTTGCGCAAGCAGCGCAAAGCTCTCCTGCCGTGAGATTCCAGTCAATGTCGCGATGATGCGAGCCGCGCGGTCCTTGAGCTTGTCGTTGGTGGCGCGGACGTCGACCATCAGGTTCTGGTAGACGCGCCCGGAACGCACCATCAGCGTCGTCGAGATTGTGTTGAGCGTCATCTTGGTCGCCGTGCCGGCCTTCATGCGCGTCGAGCCGGTCAGCACCTCGGGACCGGTCTTGAGCACGATGAAGTGGTCGACGTGCGCGGGCGCTTCGATGTTGACGCACACGATCATGCCGGTCGTCGGGCGTGCATGCTCATCAAGCTGCGTCTTGCAGTACTCCATCGCCCCCAGGACGTACGGCGTCGTCCCCCCCGCGGCGATGCCGATCACGGTGTCTTTGGCCGACAGCTTGAGCCCGGCGAGTTCTTCCCACGCGCCGCGGGGATCGTCCTCCCTGCCCTCGCTGGATCGACGCAGCGCCCCATCTCCCCCCGCGATCAGGCCGACGATCTTCCCCGGCTCGACGCAGAAGGTCGGCGGCGCTTCCGAAGCATCCAGGACGCCGAGTCTTCCGCTCGTTCCCGCCCCGACATAGATGAGCCGCCCGCCATCGACAAATCCAGGCTCGGCCGCCGCGATCAGGCGCGCCACCAGGTGCCGCGACCGCTTCATCGCGCGGAAGACCTCGCGGTCCTCCTCCTGGATGAGATCCACGATCTCCCGTGTGCCCAGCGTGTGCAGCGCCATCGACGCCTCGTTGCGCTGCTCGGTCGAGAGCCGCGATCGATCCACCGGCAGCCCACCAACACCCGCCGCCGTGCCTTCCAACTCGCCCTGACCCTGTTCATCGCTCGAGCCGTTCATCATCTTCCCTTTGCTTGCTTCAAGACTCACCAGACCCGTGTGCACATGCCCGTCACCGCGTCATCCAGGAAAAACCCACGCCCCCGAGAGCGGCGCAGGATCCGCGCACCCCGTCACCTTGGGAAGCGTGATCGGCGTCCGGTCCTGGCACAGCGCACCGAGCACCGCGAACTCCATCGCCTCGCGTGCTGCGGATTGAATGCCAAGTGCATCACTCACCGTGACCCGCCTTCCGCCGGCGGAGCGTTCAATCGCGGCCAGGAGCGCCCGATTCCTGACCCCGCCCCCCGCCACGATGACCTCCGCGCCGAAAGAAGACCCGGCAATGTGCGCGATCGACTCCCCCACCACGATCCCCACCGCTTCGCACGCGGTCCGGACGACATCCGCCCCCGCCTGCGCGGCCGTGGCGCTGATCCATCCCGAGACAACCTCGTCCCCCGTGCCCAGGGATCGCCTCTGTGCGCCCTGCTCGCGGAGGATCTGGCACATCGCCTCCATCGCCGCGGGGATGACCTTCCCCTTGAGCGCCACCTCGCCGCCCTCATCAAACTTTCGACCCAGCCGGACACGCGCCAGGCCGTCGAGAATCTGGTTGCATGCACACACGTCGCGGCCGCGGACCTGCTCGGGCCCGGCATGTGCAGGCACCCAGGTGATATTGCAGAACCCGCCGAGGTTGATGACGACGCGATCGACCTGCGAACGGAAGAGAATCCAGTCCGCGATCGGCGTGATGGGCGCTCCCTGCCCACCCGAGGCGACGTCGGCCGCGCGCAGATCAAAGACCACCGGCGCTCTGAGGCGGTGTGCGATCGGCGCAGGCTGGATGAGCTGCCAGGTCTTCCCGCCGCCGTGGTACACCGTCTGGCCGTGGACGCACACAAGATCGATGGCAGCGCCGGCGTTCCTGGCGAGCACCCCCGCGATCTCCGCGTGCAGTTCACCGAGTTCCCACGCAAGTTCGGTGATCCGGCGGGCCGACATGGGCTGCTGGGCCGCGAGCTTGCGGAGATCCGTCGCGAGATTGCCCAGCGGCCGCGATTCGAGCGCCAGGCACCGGGCCGACATGGAAAGCCCTCGCCCGTGAATCTCGACCAGCGCGGCATCGATGCCGTCGATGGACGTGCCGGTCATGCACCCGATCACCACCCTGCGTTGTCCATCGCCTTCACTCATGGCAGCACGAGCGTACGCCGCGAGCAGCCACGTGCGTCTCAGGCCTCCAGAATTCGACCGCTGGCGACCATCACCAGTCGTGCATGAACACGGGCCGGGTCAACGCCAAGCGCTGAGGCCACGAGGTTTCGATACGCGTGCATCTGGCCCATGTATACCTCCGCACGGGCGGCCTCGGTCGCCGCGTCGACCACCGAGGGCGAGGAAATGCCGTCGGTCTTCCAGTCGATGATCTCCACCTGATCGATGCTCCCCCCGCGGCGGGTGATGACAACCCGGTCGACGCGTGCACGCGTCTGCCGGTCGATATCTCCCTGCGCCGGCGGCCGGAGCACGCCCGCGAGTTCGCGCCGGAGTTCCACCGAATCACCCGCCGCGCGTGCATAGGTCTCGCACATCAGCAGGCGGCGGACATGCTCGTGCCCGAGCACCTTCCGGACCGTCGCGATCACGTGATCGACTTCAAGTTCAAAGGGGAGCGCCAAGCCCGCGAGCACATCGCGGAGGTCATCATCACTCGGGGGCGGCTGCACATCGAGCCATTCGTAGCGTTCCAGGCAGGCGTGCACCGCCGTTCCCAGGCCGCGCGCCATCCGCCGCCGCGACTCGCGCTCCACCGCGTCCACGGTGATGGCTTCGACCTCTTCCTGGCGACGGTCAAGGACGGGAACCAGTCCATCCAGCGCGGCCCGCCCCTCGACGCTTCCGTCGACCGCTTCTTCCGCATGATCGGAGGCCGTCACGCGGGCGAGTGGCCCAGCCCTCGCAAGCCCCACCACCACTTCGCGCGGCTCGGGGGCCGTCGAGCGATCTTCGGATGGCCCGTCCTCGGCGAGCCCGCTCTGCCATGCCGCCTCGCCACTGGCGGCGAGCAACGGACCTTCGCACCCCGGCGCGGTCAACCTCGCCCGCACAAGCTTCCCGAGCGTGAACCGCTCGGGCTCGTCGGACTTCTCCTGCGCGGCGGGCTTGACCTGCTTGACGATCAATTCCAGGTATCGGCGAGCACGCGTCATGGCGACGTAGAGCAGGCACAACGCCTCGCGAGTTTCGCGGGCCTCGCGTTCGGTCACCAGTTCCAGCAACTCGGGGGACGCCTCCTGGTGCGATTTGTTCGCGTAGACCGAGATGGCGGTGATCGGACCCTTGATGGAGTTCCGGCTGTAGACCACTTCCGGAGGCCTTGCAGGTATCTTCTGATCAAGCTCCGGCACAAGCACCGCGTCAAACTCAAGGCCCTTGGCGGCGTGGATCGTCATCACGCGCACGCGTGCGGGCACGCCCGCGGGGCGCTTGGTCGCGTCCACCAGCTCGATGAACCCGCGGACGCCGATGCCGCCCCGCCGGTCGTACGCCACTGCACACTCAACCAGCTGCCGCAGGCGGGTCTGGTTCATGGCGTTGGTGGCGGGGATAAGCCAGCGTGCACACGACTCGACGAAGCTCGCAAGCCCGTCGCGCGTGATGCGTGCGCGGATCTCACGCGCCACGGCCTCCACCGACCCTGGCGTGATCGACCCGGAAAGGCCGACAAGTTCGCCCAGCGCTGTCGATGCCGCGTGGAACGCGCTGAGCGTATCACCGGGGTGCTCGGCCATCTGGAGCAGGGAAAGCACCGCCGCGACCGCCGGCGCCTGCGTCAATGGGCTGCCGCCCTCTTCGGCGGCATCGATCCCCGCGTCCGCCAGCATCGCCAGCAGCCGGGGCATGTAGATCTTCCGGCGAAGAAGGACGCCCACCGTCGCCCCGGGCGAGATCCGGGTGATCTCCTTGACGCGCTCGACCACATGTCGGCACCAGCGCACCGGATCCTCGCCGCTCTTTGCACCTTCGGGCACAAGGTCGGGAAACTCGCGCACCTCCACGCGGCCGGGCGTCTTCTCTAGCTTCGGGGCCCACGTGTGCAGCGTGAAGAGGTCATCCCACTCGCGGGCGGCACGATGTGCACTCTCGGCCTGCATCACGTCGAGCGACGAGAGATCGCTGAAGACGGTATTGACCGCGCGGAGAACCTCCGGGGCCTACCGGTAGCTCCGCGCGAGCTTCTGCGTCTGGATCTGCGGCCACCACTCTCCCATCCTTGAGATCAGCGCCGGCTCCGCGTCACGCCACCCAAACAGCGACTGCTTGGGATCACCCACGTAAAAGAGCGTCCGCTCCTGCGTCTCATCCGAGACAATCTCCGCCAGCATCGGTTCGAGCACGCGGAACTGCGCGACAGATGTGTCCTGGAACTCATCCAGCAGGACATGCCTGATGCGTGCATCCAGCCGGTAATACAACTCCTCGCGGACGGTGGCGAGATCCTCGTTCATGATGAGACGGGGAAGATCATCAAACCGGATCGCGCCGCGCTCTTGCTTGAGGTCGCCGTACGCCGATTCGAACCGCTCCGCGAGCTGCCGCGCCGCCTCGTTCTGCTTCACCAGTTCGCCGGTGATGAACGCACGCCCGTGCTGCGCAAGCCGCGCCAGGACTTCCCGCAGCTCTTCCGGAAAATCCAGCCCGTAGTAGGTTCCACCCGCCAGCGCGCTTGCCGCATACCCGTTCTCCGCCAGCGGGCCCCACGCCTTCCGCAGCACGATGTCCATCAGCTTCTGATGTGCAGTCACCCAGCGCGCGTGCGGCCTGCCCCCCTTGGTCATCGCCAAGGGCGCCCGCTGCGCGGCGTCTACCGCCGCGGCGATCTGTGCATCGTCCAGCAGGCCCGCGATCGGCCGGACATGCTCCCACGCGCTGTCCCCGCAGGCCATGTGCAGCGCGTGCACGGCGTTCACCGACCCCAGCAGCGACTCTCGCACCGAACGCTCACCCTCCGACTTCTTGAGCATGCGCAGCAGCGGCAGTATCGCATCCTTGCCTCCATCCCGCAGCACCCGCGCGATCGCCGCGTCTCTGAGCTGTGCATCCTCATCATCGCCCGTGATGCGCCACCCCGGAGGAAGTCCGATCTCGACCGCGAACGCCGTGGCAACCCGCACCAGGAACGCATCGAGCGTCCAGATCGAGACTCGATCGAGGCTCCTGCCCAGCGTGCCAAGAGCGGCCAGCGCGTCGTCCGCGGTGAGATCCTCACGCTCGACCGCACGCTGCAGGTCGGCCAGCCCCTCCCCCCCGCGCGCGGCAGCGCACAGCCGCCGCAGGATCCGATCCAGGATCTCCCCCGCCGCCGTGCGGGTGAACGTCGCCGCGAAGATGCTCGATGGATCCTCACCGGCAAGAAAACGCGCCAAGAGCTGCGTCGTGAGCGCGTACGTCTTGCCCGTCCCGGCCGAGGCGAGGATCCCGCGGTAACGGCCCGTCATTCCTCACCCCCTTCCGCTTCGCTCTCAGGGAGGATGATCGATACCCCCAGGAGCGCCGCCGTCGGCCCGTCGGTGGGCGTCGCGTTACCCGTGTGCATCCACTCGCCGCGCAGCATCCTCCCCGCGAGTTCCTCCGCCTGCTCGATCCCCTGATCCAAGACCGACTCCTCCCATGTCCCTTCCAGCCACTCCACCTCGCCGGACTTTGGGAGCCACACATACCCCATCACGATCTTCGCGCGGTGCTGCTCTGCAAGCGGACTCGCCATCGCCCGGTACAGCGGGAGCTGCAGGTCCGTCCACGGACCAAAGAGCGATGTCGATGCCGCTCGGTACATCCCCTTGATCGCCGATTTGTCTCCCTCGCCCGACTTGTAATCAATGAGCGCGATCTCGCCCCGTGCGCGGTGGATGTCGATCCGATCGATCCGCCCCTTGACCCGAAGTTCGCCCTCGGAGGGGTGCAGCGTAAGCCGCGGTGCTTTCCACTCAACGTGCAGGATCTCCCAGCCGTCGCGGGCGCGCTCCGCCTGCCACCTGGCAAAGCCCTTGAGCCTGTACATCGCCTGTTCAAGCTGCACCGCCACCGCCGTCGGAGGCTGGTGGCCGAACTGGACCATCGCTTCCACCGCGGCAAGCTCGCGGAGTTCGCCGAATATCGCCCCTTCATCCGACGACCGAGCGCTGGATGAACCGGCGAATCGCTCGAGAACCCGGTGGAGGAAATCGCCGAACGCCCTGGCTTCCAGCTCAGAGGCCAGGGGCGGCACATCCTCCAGCGCAAGCACTTCGCGCAGGTAAAACTCGTAGGGGCTCCGCATGTAGCGTTTGAAGCTGGTGACCGAGACCTCCCGCAGCGCCTCGTGCGGCTCGATCGGCATCACGCTGAACGCGTCGCGGGTCGGCCCCTGCGCCCGGAGCTTTGGGATATCGCCCAGCGGGGGCGGGGACTCGATCGGATCGGCCAGGAACCAGCCGATGCGGCGAGCGACCGTCGCGTCATCGGCCGCAAGGAGCAGGCGGCTGGGCCACAGGCGCGACCCGTCCACGCGCCGCCGACCCGCGATGATCTCGACGCGCGGGTGTCCATGCACCGCCTGCGTGAGAAGGCACAGGTCTCGCGCCAGGGTTGCCCTCCGCGTGGAAAGCCCCAGCGCCTGGCGGAGCGCTTCGGGAACCAGCGGATCGGCCGGTGCTTCGCGCGGTGCACACCCCTCGTTCATGCCCGTCAGGATGATCGTCTCCGCGGGGTCGTGCACCGCCTCCAGCCAGCCGACGAGTTCGACCGCCTCGGGATCAAAGGGCGCTGGGATCTGCGCGCGGGAAAGCTCGCCAAGGAGCAGGCGGATCGCGGCGTCGGGCGGGACCTGGGGTTCAAGATCCCCGAACCTCGCCCCCTCGTGCATGTTCCGGGCGGTCGTATCGATCACCCGCATCGCCGCAACTTCCTGCTCATCAACCGATCCGGCCGACACAAGCCGCACCAGGGCCACGATGGGCGACATCCACGCGCTGATGGGACGTGCAGGCGCGGGTCGGCCATCCATCCACAGCGCGCTGAGCATCTCGGCGACGCCCTGATAGATCGCAGTCAGCAGCGAAGTGCGAAGGGGATCCTCGCGCTTTCCCCCCACCCACATGCCGTCGATCCGGCCGTGGACGTGGTCAGCGCCGTACGCATCAAGCGCGGCCAGCAGGTTCGTCTCTTCGCGGATGATCGAATCTCCACGCTGCATCGCCGCTCGGCGCACGCACCGCTCGACATCGGCGTGCCGCAGCAGCCTGGAGAAGGCCGGAAATTCCGGATCGGCCAGGAACTCCCCCACCAGGCGCAGCAGCCGGCCGGGCGGCGTCATCACGGCGCTGACGCCGGCGGCGGATCGCACCTTCAGCGGCATTCTGCCGTCCGATGGTGCCTCCAGCGACCGGCCCAGCCGCTCGATGGCGTCCAGGACTTCCTCATCAGGAACCGCGATCACCACCGCGTCGGGCCGCGGCGCGGCGTTGTCTCCGCCCGCGAGCACGAGCGCGGCCTGCGCTTGCTGAACCGGGCCCTCGACGACGTGGATCGCCGCATCCGCGATCACGATCCGTTCCTGCTGCCACGCGGATGGATCCGCCCCGCCCAGTTCATCAAAGAGATCTTCCCGCCCTGGCGGCGCTGCGATCAGGGTGGTCACTTCTCCATGTCCACGCCGAAGAATCTCGCGAAAAAGACCGGGAAGCTCCACCACCCCGACCAGCACCACGCTCCCGATCTCAAGCTCCGAGGCTCGCCGGCCCGTGTCGACGCGGTGCGTCCAGGGATCCACGAATCCCATGGCTCCAAGCTGTCCCGCATACGCCCCGTGCAGCAGCGACAGCGCTGACCACCGCTCCGCGTCGGGCAGGTCCTTTTCAACCACCGCCCCGCGCGCATCCTCGAAGCTCACGCCGTCACCCGCAAGCCGCCGTGCCGCGGCGTCGATCGCCTGCGCCATGGAAAGAAGCTGCACGGGCGAATTCTGCACCGCCGCCGGCCAGAGTGCGGCACGCTCCTGCGTCGAAAGCGCTGACGCCGCCCGGACCCACGCCAGCCTCCGAATCCAGTCGGGCGCCAACCGAGGGGAGTGGCAGACCCGCGAGACAAAACGATCAATCGTGAGAAACTCGCCCAGCACCGCGCGGTGTGACCGCGCCATCTCCTCGACGATCTGCCTTCCCAAACGACCGCCGGGCGCGATCAATGTCACCGTCGAACAATCAACGCCGCCGCCCGGCACCTTGAACAGGCGCGCAAGATGCTCCGCCGCCGTGTGCACCAGCGGCCGATCCCACCCCAGAAAAACGCGATTGATCCGTGCCACGCCAGGAGCCTAGCACACGGCGCTCCGCTCGTACCCGAAACGACAGCCCGCGCCGTGTCAGGTGCTGTCAGGGGTGAAATTCACCCCGACTTTCGCGCCACATCGCCCGCAAAAACAAACACGGCCGGATTTCCCGGCCGTGCAGCAGATTCCATCACACCCCGCCGATCAGATCGCAGCACCCGACGCGATCCGCACCTTCACCCGTGCACGCTCGCGCTCACGGTCGATCTTCTCCTGCGCCGCCGCCCGGCCCGTGCCAGAACCCGCGCTCTTGCCCATCGCGGTCTTCAGTTCCGCCTGTGCATCCGCGGGATTGATCTGCTCCGCCGCCTCGGCGTACTCGGCCAGGATCGTCAGAGTCTCGCCCTGCATCTGGACCACGCCCCCGTCCACCACGTACGAACGCTCGCCGCCCTGGCCCTTGTCCGTATCAGGGAAACGCAGGACCAGCTCACCGCACCCAAGCTTCGCGAGAATCGGCGCACGCCCCGGAAGAAAGCCCATCAACCCGTCCCACGCCGGCACCGACGCGTACGTCACCGCGTCATCCAGCAGGCTGGCCGTCGGGGTCACGAGTCGGCAACGGAAGGTCTTCTTGGCCACGCGGGGTCTCCGTCCAGCAGGTGTGCATCTACCGCCGCCAACCGCCCAGACCCGAGGTCTGGACGGGTGCGGTTTGGGGGAGCAAGTTTATCCCGCCCGTGGGCGAAGGTCATCCACGCCGCCCCCACCCTTCCGGTGCCCATCTCCCGCCTCTTCCGCCTCCCCCCCGTCCGGAACCTCCTCACTTCCCACCCATGGCGTTCAGGCCCGTCGCACACTAGCCTCTCCATGTGCATTCCCGTGCCCTCCTGGTCTTTGCCATCTGCCTGACGCTCCTGGTCGCCGCGATCAGCGCGCGTGTGGCGGTGGGCGGAACGCCCCCGCAAACCGCACCGGGACCAAACGAACCCGTCACCCTCTTCAAGTCACCCATCATCGAACTGCGTGCACAGCGGGCGGCCGCGGGGCTGGTCGTTGGTTCCGCCGTCGCCGTGGCGGGCGTCCTCCTCCAGTGCCTTTTCCGCAACCCGCTCGCCTCACCCGACCTCCTGGGCATGGCTTCCGGCGCTGGCCTTGGCGTCATGACCGCCGCCTACATCTCATACCAGGCCACCGGCATGATTTCCCAGGTGGGCCTGGGAGCAACCGGCCCGCCGGCCCTGGCCGGCGCCCTGGCCGCACTGGGCCTGACATACCTCTTCAGCCAGCGACGCGGGTTCATCGATCCTCCCTCCCTGCTGCTCGTTGGCGTCATTGTCGGCGTCCTGGCCGCCAGCCTCACCCAGTTCATCCAGTACCTGCTCCCCGACCGAGGCGTGGCCGCCTCACGATGGCTCCTAGGCGCGATCAGCGACGACATCACCTGGGGCCAGTCACTCCTCATGGGCGTCATCGTGCTCGCGGTCGCGCTCACCAGCGCCAAGCTCGGGCCCGCGCTCGACGCCGCGACCCTGGGAGATGATGAAGCCCGCTCCCTGGGTGTTCCGCTCGTCCCGCTCCGCGCCTGGATGTTCCTCGCCTCGGGAATCCTCGCCGCGTCGAGCGTCGTCATCGCGGGCCCTGTCGCCTTCATCGGGCTCATCTGCCCGCACCTGGTCCGCATGGCCGCCGGACCAACGCACCGACCCCTGATCCTCTGCGCGGGCCTCGCCGGCGGCGCCTTGGTCATATGGGCCGATACGCTCGTCAAGCTCATCAACCTCACCTCCGGCCGGCTGCCCATCAGCGTCCTCACCAGCCTCATCGGCGGACCCCTGCTCATCATCCTGCTCCGCAAGCGCCCGGTCGTCGTCTAGCCCCCTGCACACCATGGCTCTCACGATCCCCTTCACCAAGTACCACGGCCTGGGCAACGACTTTGTCGTGATCGACGCCGTGTGCGATCCCGCCCTCAGCACTCTTGATTGGCCCGCACACGCCCCCCGACTCTGCGACCGCAGGACCGGCATCGGCGCTGATGGCATTCTCATCGTCACCAACGCCGCCGATCAGAGCGCGGACGTGGCGATGCACATCGTGAACTCCGACGGAAGCCGCGCCCAGATGTGCGGCAACGGCCTCCGCTGCATCGCGATGCACATGGTGGAACGCCGTAAACACCCGTCGCCGAACCTCCGAGTTCACACGGGCCGCGGCGTCCTGTCGCTGCGCTGCAAGACTCGCCAGTCCGGCACGCACACGATCGTCGAGGCCGTCACGGTCGACATGGGTCCACCCATCTTCGACGCTCCTCAAATACCCGTCAACGCTCCCGGACCCTCGGTGCTTAACACCAACCTGCAAGACCTGGGGTCTCCCGCCCATACCAAATCGCTCCAACAGGTCGCCGAAGCTCTGCGCCCTTTCGCCCTTGAAAGCACCATCACGCTCTCGTGCGTCTCCATGGGCAACCCGCACGCGATCTTCTTCCTCAAGTCGCTCTCGGATCTGCCGCTCGAGCATCTCGGCCCCCGGATCGAAACGCTCCCCGTGTTTCCCGAGAAGACCAACGTTCACTTCGTCCATGTCCACACGGATGCACATCGAGCCGTCGACGCCGACATGATCACCTGGGAGCGCGGCGCGGGGGCGACGCACGCCTGCGGCACCGGCGCGTGTGCAGTCCATGCCGCCGGCGCGATCACCGGCAGGCTGGGCCAGACATCCCGTCTCAGACTCCCCGGTGGAGTGCTCGAAATCACCTGGGATCCCCGCCAACCCGCAAGCGGCGTCCTCATGAAAGGTCCCGCGTCGCGCGTCTACGAAGGCGTCCTGGAACTTCCCACGTGAAGCTCAACCTGACCGTGGAAAAGCTCGCGATCATCACCGCGGTCTACGCGGTCATGTCGATCATCACCTTCATCTCCTACTGGATCGATAAGAGAGCCTCGACACGGGGCTCCTGGCGAACGCCCGAGCGGAATCTGCACACGCTCGAACTCGTGTGCGGATGGCCCGGCGCCTACGCCGCCATGTGGCTCCTTCGGCATAAGAACCGAAAAGGCTCCTTCATCCTCCTCACCATCCTCTGCACCCTCGCCAATATCACCGGCCTGGCGCTACTGCTGTGGCGCTTCTGACCAGCCCTCTGGCCACGCACCGCCACCCTGATCGCCCGCATCCCGTGGGCCGCGTGACTCGCCGGATGTGCACACGCCCCCGCGAAGCCGATCGTCCATCACAAGCTGGATATGCAGATCCGCCGCTCGGTACAGGTCTCCCCGAAGCTGACAGTGCTCCATCCGCCGCCGGACAGACTCCCGCCATGCCGGCGACCCGTGATCCCGCTCCAGCACTTGGTGTGCTTCTTCCAGCAGCGGCGCTGCCTCTTCCAACCGGCCCAGTCGCGTCAGGCACTCTCCGAGCATCGACGCCGCGATCGCCCACGCCTCCGAGCCGCGCTGCTCGCGTTCCATGACAAACCCCAGCAGCGCCGCCGCCTCGGCCCACTGCCCCTTGCCCATGACCCGGGTTGCACACTCCGTTGGAGTCACGCACGAAGGGTAGTCCCCCGTGCCGAACCTGCGCCGCCGCGAGCACATCATCCATCCCGCCTGCGTCCGCGCCAAAGCGTCCCCAGCGCCCACCACGGCGTGGCGCATGTTGCCTGCACCATGTGCAGCGCGTCCAGCGTGGCCACGTCCGAAAAGCTCGTGTCCGGCTCAGGTTCAAACCCTACGCGATGCAGCCCCCTTGACCGCCGCACGCCCCCCGCTATTGTTCTCCCAGCATCAAGAGACCTGGGAGGCCACACACCCAGGCGGCAACCGAGCCAGTCTTCACAGACCAAGGTCGCGGTGCCGAGGCCAACCCCATGCGGGGGGTCCTGGGTTTCCAGGGCAAGATGCGGCGAAGCAAGCCCACAGGCAAGCCTTCGCAAAAAAGGTGTTGACGTTCAACACCATCCCCGCGATTACAAGGCCGCTGCTTGATGCCGTGAGGAGATCACGGCATGTCGACGTCTTCGAACCCCGCGTCCTGTACCCGCACGCACCTCTCAACCAGCACCATCGCCCTCCACGGCGACCTCGCCAAGCGCCGAAACACCGGCCCCTTGGTGACGCCCATCGTCCAGTCGACGACCTTCGCCCAGCGCTCGGTCGGCGACACCGACGGACTCCCCAGCTACTCGCGCGTCGGCAACCCGACGGTCGACCAGCTCGAATCAGTCCTGGGCGCGCTTGAGAACGCCCCGCCCTCGGTCTGCTTCGCCACGGGCCTGGCCGCCGAGACCGCGCTCTTCCTCGCCCTCCTCCGCGCGGGCGACCACGCCGTCGTCGCCGACGCGATCTACGGCGGAACGGTCCGACTCTTCCGCCAGGTGCTGAGCGAGCTTGGCATCTCGGCGACCTTCGTCGACGCCAGCGAGCCCGCGCAGATCGCCGCCGCGATCACCACCCGCACCAAGCTCGTCTTCATCGAAACGCCCGCCAACCCAACCCTCAAGCTCACGGACATCGAGGCCGTCAGCCGCATCACCCGCGCCGCCGGCGTCACGCTGATCGTCGACAACACCTTCCTCACGCCCGCGCTCCAGCAGCCCCTGGACCTGGGCGCTGATGTCACGGTGTACTCGACCACCAAGCACATCGAGGGCCACTCGACCAGCCTCGGCGGCGCGATCACCAGCCGCGACACCGCCCTGCTCGACCGCGTCCGCTGGATCCGCAAGTGCACCGGCAACATCCAGGCCCCCTTCAACGCTTTCCAGACCATCCAGGGCCTCAAGACCCTCCCGCTCCGCCTGCGCCAGCAGTCCCTCAACGCGCTCACGATCGCCCGCTGGCTCGAATCAAACCCGCTCATCGACACCGTCTACTACCCGGGGCTCGAGACCTTCCCGCAGCGCGAGATCGCCCAGCGCCAGCACATCGGCGGCCTGCACGGCGGCGTGATCTCCTTTGAGATCAAGGGCGGCGTCGAGGCCGGCACCGCGCTGCTCAACGGCGTGAAGCTCTGCCGGCTGGTCGAGCACATCGGAAGCGTCGAGACGCTCATCACCCATCCCGCGAGCATGACCCACGGCGACGTCCCGCGCGAGCAGCGCCTCCGCGTCGGGCTCACCGACGGCCTGGTCCGCCTCTCCGTCGGCCTCGAAGAACCCGCCGACGTGATCGCCGACCTCGAGCAGGCGATCAACAACGCCGCCGCCGCCGCGGGGATCTCCCCCGCAAGCGGTTCCTCCACCAAGGGAGGTGTCGCGTGCACTCGCTGACCATTCTCAAGTTCGGCGGTTCGGTCCTCCGAAGCGAGGAGGATCTTCGCCGCGGCGTCCACGAGGCCTACAGGTGGGTCAGGGCCGGCTCCAAGGTCGTCGTCGTCGTGTCGGCCTTTGAAGGCACCACCGACAAGCTCCTCACCCAGGCACGCTCCTACACCGACGCCACCGACGACCAGGCGTGTGCACTCCTCCTGGCCACCGGCGAGTTCACCACCGCCTCCCTCCTCTCCCTGGCCTTCGTCCGCGCCGGGATCCCCGCGCGAGTCCTCGGCCCGCAGGCGATCCAGCTCAAGACCCGCGGGCGCGGCACCGACGCCGACCCCGCCTCGATCGACCGGCGGATCATCGACCGGACGCTCGCACAGGTCCCCGTCGTCATCATCCCCGGCTTTGTCGGCGTCGATGATGACAGCCAGTTCACGCTGCTCGGCCGCGGCGGATCGGACCTGACGGCCCTCTTCCTCGCCGCCGAGCTTGGAGCATCACGATGCCGTCTCATCAAGGACGTCGACGGTCTCTACGACCGCGATCCCGCGCTCCCCGGCCCGCCGGCGCGCCGCTTCCGCACGGTCTCCTGGGAAACCGCCCTCACCCTCGACGGCGGCGTCATCCAGCACAAGGCCGTGCTGCTGGCCCGTGCACGCGGTCTTTCCTTTGAAGTCGGCTCCTTCCAGCGCAGCGACGTCTCGGTCGTGGGCTCCGAGCCCGATGTCTTCTTCGCCCCCGCCCCGGCCCCCGCGCCCATCCGCGCCTCAATCCTCGGCGCAGGCACCGTGGGCGGCGGCGTCTACACGCTGCTCCACCAGCTCGAATCAGACTTTGAAGTCACCCGCGTCGCGGTCCGCGATGAAGCCAAGGCGGCCGCGGCCGGCATCCCTCCTTCCCTCGTCACCAGCTCCCTCATCAAGGCCGCGTCCGCGCCCGGCGACGACGTCGTCATCGAACTGATCGGCGGCACCGACGCAGCCTACCACGCCGTGCGCTCCGCGCTCTCTTCGGGCAAGCACGTCGTCACCGCCAACAAGGCCCTCATCGCCGCGCACGGCCGCGAACTCCGCGACCTTGCCGGCAGGACGGGCGGCACCCTCCGCTACTCCGCCGCCGTCGGCGGCGCGGTCCCGCTCATCGAATCGATCGTCAGCCTCCGCAGGCAGGGCGCACGCATCGAGTCGATCGAGGGCGTCATCAACGGCACGACCAACTTCGTCCTCGATCAGGTCCAGTCGGGCGCTTCGTTCGACGCCGCCGTCAAGACCGCGCAGGACAAGGGCTTCGCCGAGGCCGATCCCACGCGGGATCTCAGCGGCGCCGACGCCGCCGAGAAGCTCGCCATCCTCTCCTTCCACGCCTTTGATGCCTCGGTCAGGCTCGAAGACATCCCCCGCACCGGGCTCTCGGCCCAGTCCATCGAGGAACTCGCCCAGCGCAAGCGCGACGGGCAGGTCATCCGGCTCATCGCCTCAGCGCGCAGAACGCCCGAGGGCGTGGTCGGAACGGTCGAGCCCCGCCTGGTCGACGCCAGGAGCCCCTTCGCGGAGCTTCCCGGCTCGACCAACGGCCTCCTGGTCAGGACTTCCGACGGCGCGGTGACGTTCATCCGCGGCCTGGGCGCAGGACGCTGGCCGACCGCGCAGAGCGTCGTCGCCGATCTCCTTGACCTGCGCCGCGAGCTCCGCGCCACCCGTCCCGCCGTCGACCCCACCGGGGCACAACCCGCGGTGGTCACGCACACCCCCGCCGTGCAGGTGGAGACCAGGGGCGTCCGCCCCGCTCGCTTCGCCGTGGTCGGCGCAACCGGCGCGGTCGGGCGCGAAGTGCTTCAGATCCTCTCCTCGCGGGGCATCCACCAGTCGCGCGTCGTCGCATTGGCCTCGGAAAACTCCGTCGGAACCACCATCCCCTACGGCGACGGCAAGGTCGAGATCGAAGCCCTGGGAGAAAACTCCTTTGCGACAAGCGATCTTGCGATCTTCGCCGCAAGCGCGGACGTCGCGCGTCGCTTCGCCCCAGCCGCCGTCGCGGCCGGCGCTCTGGTCGTCGACAATTCCTCCGCGTTCAGGCTCGACCCGCACATCCCGCTGATCGTCCCCGAGATCAACGGCTCGCGCTTGACCAGGGCCGCCACGCCCCCGCGCCTGATCGCCAACCCCAACTGCTCGACCGTCATTCTCCTCACCGCGGTCGATCCGCTCCGGCGTTCGTTCGGCGTCGAGTCCATCCAGGTCGCCACATACCAGGCCGTCAGCGGCGCCGGCATCGCCGCCATGGACGAGCTGCGCGCTCAGACACGCCGCGTCCTCGATGGCCACGCCCCCGAACCGCGCTTCTTCAAGGAGCCGTGTGCATTCAACGTCTTCAGCCACGACTCCGACGTCGACCCCGTCTCCGGTCTCAACGTCGAGGAACGCAAGATCATCGACGAGGCCCGGAAGATCTGGTCCGATCCGGCGCTCCAGATCACGCCCACCTGCGTCCGTGTCCCCGTCCTGCGTGCACACACCCAGGCCATCACGGTCCGCCTCCGGCGCGCCGCGACCGAGTCAGAAGTCCGCGCCGCCTTCGAGAACATCCCCGGCGTCACGCTCATCGACGACCGCCCGGCAAACCGCTTCCCGACGCCCCTCCAGGCCTCGGGCCGCGATGATGTCCTCGTCGGCCGCCTGCGCCCCGACCCCGCCGTGATCGAAACCGGCAAGACCGTCTCGGGCGACACACCCTACATCTCCTGGTGCCTCCTGGCCTGCGGCGACCAGCTCCGCAAGGGCGCCGCCACCAACGCCATCCAGATCGCAGATCTCCTCGCCGAAACGGTCTGATCGCCGCGATCACGCAACCAACCCGATCTCCTTACCCAGAAGGCCGGGGCGCTGCACACGCAGCGCCCCGGCCTTCCTATGGAACTCGCATCTCGCCGTCTGCACACAACCCTGCCTGACGCACCGATCCCTCGACGCCCTTCTGGCGGAGCACATCGTGGCGCCCGGGCGCCGCCATCCTCTCACGTGCGTGCGGCCAGGTCTCCCGGCGGCTCTCCCCGCACGCCATACCATCCGCCGTGGAAGTCACTTTCGACCAGATCGTCGCCGCCCGGCGCAGGATTGCCTCGGGCGTGTACAACAGCCCCTGCGAGCAGTCGCTCGCTCTCTCGCGCCTGTGCAATTGCGAGGTCTACTGCAAGCTCGAGTTCCTCCAGTCCACCGGCAGCTTCAAGGAGCGCGGCGCCCGCAACGCACTCCTCCTGCTCGCAAAGGATCAGCGCGAGCGCGGCGTCATCGCCGCCTCCGCCGGGAACCATGCACTCGCCCTCGCCTACCACGGCCAGGACCTGGGCATCCCCGTCACCGTCGTGATGCCACGGTTCGCCCCGCTCATCAAGCGCTCCAGGTGTGCACAGCTCGGCGCCAAGGTCATCCTCGAGGGTGAGAACATCGCCGAAGCCAAGACCCTCGCCGACCAGGTCGCCGAACGCGAAGGCCTCACCTACGTCCACGGCTTTGACGGCGCGGAGGTCATCGCCGGCCAATCGTGAGGAAACGCATTGCCCCGGTTTGCATATCAAGGATATAAATATCGCCGCTGTTGTTGCGGCTGTAAT